>JAUNVL010000010.1:14871-48241 GCA_030537675.1 Propionibacteriaceae bacterium | reverse complement strand
GAACGGCCGCCCGGCCAGTGCACAAGCACCAACCGGGCGGCCGTTCGGCACTCCCGGGCTATCAGGTGGAAACCACCACGGGCACGATCATGGGGCGACGACGCAGCTTGCGCGACACCCAGGCACCCATGATGCGGCGGGTGATCTGCTGCAGTCGTTGCAGGTCGTCCACGTCATCAGCCAGCGCCTCCTTCAACGCCTTGGCCACCTCTGCACGCACGTCGTCGAACACCGACTGGTCCTCCGCGAAACCGCGGGCATGGATGTCAGGTCCGCTGATCAACTTCTTGGTCCGCAGGTCGACGACGGAAATGATGGAGAGGAAACCTTCCTCGCCCAGCACGAGCCGGTCCGTCAGGGAACCGCTGATGTCGCCCACCGTCTGGCCGTCGACGAAGATGTAGGAGGCATCAACGCGTCCGACCCGCTTGGCCCGCCCCTTGACGAGGTCCACCACGTCGCCATCCTCTGCGACGATGACCCTCTCGGCCGGGATTCCGGTGGCGATGGCCAGCTTGGCGTTGGCGATCAGGTGACGGATCTCGCCGTGCACGGGGAGCACGTTGCGGGGCTTGAGGATGTTGTAGCAGTAGAGCAGTTCGCCCGCCGACGCATGCCCTGACACGTGCACGAGGGCATTGGCCTTGTGGACCACCTGGGCGCCCAGCTTGGACAGGCCATTGATGACACGGTAGACGGAGTTCTCGTTGCCGGGAATCAATGAGGAGGCCAGCAACACGACGTCGCCCGGGCCCACCTCAACCACGGGGTGCTCCTGGTTGGCGATGCGGCTCAGCGCTGCCATCGGTTCACCCTGGGAACCGGTGGAAACGATGACCACCTTGTTCGCCGGGTACTTGTCGATGTCACGCATCTCGATGAGCGTGTCACCCGGCACCTTCAGGAAGCCGAGGTCGCGTGCAATGGCCATGTTGCGCACCATGGAGCGCCCCACGTACACCACCTTGCGGCCGTGCTTGACGGCCAGGTCGAGGACTTGCTGGATCCGGTGGACGTGGCTGGCGAAGCTGGCCACGATCAGCTTCTGGGAGGCGGTCTCAAAGACTCGGGACATGGCCGGTTCGATGTCCCTCTCCGGTGTGGTGAACCCGGGTACCTCAGCGTTGGTGGAGTCCACCATGAAGAGGTCGACCCCTTCCTCGCCCAGGCGTGCGAAGGCCCGCAGGTCCGTGATGCGTCCGTCGAGCGGGAGCTGGTCCATCTTGAAGTCGCCCGTGTGCAGCACCATCCCTGCCGACGTCCGGATGGCCACGGCCAACGCGTCGGGAATCGAGTGGTTGACGGCGACGAACTCGAAGTCGAACTTGCCCACCCTGACCCGGTCACCCTCCTTCACCTCATGGAGCTGGTGTCCCCGAATGCGGTGTTCCTTCAGCTTGTTGGCGAGGAAGGCCAGCGTCAGCTTTGAACCGTAGATGGGAATGTCAGGGCGCTTGCGCAACAGGTAGGGAACCGCGCCGATGTGGTCCTCGTGACCGTGGGTCAGCACGAGTGCGGTGATGTCACCGAGCCGGTCGTTGAGGTTGTTGAGTGCCGGAAGGATCAGGTCGACTCCCGGGTGGTGTTCTTCGGGAAAGAGCACGCCGCAGTCCACGATGGCGATCTCGCGATCGATTTCGAAGGTCGCCATGTTGCGGCCGACGTCTCCCAGGCCTCCGAGTGGGGTGATGCGCAGGGTCCCGGGCTTCAGTGGTGGAGGTGTCTTCAGTTCAGTCATTGCCTCAGGCTAGTGGACCAACGCTGTCCAGACGATGTCCGATGGCTGGGGTCTCATAGACTGTCCCCCATGCCCGTTCCCGATTCCGTCCGGTTGGCCATGCCCTCAGAGGCCGTCGACGTCGCCCGCCTCCAGCGAAGGTCCTGGGCCGCCACGCCTGCCCTGTCAGCCGCCATGTCAGGCATCTCCGCGGACGAAACCGTCCGTGCGTGGCACGACGCGATCGTCAAACCGCCCCTGGCCCACTGTCGGGTGCTGGTGGCGCTGGGGGACGGGGCCATCGTCGGGTTCACCGTGACGGGGCCCAGCAACGATCCGGATGCGGCAGCAACGGACGGTCTCATCGTCGAGTTTGTCGTGGATGAGCCGGAGATCGAGGCCGGCCACAGCTCACGTCTCATCAACGCGGCCGTCGACACCCTGCGAGCCGACGGCTACGAAGTGGCCACCATGTGGGTGCCGAGCGACGCCGACGCCCTGCGCGAGTTCCTCGTGGGCTGCGGTTGGGCAACCGACGGGGCGCACCGCGAGATGGGGCTCGACGACGACACCTTGACCATCAAGATGATCCGGCTCGTCACTGACATCACCACCGACTGAGGTCCGGTCCCGCCTCTCGTCGGAAAATCAGAGGATAGTTGGGGATGCGTTGTCGGTGTAGCGACTCACATCCCCCACTTACGACATCCCACTCTTCCGACACCGGTGGCATCGCCTTCTGTAACCGTGCCAGCCGCGAGAACTCAGTGCCTCAGCCAACTGCCACGCCACTTCGCACGGTCGGCTCGTGACATCGTGCCACCCGTACCGCAGCGTCTGCATCCCCGACATTGCGAGCCGATTGTCCCGGGCCATGTCCCTGAATGTCTGCTCGTGGCCGAGCCGACCATCGAGTTCCACAACAATGCCGTGCTCCCCCCCAACACACGTCAGAGCGCGTCCCGGCGGTGAGTTTTTGCTGGCGAGCAGGCTCAGGTAGTCCGTGCGCGCGCACCACAACCTTCATGAATCTCCATTCCAGCACCGACTCGATACCGCTGGAGGACTCGTGACACAACTCCATCAGCAGTCGACGCTGACTGACCCTCTGCCGAGTTGCCAACAGAGCGAGCACCCTGGACGGCGTGGTCAGCCCTTGGCTGAAGGCACGAGTCACCGCAGCCACTGTTTGGTCCTCGGTGACTTCGGCGGCGAGGTCAACCAGGGACGTCTCGATACGAGTCCGCGGAGGTGCTCCTCTGCCAACACGATCAGAACGCCGAAAAGTCACTCCGACTTCCGGATCGCCCAAGCGTTTGAGAGCACTGGACCTCTGGTGGAAGACGAGGATTTGCTCCGGTGGTTCCACCACAGCGCCGAGCAGATGCGCGGCAGCTGAACCGCCTACCAACCCGGTCACCCCAGCGTTGAGGACCCCAGCCCAGCACCAGCTGAGCCATGTCGGATCGCCGACGCAGTGGAGACCCAACCCCAAGGGCACCCAGTCGCGCTTCCAACGCCGCCCGGCACCCGGTGGACAACGTAGCGCTTCCAGTTGCCGTTGACTGATGACGCCTGCCTGATGACGGGCGAGTTCGATGATCTGTGGATCCAGTTCCCTGCGGCTGTACACGCACTCTTCTATGGCGACCCAAACGGCTGGATCCCCACCTTCACCAGAAGCTGTGGATGATGTTCCTGGGAGCGTCGCCACCCTGACTGGGGATGGGGTGACGGTAGACCGACAGCCGCGCCCCACCTAAGCCCGCGAGCAATAGTCAGAGCCCGATGAGCGACTCGATTCCCTCCGTGACGCCCGGGTTGTCGACGACGTGGCGGACGCCCGCGAGGACGCCCGGCATGAAGCTGGTGCGCTCAAAGCTGTCGTGGCGGATGGTCAGGGTTTCCCCTAACGCACCGAGCAGCACCTCCTGGTGCGCGACGAGTCCCTGCAACCTCACGCCGTGGATGTGGATGCCATCGACGACCGCTCCGCGCGCGCCGTCATCGTGGACGGTGGCGTCCGGCACTTCCCCCATCTCCGCCGCCGAGCGAGCGGCAGCGATGCGGCGAGCTGTGGTGACGGAGGTTCCCGAGGGTGCATCGGCCTTGTTCGGATGATGCAGTTCGATGATCTCGACGCTGGGGTAAAACCTGGCTGCCTGCTCAGCAAAGCTCATCATCAGCAAGGCGCCGATGGAGAAGTTGGACGCCAGCACCACGCCCACACCGTGGTTCTCCTCGCACAGCTTCCGGGTGGCCTCGAGACGTTCACTCGTGAAGCCCGTGGTGCCGATGACCATGTGGATGCCTCGGCTGAGGCACCACTCGATGTTGTCCATCACCGCATCGGGGTGCGTGAAGTCGACGACGACATCCGCGCCGGACGCATCCTCGCGATCATCGCCGATGTCCACACCGGCCACCAACTCCATGTCATCGGCCGACTGGACGGCGTGCACCACTTCTGCACCCATCTTGCCGCCGGCCCCGAAGACACCCACCTTGATCCGCTTCATCTGCAGCCCCATCCATTGTTGTACACCCAGTCAACCAGCCACAGCGGCCGGGCACTGAAAAAAGACCAGCGGGTGGACCCCGTCAAGGGTCCACCCGCTGGTGTCACAACTTGTTGCGAGAACTCAGTTGTCGTCGGAGTCTTCCTCGTCCACGACGGGGATCAGCGAAAGCTTGCCCCGGTCGTCGATGTCGGAGATCTCCACCTGCAGCTTCTGGCCGACGGACAGGACATCCTCCACGTCCTCCACGCGCTTGCCGCCTGCGAGGCCGCGGAGCTTGGAGATGTGCAGGAGGCCGTCCTTGCCGGGCAGCAGGGAGACGAAGGCACCGAAGCTGGTGAGCTTCACGATGGTGCCGAGGAAGCGCTCGCCCCGCTCAGGCATGTGCGGGTTGGCGATGGCGTTGATCATCGCAACTGCCGCGTCGGCCTGTTCCCCGGAGGTGGCGCCCACGTAGATGGTGCCGTCGTCCTCGATGGAGATGTTGGCGCCCGTGTCGTCCTGCATCTGGTTGATGTGCTTGCCCTTCGGGCCAATGATCTCGCCGATCTTGTCAACGGGGATGCGCACGGTGATGATGCGGGGGGCGTACTGGCTCATCTCGTCGGGCACGTCGATGGCTTCGCCCATGACCTCGAGGATCGTGTGACGGGCTTCGCGGGCCTGGAGCAGCGCCTTCTGGAGCTCAGAGGCGGGGATGCCGTTGAGCTTGGTGTCGAGCTGCAGTGCCGTGATGAAGTCCGGCGTTCCCGCAACCTTGAAGTCCATGTCGCCCAGAGCATCCTCGGCGCCAAGGATGTCGGTCAGTGCGACGTAGCGCGTCTTCCCGTCAACCTCGTCGCTCATCAGGCCCATGGCGATGCCGGCCACGGGGGCCTTCAGCGGCACGCCTGCGTTGAGCAGGGAGAGCGTCGAGGCGCAGACCGAACCCATCGACGTTGAACCGTTGGACCCGAGTGCCTCGGAGACCTGACGGATGGCGTAGGGGAACTCCGTGCGGGTGGGAAGGATCGGCACGAGAGCGCGCTCAGCGAGTGCGCCGTGTCCGATCTCGCGACGCTTGGGCGAACCCACGCGACCCGTCTCGCCCGTGGAGAAGGGCGGGAAGTTGTAGTTGTGCATGTAGCGCTTGGTGGCCTCGGGGCCCAGCGAGTCGATGCGCTGCTCCATGTCCAGCATGTTCAGCGTGGAGACGCCCAGGATCTGGGTCTCGCCGCGCTGGAACAGTGCCGAGCCGTGCACGCGCGGGATCATCGCGACCTCTGCGGAGAGTTCACGGATGTCGCTGGGGCCACGGCCGTCAATACGGATGCCCTCGGAGATGGTGCGATCACGCACGATCTTCTTCGTGAGCGACTTCATGGCTGCCGACACTTCGGAAGTGCGATCAGCGAAGCGCTCCGCGAGCTGGGTGGTGACGTCCTGACGGATGGCGTGGGTGGCCTCGTCGCGATCCTGCTTGCCAGGAATCTTCATGGCCTCGGCCACGCGGGCGGAGGCGATCCCCTCCACTGCGGAGTAGACGTCGTCCTCGTAGTCGCGGAAGACCGGGAAGTCGAAGGTTTCCTTCGGGAACTTGGCAATGAGCTCGGACTGGGCGTCACAGAGAATCTTGATGAACGGCTTGGCCGCTTCGAGGCCCTGTCCCACAACTTCTTCGGTGGGAGCAGTCTTGCCGGAGCGAACGAGCTCCCACGTGGCTTCAGTGCCACCGGCCTCCACCATGGTGATGGCCACGTCGCCGTCTTCGAGCACGCGGCCCGCGACGACCATCTGGAAGGTGGAACCCTGCGTCTGCTCCACGGTCGGGAAGCACACCCAGGCGTCATCGATCAGGGCGACACGAACGGCGCCGATCGGGCCCGTGAAGGGCAGACCAGCCAGCGTGGTGGAGATCGAGGCCGCGTTGATGGCAACCACGTCGTAAAGGTGGGTGGGGTTGAGCGAGAGGACGTCGACGACGACCTGGACCTCGTTGCGCAGACCCTTCACGAAGGCGGGACGCAGCGGGCGGTCGATGAGGCGACACGTCAGGATGGCGCCCTCACCGGGGCGGCCTTCGCGACGGAAGAACGAGCCGGGGATGCGTCCCGCGGCGTACATGCGCTCTTCGACGTCAACCGTCAGGGGGAAGAAGTCGAGGTTTTCACGCGGCTTCTTCGAGGCTGTGGTGGCGGCGAGCAACATGGTGTCGCCGTCGAGGTAGACAGCGGCAGAGCCGTCGGCCTGCTGCGCGAGCAGTCCGGCTTCGAAACGGATGACGTGGCGCCCGTGAGCGCCATTGTCGATGATTGCTTCTGAGAATTCGAGACCTGGTCCTTCCATGGACAGGCTCCTTTCGGTGGTGGGATGCTGCCCAAACAGGGCAGGGCTTTCCGCTTGGTCCACCGGTCTTCGATCGAGGTCCGCGGGGGGCCCTGAGGGCACCCGAAAACCACTACCGAGGACCAGATGAGACCCCCTGCGGGCAGCAAAAGATAAACCTTGCTATGAAATTGTGCCCTCACTGTATCCTGCACGCCCGTAAAAGGGCGAAGAGCAGCACCCCGCTATGAGCGGGGGCTGCTCAGCCGACAGAATGTGGGTGATCTGAATCAGCGACGCAGACCCAGGCGGGCAATGAGCTCGCGGTAGTGCTCGACATCATTCTTCATGACGTAGTTGAGCAGCCGACGACGCTGGCCCACCATGAGCATGAGTCCACGACGTGAGTGGTGGTCATGCTTGTGCATCTTGAGGTGCTCCGTCAGGTGCGCGATCCTTGCGGAGAGCAGCGCCACCTGGACGTCAGGCGAACCGGTGTCACCCGGGACGGTTGCATAGTCTTCGATGATCTTCTTCTTGTTGACAGCTTCCATGGCGGATTCCTTCGGTTCGCTGCACGGCGCCCCCTTGCAGGTTGCATCTGGGGCTCTTGGGCTTCCGTGGCCGATCAAACGGCAACCGTGGAACGTTACCACGACCACCCCCGCCGCTCCCATTCGTGCGTTTCTGCACCGATCTCGTGATGGGGGCAGGTACACAGGAGGCGGTGCTGCGCGATATGGTGTCGGTGCCGGCCCGTGAGGTCCCGTTAGGAGTTTTCCATGTCCATTATTGTGCGTACCGCCAACGAAGAAGACCTTCCCGTCATTCGGGATCACCTTGCCCAGACAGACCCGCGACTCGTGGATGAGCATTTCCGTTTGCAGCGCGAGGGTCTCATGTACTTCGCCGTCGCCCTCGACCACGCCGAGAACGACGCCCTCGTCGGCACGGCCCTGCTCGATCTCAACTCGGAGATGACGCCCGAGTTGCGCAACATGTTCGTGGCCCCGTCGGCTCGTCGCCGGGGCGCTGGTCGCGCCCTGTCGCAGTGGATAGAGCAGAAGGCCCGTGAGGCCGGTCACACTGCCGTCTTCCTGGCCGTGGATCCCAACAACGAAAAGGCCGTCCCGCTGTATGTGTCGCTGGAGTACCACCCGACCGGCGAGCACCTCTTCGTGAAGGAGCCCGAGGTGCAGCAGGTGCCGGACCCGTCCCGCGCGAGTTCCCACTACGCGATCTACAAGAAGTCCCTCACCGCGCGCTGAGAGCGATGTGACGCATGAAGCGGGGCCCGGGGTAAATCCCCCGGGCCCCGCTCTTCGTCATGGGCCTGCTCAGCTGAACCGGACGATGTTGTTGAACACCCACTTGTTGACGAGCACATAGCGGTATCCGCCACTCGCCTTCTTCTGTGCCTCGACGACACCGGTTGCCCAGATGAAGCTGCGGCAGCCATTGCCCCCGGTGGCATCGGTGTCACATTCGGTGCGCCAGTTCCTGCCGGCACTGGTGAAGTTGCCCGTGTTGGCCAACGGATTCTCACCCCATGCAGCTCTCGTCATTTCCGGCAGGTAGGTCAGGTTGTTGAAGAACCAGCCCGTTGTGGAGGAGAACTTGCCGCCCCCCAGATGCGTCACCTGCGTGGACCAGATGTCGGTGCGGCAGCGCGTCGTCTGCGAGTAGGGCTCGCAGGCGGTGAACCAGATCCGATCGTTCATCCGGTGGTACCCGGGCGTGGAGTACACGTCCACCACCGGTGTGGTGGTCACGGTGACCGTGACCGTCGGGGCCGTCGTGGGGGTCGCTGTCGCCGTGGCGGTGGCTGTCGCCGACGGTGACGGTGACGGTGACGGGCTGGGGCTCGCAGATGGTGTTGGTGTTGGTGTCGGCGTGATCGCGGATGATGGCACGAAGTCGGCCAGCGCATTCATGTCGACGCTGCGTCCAGCCACGTCCACCACGCCGTCGTCACCACACGTCAGCGTCGTCCGGGTGGCAGCCACTGCCATGAGAATCTGGAAGTGGGCGCTGGTGCCCGTCTGGCTGATCTGCAGGTTGCCGTCGGTGACATGCACCCTGGCGTCCCCGATCACACAGCCTGTCACGACGCCCCCTGGTGAGGTCAGGACGAAGTCGGCGTCCGCGCCTGTTTCCTCCCCGACGCTCACCACAACGTCAGGCCCGGGGTGGACCTGCCAGTCCCACGCATGTGAGGTCTCCCCGTCGGCGAACATGTCGTCGAAGGCCAGAACCGTCACGTCGTCGCTCATGTCGACGATGGCTTCACGTGTGGCGGAGGCCACCTCGAAGTTGCGGTGACCATCCAAGTGGACGTAGCCGCCACCCTGCTCGGCGTAACGACGCGATTCCAGGGTCACGCCCTCGGCGCGTTCGGTGGTGTACTGGCCGCGCGGCTGGATCAGGCCGTCCACGAGAGGGACCGAGAACAGCTTCGGGTCCGGGGACTTGCCGGCCATGAGCGCCCAGGAAGTGTCGAAGCCGATCAATGACAGACCAAACGTCTCCGAGCCGGACCAGCCCTTGTGGATGGAGTTGCGGTTGTTCAGGGTCGTCAGCACATCGTCGGGGCCGGTGTAGGCGTTGCGGAAGGCGTAGAAGCCCGGCCCGTCATCCATGATGGCTTCATGCGCCTCAGATGCGGTCAGCTTCGAGATGTCACCCTGTCCACCCGGGTACAGCAGGATGGTGTACGGATCGTGCACGCCATCGAAGATGGGCACGTCGCGCCCGATGCCGCGCGTCTGGTCGTAGACCCACTGGATTCCCTCGATCGCGTCGTCCGGCGTCAACGGCATCAGCATCGGCAGGATGCCCTGCGACTGGTTCTTCGGCGTTCCCACGCCCCACTGGATCATGTCGAGGCTCTCGCGCCCTGACAAGGTGTGCAGGGCGAGGTTCCACCACTGCGGACGCTCCAGTTCCGGGACCAGGCTGATGTGACCGTCACCGATGGCCGCGTAGGCCGACGGCAGCATGTAGAGACCGGCGTAGTGGAAGTAGTCCCAACCCTCCTGGGTGTAACCGTTCTCCCGGTACCCCTGCTGCAGGTGGAGTCGGACGAGGTTGCTGAGGTAGGCGATCCGGCCCTCGCGCAGTCCGATGTCACCGTCGCCGCGGACGGCCATGAGAGCGGCCAACTCCGTCGTGGAGGCGACGCCGATCCAGTTGCTTGCCTTGTCAGGACCATCGAGATTGTCGTGATGGTAGGTGGACATCAGGTCCGCGGCCTTGGCGATCAGGTTGCGGACGTCCGCGCGCTGCGTCTCGCTGAATCCTTCGTAGGCCCAGTCATAGATGGCGGACAGCAACAGGTTGGCCCGGCCGAGGATGAGCCCCTGATTGCTGGCAACGGGCGCAACGATGAACCCGCCTGCAAGCGTGGCTTCGTGGGCGATGGTGATGTAGGAGGCGTCCTGCGTCACGGCGTAGGCGAACGCGGCATCGCGGGCCTTGTAGAGCATGGCCCCTTCTCCGCCGTAGGTACCTGTGGTGACGCGCTTCACGAGTTGATCCCAGGCCCCCTCGATGGTGGGATCGTCCACGATCTGCTGACGCACACGGGCGATCGCGGCATCGTCCACGATGCTGCGGGGGTGGTCCATGCCGCCCGCGATCGTGTAGTCCAGCACCGCGCCGCCCTGTACGAGTTGCAGGTACGGGCCGCTGCCGGCCGGTAGCGTGACGTGCTGCGTGCCGACGGGCACGGTTGCGAGATCGGTGAGCGTCGCGTCCGGGGACGCGCCTGCCCTGATCGTCAGGTCGCCCTTGGCAAGCGTGGCGTCGTTGAGTCGCCAGCCCACCTCCACGGCGTCCGCGGACGCGAAGGCGGTCATGACGTTGATCAGCTGAGGATTGATGACCTCATCGGGAATGGTGACGGTGACCGCACCGGACTCCGCGATGGCGGCTCCTGAATCGTCGAGCGCCACGACGACGTAGGTGTAGGTCTCGCCCGGCACCGTGTCCTCATCCGCGGCGGTTTCTGCACGCGCGATTCTCAGCAGGGTGCCGGGTTCGACGACGGGTGCCGTGTCCCCCGTGGCCCTGTGGATGGCGTAGTGGCTCGGGGTCTCCGGGGCGAAGTTCCAGGACAATTCGGCAAACCCGTTCGTGGCGATCGCGACGGACAACCGACCGGCCGCGGTGGCTGCACCGAGCGAGAGGTCCGCGAACCAGATGGTGCCGCCGGAACGATCCAACATCGGTTCGACAGCCAACTCTCGCGTGCCGTCCGGGATGGTGATGTAGGCCTCGACGGGTGTCCAGGCGAAAGTTCCGCTGGCGCGTCCGTGGTAGGCAACCGGAATGGTGACGACGTTGGCGGCGTCGCGACCCTGCATCCTGATTGCCGTGAACCCGGAAGCGGCGATGTTCTCGCCCTTGATGAAGCCCCGCAGGACCATCGAACGTGGCGCAGAGTCGTCAATCCTGATCTTCTGCGTGACCGCACGTCTGACGGTCAGGTCGTTGGTGGGCTCGGCTTGAATCCGCAGAGCACGATCGCCTCTGGGTCCGGCGGTGGGCTCCACGGACACCGTGGCAGTGCCGGCTGCCTTCCATTCACCCCATCCTTCGGGTACGCCGGCCGCGTTGGGATTGTCGAACGTCCCGTTGATGATGAGGTTGGGGGCCGCCTCGGCAGTGGTGGTCTGGAGACTCACCAGCCCCATGGAGAGGGCCAGCGCAGCCACGACTGCGGTGAAGCCCCGGGCCAATCGCCGTGTTGGCGGGATGGTGGAATACAGGTACATCGTTGTCCCCTTCAGGCTGGGCTGGACAGTGACCAGCACCCCCACCAGATCAGGCGGAGAGGGACTCATTCAAGTAGCAATGGCGACCAGTTACCGGGAGTTGGAACATTCGATGCGAAACCCGCTCGCGTCAGGGTTGCTCGAGGTCCAGGGCGACGCGACAGAGGCGGACGTCCGCGTGCATCTGTGTGATGAGCGACTCCACGCCCTCGAAGCGCACCTGACCGCGGAGACGGTCGATGAACTCGACCACGATTTCCTCGCCGTACAGTTCCAGGTCAGTGCGATCCAGCACATAGCTCTCGACGCGACGATCGACGCCGTCGAAGGTGGGGTTGGATCCCACGGAGATGGCAGCCGGCAACCGGATGCCGTCCGTGGCGGTCAACCAGCCGGCGTAGACACCGTCGGCGGGCACGGCCATGTCGTCGGGCACGGGCAGGTTCGCCGTCGGATACCCCAGTTCGCGGCCACGCTGGTCGCCCATGACCACGACGCCCCGGACGAGAAAGGGACGGCCGAGGTGCTGTGCGGCTTCGGCCACGTCCCCCGCGGTCAGCGACGCCCGGATCAGGGTGGAGCAGGTGACCACGTCGTTGATTGACTCCAGCGCCAACGGAATGACGTCGAAGTGTCCCTGCCCCAGTCGGGCCAACTCGGCGACGTCTCCGGCGGCACGGTGACCGAAGCGGAAGTTCTCCCCCACCACCACGAGTCGGGGATCGAGCGGCAGGACGAATCGTTCGACGAAGTCCTGGGGACTGAGCTGTGCAACGGCTTCGGTGAAGTGGACGACCCTCACCTCACGCGCACCGGCGCCCCTGAGCAGTTCGATGCGGGTCTTGAGATCATCCAGCAGTTTGGGGGCCTTGTCCGGACGGAGCACGGACATGGGGTGTGGCCAGAAGGTGATGACCACCAGCGGTGCATCGTGGTGCTCAGCGGCCTCCTTCAGCACACGCTGGTGGCCGAGGTGGACGCCGTCGAAGTTCCCTATGGCGATGACGGTGCTCATGCACTCTCCCGGGGTTCCGGGGCCACCAGCACCGCCACGGGTCTGGAGCCTCCGTCGTCGGGACGATACAGAGCCATCAGCTCGCCATCGGGCGAGATCATGCCCGTCACATCGGCGGGGACCGGCACATCGAGGCGGCGACCGATCAGGATGTTCGCAGCCTGCTCAGCATCGACCTCCAGACACGGGAAGCTCAGACGGGCCGCGTCTGCCATGGGCATGAGGGGTGGCGCCTCGTCCCCGAGGACGACGGATCGCGTCAGGTCGTAGCCACCGATGCGGGTGCGACGAAGGGCGCTCAGGTGTCCGCCGACACCCAGGGAGTCCCCGAGATCGCGGGCGATGGCGCGGATGTAGGTGCCACTGGAGCACGTGACCTCGACGTCCACGTCGCACACACCCTCACCGGGTCGCACGTCGAGGATGTCCAGTTGCGACACCTCCACCTCCCGAGACTTCAGCTCCACCGTCTCGCCCTCACGGACCAGCTTGTAGGCGCGCTGGCCATTGACCTTGATGGCAGAGACGCTGCTGGGGACCTGGCTGATGCGTCCCCTGAGCGGAGCGCATGCCTCGTCGATGGTGGCCAGCTTGAGGTGTGACGCATCAGCAACCGCCTCGACGGTGCCCTCCGCGTCGTCCGTGGTGGACCGCTCCCCCAGCCGAATGGTGGCCAGGTAGGACTTGTCATGCAGGGCGAGGTGCCCGAGCAGACGCGTCGCGCGATTCACGCCGAGGATCAGCACCCCGGTGGCCATGGGGTCAAGAGTGCCCGCGTGGCCCACCTTGCGCGTGCCCAGCAGACGGCGCAGTTTGCCGACCACCTGGTGCGAGGTGAGTCCACCCGGCTTGTCCACCACGACGATGCCCGAGCCGACGGTCCCAGGAGAGGGCGTCACTCGTCGTCGTCGCTCTCTTCTCGCGGCTTCTTGTACGGGTCGGCATCGCCAGCAAAGGTCTTGCCGGTGGAACGTGACGCAGCCTCTGCATCCAGGTTCTGGACGCGTGCCAGCAGTTCCTCCATGCTCTTGGCCACCTCGGGGGTGGCGTCGAGGACAAAGGCGATGGACGGGGTGAACTTCATGCCGAGTCCCGCCCCCACCGTCGAGCGAAGCATGCCCTTGGCAGACTCCAGCGCGGCAGCGGTGGCCACCCGGTCCTCGTCGCTACCCAGGACGGTGTAGAAGGCCGTGGCCTCACGGTTGTCGCCGGTGAGGCGGACTTCCGTGAGGGTCACGAACCCGAGCCGGGGATCCTTGACACGACGTTCGATCGTCGTCGCCAGGATCACCTTGATCTGGTCCGCCAACTTGGCGTTGCGGGGGTTTGCCATGATTCCTCCTGTAGGCCGAAGTCGGCGGACCAGTCGCGTGCGGTCAGGACCGCTCGCGCTCCACCATTTCGTAGGTCTCCACGACATCGCCGATGCGGATGTCGTTGAAGTTGGACAGGGTCATGCCGCACTCGAAGCCCTCGCGGACCTCCGTGGCGTCATCCTTCTCACGTCGAAGCGATGCGATCGAGGTCTCTGCGACGACGATTCCATCGCGCAGGAGACGGCCCTTCTGGTTGCGGCGAATGGTGCCGCTCAGCACCATGCAACCGGCGATGTTGCCGAACTTCGAGCTGCGGAAGATCTCGCGCACTTCGAGGCGGCCCCGGACCTCCTCGGCGTAGATCGGCTTGAGCATGCCCTTGAGCGCTGCTTCGATCTCGTCGATGGCGGAGTAGATGACGGAGTAGTACCGCATGTCGACGTTCTCGCTGTCGGCCATCTTCTGTGCGTGCACCGTGGGGCGCACGTTGAAGCCGATGATGACTGCCTTGGAAGCGGCTGCCAGGGAGACGTTGGTCTCCGTGATGGCACCCACACCGCGGTCGATGACGCGGAGAGAGACTTCCTCGCCCACATCGATCTTGGACAGTGCATCCTCGAGTGCCTCCACCGAGCCAGCGCCGTCGCCCTTGAGGATGAGCAGCAGTTCCTGCGTCTCGCCCCTCTCGAGCTGCTCGAACAGCTGGTCGAGCGTCTTGCGACGCGAGCCGGACGCCTGCGCTGCGGCACGCATGCGTGCTTCGCGCTTGTCCGCGATCTGGCGAGCCATGCGGTCGTCGTCGACGACCAGCACGTTGTCACCCGCACCGGGAACGGCGGTGAGGCCAAGGACCTGCACCGGCATCGACGGCGGAGCCTCTTCGAGGTTCTCGCCCTTGTCATTGATGAGGGCACGGACGCGGCCATAGGCGGAGCCCGCCACGATCGATTCGCCGATGCGCAGCGTGCCACGGTGGATGAGCACCGTCGCCACGGGGCCACGGCCCTTGTCGAGGTGCGCCTCGATGGCAACACCCTGAGCAGGCATGTCCGGGTTGGCGCGCAGGTCAAGCGCTGCGTCGGCGGTCAGGACGACAGCCTCCAGCAGCTCATCGAGACCCTGGCCCGTCAACGCGGAGACGTCGACGAACTGGGTGTCGCCGCCGTACTCCTCCGGGATGAGACCGAACTCGGAGAGCTCGCCGCGAACCCGCACGGGGTCTGCAGCTTCCTTGTCCATCTTGTTGACGGCGACGACGACGGGCACGCCCGCAGCCTTCGCGTGGTTCAAGGCCTCGATCGTCTGCGGCATCACGCCGTCATCGGCTGCCACGACGAGCACAGCGATGTCGGTGGACTTCGCACCACGGGCACGCATGGCGGTGAACGCCTCGTGGCCCGGGGTGTCGATGAAGGTGATGGCGCGGCTGTTGCCCTCGATGGTCGTCTGGACCTGGTAGGCACCGATGGCCTGCGTGATTCCGCCAGCCTCCGCACCCGCCACGTTGCTCTTGCGCAACGTGTCCAGCAGTCGCGTCTTGCCATGGTCGACGTGACCCATGACCGTGACGACCGGCGGACGTGCGACGAGGTCGTCATCGTCACCGATGTCCTCGCCGAACTCCAGGTCGAAGCTCTCGAGGAGCTCGCGGTCCTCGTCCTCGGGGGACACGACCTCGATGTTGTACTCGAGTTCGGCACCCAACACCTCAAGGGTGTCGTCGGACACGGACTGCGTCGCAGTCACCATCTCGCCCAGGTGGAACAACACCTGCACGAGCGACGCTGCGTCAACGCCAATCTTCTCGGCCAGGTCGCTCAGCGAAGCGCCGCGACGAAGACGAACGGTCTGGCCGCCGCCCTTGCGGAGACGCACGCCACCAATGGCTGGCGCCTCCATCTGGTCAAATTCTTGCCTGCGCTGCTTCTTCGACTTGCGACCGCGCCTGCCACCAGCACCGCCGCGCCCGAAGGCACCCTGCGTACCGCCGGGGCGGCCACGGCCACCGCCGCCGGGACGGCCTGCGAAACCACCCATGGGTGGTCCACCGACACCGCCGGGTGCTCCACCGGGACGACCGCCGCCTGCACCGCCCGGGCCACCGGGGCGGCCGCGACCGCCGCCAGGACCACCGGGGCCTCCTGGGCGGCCACCACGGGTGGGGGCTGCACCAATCTGGGCTGACTGCTGCTTGGGCATCATCGCCGGGTTGGGGCGAGGCATGCCGGATGCACCGGTGCCACCGGGGCGCGGCATGCGCTCGCCGGGTGCGCCATCACGGCGCGGTGCGCCGGGTGCGGCCTGTCCACCCTCGGGGCGGGCCGGGCGACGCTGCTGCGTTCCCATCCCCTGCGCCGGGGCAAACGGGTTGTTGCCGGGACGAGGTCCGCTGGGACGACGTGCCGGGCCGGGGGTCGGGCCACCGGGGCGTGCTGCACCGGGACGAGGGGCAGTCGGCGAGCCGCCACCCTCTGCCCGGGGGCTGCCGGACGGCTTGTCCGCCGCCGGGGTGTTCGGGCGTGCCTGGGGGGCAGCCGGACGAACCGGGGGCTTGGGTGCAGCCGGACGCGGTGCAGGGGTCACACCAGGCTTGGAAGCAGGAGCCGACGGTGCTGCGGGAGCAGGCTTGGCTGATGCAGCCGGCGCCAGGCGTTGCCGGCCCGGGGGTTGACGGTCCGGGCTTGTCGGACTTGGCTGCGGCCGCAGGCTGCGCGGGGCTGGGCTTGGGGGCCGCGGCGGTGGTGGTCGCGGCGGTGGATGCCGGCGAAGGACGCGCTGATTCCGGCTTGGCGTCAGCCTTCGGCTGTCCGGCCATGGACTCGCGGATTTTCCGTACCACTGGTGATTCCAGCGTCGAGGATGGTCCGCGGACGTATTCGCCCATTTCGTTGAGCTTCGTCAGAAGCTCCTTGCTGGTGATTCCAACTTCTTTTGCGATCTCGTGGACGCGAGGCTTGGCCACTACTCTCCTTGTTAACAGGGCCAGACCTCAAGTGTCCGGACCTATGGGTTGGTTGTGTTGCTCATCGGTAATTACTCATCGAGTGGTCATGAGCGTTAGCCCACTTTCTGGTCTGCGCCGGGGAGATGTCCCCAGCGTTGCGATGATGGTGCCGAGCGCGGGTGAGCGCTGGACCGTCGTCCACCTTACCGTCCGTGGGGCACTTGCTCCCAATCAGCGGCCACACCGGGCATTAGAGATGCGCCGGGGCCAAAAAAACGCTGGATCGCACGCCTCTGCTCGGCCAGTTTCCAACAGGCGCCGTCCCGGTGCAGATACCCTCCACGTCCCGGGAGACGGGGAGCGGTGCCGTCGACGACGTGGTCGCCGACACGCACCAGGCGAACCAGGGCGTTCTGCGGTTCGCGTTGACGGCAGCCGAGGCATGTGCGCACAGGTGACATGAATCCAGACTAGCCGGGCTCCCGTCAGTGTCCGCCCGGTGATGCAGGCCGTCAGAAAAGGGCCTGCGACCGGGTGGTCGCAGACCCTCTTGAGCACACCAGCGAGTGTGTCAGGCTGGGGTGGATCGCTCGGTGGGCGTGTCGGGCTGGATGTCGATGCGCCACCCGGTCAGGCGGGCGGCGAGACGGGCATTCTGGCCCTCACGACCGATGGCCAGCGACAGTTGGTAGTCCGGGACGATCGCCTGGCAGGCACGAGTGGCCTGGTCAACGACCGTCACGGAAATCACCTTGGCCGGTGACAGGGCCGCTGCGACGAACTTGGTGGGGTCCTCGGACCAGTCGACGATGTCGATTTTCTCCGTGCCGAGTTCGTTGGTGATTGCCCGCACACGCTGCCCCATGGGACCGATGCAGGCACCCTTCGCCGAGACGCTGGCGACGTTGCTCCGCACGGCAATCTTGGTGCGGTGCCCCGCCTCGCGGGCCACCTCCATGATCTCGACGACTCCCTGGTCGATCTCCGGCACCTCAAGCGCGAACAGCTTCCGCACCAGGTTGGGGTGCGTGCGGGAGACGACCACCTGGGGACCCTTGATCTCGCGGCGGACGCTGACCACGTAGACCTTGAGTCGTTTGCCGTGGACGTACTCCTCCCCCGGTGCCTGTTCCGCGAGCGGCATGATGGCCTCGAGGGAGCCGATGTCCACGCGCACGGCCTTGGAGTCACGATCCGCCTGCACCATGCCGTTGAGGATGTCACCCTCGGACCCGGCGAAGTGACCGAACTTCTGGTCATCCTCTGCTTCACGGAGACGCTGAAAAATCACCTGTCGAGCCGTGGAGGCTGCCACCCGGCCGAAGTCGGAGGGGGTGTCGTCGTAGTAGCCGATCACCTCGTCGTCGTCTTCACCGAACTCGGGAGCCAGGACTGAGACCTTGCCGGTTTTCCGGTCAATCTCCACCTTCACACCGCGCAGGGGATGCTCGGTCTTGTCGTAGGCGTTGAGGAGGGCGTCCTCCAGTGTGGTGATCAGGTATTCCATGGGGATTTCCTTGTCGCGCTCCATGGCGCGCAGGGCAGCGAGGTCAATATCCATTGCGACTCAGGCCTCCTCATCCGTGTCGTCGATGTCGTCGACGTCGGTGGTGTCGTTGTCCGTCTTGGGTGGGTTCATTTCCACCTGCACCACGGCCTTGGTGATGTCGGAGAAGTTCCGGGACATCTGCTGTCCCTTGACGTCGAGCAGTACCTCGTCGTCGGTTGCCGACAGGATGCGGCCGGTGACCTCTGTGGTTCCGGACTTCACGCTGACGAGGCGCCCGGTGTTGCGGCGGAAATGCTTGGGCGACGTCAGCGGCTTGCTGATACCGCGGCTGCTCACCTCGAGCGTGAAGGGTGAGCTGCCCACGGCATCAGTGGTGTCGAGCGCAGCGGAGACCATCGATGCGGCCGCCGAGATGTCATCCAGAAGGGGGCCCCTGCCTTCGGGCCCGTCACCGTCAACGGTGATGCGCAGCAGAGCACGCTTGCCCATGGGTTTGACTTCGAGTTCGTCAAGTTCCAGACCGTGATGGGCGAGGATCGGCTCAACGAGTTCCGTGAGCTGTTGTTCGTGCATGCGGGTACTCCTGTTTCAGTTGTGGGGATTCAAGTTGTGGGTTCAGTCGAACGCCCAATCATACGTGCAACGAGGCGAATCGCTCCACATCCGGGCGCGCGCTCAGCCCTCCTGGGACGCCCAGCTCATCACCGTCGGCCCCACGGCACTGCGTCCGCAACTACGATCGTTCAGAGAAAGATCTGGGGCTCGACCCTCCGGTGGGGCCCCTGGACGCCGTGTGGTGTCCAGCAGACCAGCATCCAGGAGATGTCCCATGACAGAGAACGTCGCCACCCAGTTGTGGCTGGTACGCCACGGAGCCACGGAATGGTCCCGCTCCGGCCAACACACCTCCGTCACCGATCTTCCCCTCCTGCCGGACGGCGAGGAGGACGCACGCCGCGTCGGAGAGCGGCTCAGGGACGTCGACTTCAAACTGGTGCTCACCAGCCCGCGTCGGCGTGCACGCGACACCGCCGCCGGCGCCGGTTTTCCCGACGCCGAGGTGGACGACAATCTCGTCGAGTGGGCCTACGGACCCGGAGAGGGTCTGACCTCCGACCAGATCCGTGACATCGTCCCCGGCTGGCGGATCTGGACGCACGGCGCCGCAGATTTTGAACGTGATGGCTTCGGCCCCGGGGAGACCATCGACGAGGCGTCGGCACGCCTGCAGAACGTGGTCGACCGCGTCCGGGCATCCGGTGTGGAGAACGCTCTCGTCTTCGGCCACGGCCACTCGCTGCGGGCCCTGTCCATCAAATGGCTCGGCCTGGACATGTCGCTGGCCAAGCACTTCCCCCTGCAGACCGGCACGCTGAGCATCCTCGGCTACGAGAAGGACAATCCGGCCATCATCCGGTGGAACGCCGAGTCCTGAGCAGCGCGCGCACCCCGGCGGTTAGGGTTGCCAGCATGCGATCCACCCGCCGGAGAATCATTCAGCTCCCCCTGTTGGCAGTGGTGGCGGGATGCACCCCAAGCCCCATCATCAGTGGCACCCCCGGCTCTGCTCCGGAGCCGGTGGTGCCCACACGTTCGGCTGCCGCGGAAGCGGTCGCCGTTTGGGTGGGGGAATTCGCTGAACTGATCGACGCGATGGCGGACTCCGCTGTCACGTGGGGTGCTGACGACCAGTACGTCGCATGGTTGACGGCGCTGCAGTCACAGTCCTCGGCCCATCTGGCTCGGGTGGTGTCGGTCGACCCGGTGATCGGCGGCTCCACCGACTTTCCCGTTCCCAGTCCCACGGCCGCAGCCCCCGCGCCCACCACGGCCGCCGAAGCTCTCGCCGCGCTCACCGCCACGGCCTCCGAGGGGATGGCAGTGCTGGAATCCGCCGTCACGTCCTCGGAAGATGGGCAGGAACGGTTGTTCCTCGCTTCCATCGCGACGGCGACGTCAGCGAGTCTCGTCCCTGCCCTGCCCCCTGCGGACGGCGGATCCGAACCCGCGCCCTTTGATGTCCCGGACCTGGGCGTCGCCTTCACCATCGCCCTCACGCACGTGTGGGTCCTGATCCAGGCGCTCGAAATCGGGTTGGGGAGACTGCCCCGCCAGCATCCCCTTCTGGAAGCAGGAACCCAGCGGCTCGACAGCGCCCGGGTAATGCGCAACAGATTGCTCGCGGCACTCACCGGCGAGCCGCCACAGATGCAGACGTGGCAACTCCCCAACGCACTCAGCACCCCAGAGGAGATCCGAACCGCCTGGGGAGTGTTGGAAAACAATGTGCTGGATGCTCTTGGCACGGTGGTGGCGGCCGACGCTCAGAGCCCCGTGGAGTGGCTGGAGCAGATGCTCACCCAGGTGGACCGGGTCCATCAGTGGGGCGCGCGGTTGCCGCACTGGCCCGGATGGGTGCCAGCGCCGTGACTGTGAGGTCGGGAGCATCGGTCCTGGCTGTGCGTCGACACCAGCCAGGACCCCGCAGCGTCAACGACCGGCGAGCTCCAGTACCGCGCTGACTGCGTCGGCCACCGCCACCTCGGAGCGTTCACCGGTAGCACGGTTGCGGACCTCAACGACGCCGTCGGCAAGACCGCGGCCCACCACGACGATGATGGGCATGCCGAGGATCTCGGAGTCCGCGAACTTCACGCCGGGGCTGGCCTTGCGGTCATCGACGAGGACGTCGAGTCCACGCTCCGAGAGCTCACCGGCGATCCGGTCAGCCTCCTCGAACACGGAGATGTCCTTGCCCGTGGCCAGGATCTGCACCTGGTACGGGGCGAGTTCGAGCGGCCAGCAGAGCCCCTTGTCATCACACGTGGCCTCCGCCACGGCCGCGACTGCGCGGGAGACACCGACACCGTAGGAACCCATGGTGACGGTGACGAGCTTGCCGTTCTTGTCCAACACCTTCAACCCGAGGGCTTCGGCGTATCGACGGCCCAGCTGGAAGATGTGGCCCATCTCGATGCCGCGTGCGAGCTGCATGGGCCCGGAGCCGTCGGGAGCGGCATCGCCCTCCCTCACGTCGGCGACGTCGAGGACGCCGTCGGGGGTGAAGTCACGGCCCATCGTGACGCCCGTGAGGTGCTGGTCGACGGCGTTGGCGCCGGTCACCCAGTGGGTGCCGGTGACCACGCGGGGGTCGACCACGTAGCGGATGCCGGTGGCGGACTCCTCACCGAGGATGGCCGCACCTGATGCATCGACGGGGCCCATGAACCCCACGTTCAGCGCGGGGTACTTCTCGAAGTCTTCGGGCGTGAACGGCACGGCCACCGAGGGCTCGAAAACTGCCTCGAGGCGCTTGGCATCCACGTCGCGGTCGCCGGGAAGACCGATGGCCAGCGGCTCCGTGGTGCCGTCGGGATGCTTCACGAGGAACACCAGGTTCTTCAGCATCTGGTCCGCGGTCCAGGGCTGGTCCTGCGCGTGCTCGGCGTTGAGGACGTCGACGACGGCCGCGATGCTGCGGGCATCCGGGGTGTCCACGACGCTCATCGTGGGGGCGTCGTCCAGGGGCAGTGCTTCCGGGGCGGCGATGCGGACAGCCTCGACGTTGGCTGCGTAGCCGCCGGGCGAGCGAACGAACGTGTCCTCACCGTTCTTGGCGACGGCGAGGAACTCCTCCGAGGCGGAGCCGCCCATGGCGCCGGCCATGGCAGAGACGATGACGTACTCCAGCCCCAGCCGCTCGAAGATGCGGATGTAGGCGTCGCGGTGTGCCCGGTAGCTGGCGTCCAGACCCTCGTCGTCGATGTCGAAGGAGTAGGAGTCCTTCATCACGAACTCGCGGCCACGCAGCAGTCCGGCCCGTGGGCGGGCCTCGTCGCGGTACTTCGTCTGGATCTGGAACAGCGACAGCGGCAGGTCCTTGTACGAGCTGTACATGTCCTTGACCGTGAGGGTGAAGATCTCCTCGTGGGTGGGGCCGAGCAGCATGTCCGCCCCCCTGCGGTCCTTGAGGCGGAAAAGATTGTCGCCGTAGTCGGTCCACCGGTTCGTGGCCTCGTAGGGTTCGCGGGGCAGCAGCGCCGGGAACAGCACTTCCTGGGCTCCCATGGCCACCATCTCCTCGCGGACGATGGTCTCCACCTTCCGCAACACCTTCAACCCCAGCGGCAGCCAGGAATAGACGCCGGGAGCGACGCGTCGGATGTAGCCGGCACGGACCAGCCAGCGATGGCTGGGGACCTCGGCGTCGGCGGGATCATCGCGCAGCGTGCGGACGAACAGGCGGGACAGCTTCTCGATCACGGGATTCCTTAGCGACGGTGGACTCGGCCAAACTCTATCCCCTGCCGGTCACAGGCCACCCACGGATGCCGAGCGCACTGTTCACGAATCCGACGAAGAGCAGAGCAGAATCCTCAACGTCTCGAGCAGCGCCGCCGGCGGCGCTCGTCCAAACTCAGTAGTGGACCGTCGACAGGGCGCCGACGTGTTCGAAGCCCAGATGCTCGTAGGACCGGATGGCGGGTGTGTTGAAGTCGTTGACGTACAGCGAGACCACGTTGAAGGTCTCGGCGACGTCCCTCAGCATGCCCGCCAGCGCGGGAACCGAGAGGCCCGTGCCGCGGTGGTCCGGATGCACCCACACACCCTGCAACTGCGTGTGGTCACGGAGCTTGGGGCCGAGGTCGGCCTTGAAGATCACCTCGGAGTTCTCGACGATGCCCCACGCATCCTTGTTCTTCAACCGCTCCGCAACGAACGACTCATAGCCCGGCCCATATTTGTACGGCGAGGAACCGATTTCCTCGGTGTACATGTGCACGGACGCGGCCAGGTAGGAGTCGAAGTCGCGCATCGTCAGGAGCCTGACCCGAGGGTCGGCCTCGAAGTCGGGCGCACCTCGTCGCACCATCAGTGGCTGCTTCTTCCGCACGTTGGCATAGGAGCCCCACCCGCTGGGCCAGCGTTCCGCCAGACCAAGGAAGAGACCCAGGGCCGGCATGCTCGGTCCCAGAATCGACGACGCGCGCCTCATCGGTCCTATGGCGTCCACGAACATGGGGATGGCGTCGGGATCGAGCCCCGCCGGAAAGACGGTGCCACCGTTCAGGCAGACGGCCGTCAGTTCGCCGTCGCGCTCGAATCCGTGCAGCTTGCCGAGGCGTCGACGGTCCAGCCCGAAGAGGGCAATCTTGGCCGAGAGGAACAGGTTTTCGACGGGACGCTTTGCCAGCAATGCCTCGACGGCGGCCCTGTCCTCACCCCCGAGCAGCCGGAGTCGGGTGGCCATGTCAGGAGACCGAGACCTCAGGCGCGCCCACTTCGCCCATTTCTGCCGCGAGTCGTCGGGCCTCGAACAGGAGCGTCTCGACGATTTCCGACTCGGGGACGGTCTTGATGACCTGCCCCTTCACGAAGATCTGCCCCTTGCCGTTGCCGGAGGCCACACCGAGGTCAGCCTCACGTGCCTCACCCGGGCCGTTGACGACGCAGCCCATGACGGCGACGCGCAGCGGCGCCTCCATCCCCTCGAGCCCTGCTGTGACGGCTTCGGCCAGTGCGTAGACGTCCACCTGGGCGCGTCCACAGGACGGGCAGGAGACGATGTCCAGCTTGCGGGGGCGAAGGTTCAGCGACTCAAGGATTTTGAGGCCCACCTTCACCTCCTCGACCGGTGGCGCGGACAGGGAGACCCGGATGGTGTCGCCGATGCCCTCGCTGAGCAGGGCGCCGAAGGCGACGGAGGACTTGATGGTGCCCTGGAACGCCGGCCCGGCCTCCGTGACGCCGAGGTGCAACGGGTAGTCGCACTTCTCGCTCAGGAGCTCATAGGCGCGCACCATGACGACGGGGTCGTTGTGCTTGACGGAGATCTTGAAGTCGTGGAAGCCCACTTTCTCGAAGAGGGATGCCTCCCACAGCGCGGACTCCACGAGGGCTTCGGGGGTGGGAGCGCCGTACTTGGCGAGCAGCCGCTTGTCGAGCGATCCTGCGTTGACGCCGATGCGCAGCGAGATGCCGGCATCCGTGGCGGCCTTGGCAATCTCGGCCACCTTGTCATCGAACTGGATGATGTTGCCCGGGTTCACGCGGACTGCCGCGCAACCGGCATCGATCGCCGCGAAGACGTAGCGGGGCTGGAAGTGGATGTCAGCGATCACCGGGATCTGCGACTTCTTCGCGATGATGTGCAGAACGTCGGCATCGTCCTGGCTGGGGACGGCGACGCGAACGATGTCGCAACCGGTGGCCGTCAGCTCGGCAATCTGCTGGAGCGTCGCGTTGATGTCGGTGGTTTTGGTGGTGGTCATCGACTGCACGCTGATGGGCGCGTCGCCTCCGACATAGACGGAGCCCACCTTGATCTTCCGCGTCTTTCGGCGCGGGGCGAGGATGGGGGCGGGGGGTGCGGGCATTCCGAGACTTACGGGCATGTGTCGATCCTAGAACAATGAGATGGGTGTGATGATGTCGGCGAGGATGAGGACCACGCCGCCGAGCAGGAGAAAGCCGCCGACGAGGTAGGCGACGGGCAACATTTTGGCCGTGTCAACCGCCCCGGGGTCGGGGCGGCCGAGCACGCGGTTGACACCGCGGCGAAGCCATTCGTAGAGCGCGCCGACGATGTGGCCACCGTCGAGCGGTACCAACGGTACGAGGTTCAGCAGGGCCACGAACAGGTTGATGCTGCCGAGCAGCGACATCCAGCTCGCCACCCGGTCCGGCACCGGGATCTGCTCTGCCACACTCAGCTCACCGGCCACCACGCTGGCACCGACGATGGAGATGGGGCTGTTGATGTCCCTCGGCTGACCAGTGACCAGGTCGACCCCCACGTTCCAGATGCGCACGGGGAAGCTCGCGAGCGCCACCACGGACATCCTGGTCATCTCCCACATCTGATCGACTGTCTCCGCCACGCCTCCACGAGCCAATTCACTGGTGGGTGAGACGCCGAAGAAGCCGGCCTGCAGCATTTTGGTGGGATCGAGACGATCCGGCACCGCGGTGACCACGGTGGCGGTGGGGGCGAGTTCGACGCGCTGACCGTCGCGCTCGACCACCACGAGGGCCTCCTGGTCACGGTTCTCGCGGATCAGATCGCCCATCTGCACCCAGTTCGTCAGGGGGACGCCATTGAAGGACACCAGTACATCCCCCACCTCCACCCCTGACAACGCAGCAGGGGTGGGCGGATCCTGTGGCGTGCATTCGCGCACCTCGCGGTCGGCCGGGATGATGCAGTCGCTGACCGTGTTCACCTCGAGGGTGAGTTGATAAGTGCCGTGGATCACGTTGATGCCGAGGAAGATGGCAAATGCCAGAAAGATGTTCATGGCTGGTCCACCCAGCATCACGATGATGCGAGCCCAGACTGGTTTCTGGTGGAAGAGACGGCCCTCATCGGCGGGGGTGATCTGCTCGTACTCGACGCTGCGCGCGTCGTCGGCCATCCGGCCCAGCCAGCCCTTGCGTCCTGTCCGCTCCGGCGGGTACATCCCCAGCAGTCGGACGAACCCGCCCAGGGGGATGGCTTTGACGCCGTACTCCGTCTCACCGCGTTTGGTGGACCAGAGGGTACGGCCGAACCCGATGAAGTACTGCGGCACCTTGATGCCGAAGATCTTGGCCGGGAGAAGGTGGCCCACCTCGTGCAGAGCGATGGACGCCATGATGAGGACGAAGAACAGGACGGCGAACACGATGACCAGGAGTGTCGTCATGCGCCACGCCCCACCAGTTCTGCGGCGCGACGGCGTCCCCATGCGTCCGCGGCCAGCACGGCGTCCACATCCATGTCGCCATCAGCGACGTGCCCATCCTTGAGGTGCTCCTCCAGGCACACCTCGATGGTGGCCACGATGTCGGTGAAGCTCAGCCGTCCCTCGCTGAAGGCATCCACACAGGCTTCGTTGGCAGCGTTGTAGACCGCCGGAGCCGTACCGGAGGCCTGTCCTGCGCGGCGAGCGAGACGGACTGCCGGGAACGTGTCGTCGTCGAGCGGCTCGAACGTCCACGACGTGGCGCGGCTCCAGTCGCAGGGTGCGGCCACGTCCGGCAACCGGTGTGGCCAGGTCAGGGCCAGGCCGATGGGCAGCCGCATGTCCGGGGGCGACGCCTGGGCCAGCGTGGAGCCGTCCACGAACTCGACCATGGAGTGCACCACCGACTGGGGATGCACCACGACGGTGATGTCATCGAGATCCACGCCGTAGAGGAGTCCTGCCTCGAGCAGTTCCAACCCCTTGTTGACCAGAGTTGCGGAGTTGATGGTGATGACCCGACCCATGGCCCAGGTGGGGTGTGCCATCGCTTCGGCCGGGGTCACATCGGAGAGCTCCGCCGCGGTGCGTCCTCGGAAGGGGCCACCGGATGCGGTCAGGATGAGGCGTCGCACCTCATCGGACCGGCCGCCGCGCAGCGCCTGCGCGAAGGCGGAGTGCTCGGAATCGACCGCCACGAGCTGACCTTCGGCCGCGGCGTCCATGACGAGGCGTCCGCCGATCACCAGCGACTCCTTGTTGGCCAGCGCCAACGTGGTGCCCGCGGCGAGGCAGGCGAGCGTCGGTCGCAGTCCGGCAGCACCGGTGACGGCGTTGACGACGACGTCGGCGTCCATGGAGGCCATCTCTGTGGCGGCGTCCGGGCCGAGCAGCAGCTTGGGAAGTTCGGTCTCCCCCATGCTCCAGCCGCGCAGGTCAGCCTCGGCGTAGAGAGCCTGCATGAGGTCCCGAGCCGCAGAGGCCTTCGCGAGCGCCACCACCCTCGGGCGGAAGTCGGCGATCTGCTGCGCCAGAAGTTGGGTGTGGGAGCCGGAGGCGGCGAGACCGACCACGTCGAAGGAGTCGCGTCTGGTACTGATGACGTCGAGGGTCTGGGTACCGATGGAGCCGGTGCTCCCCAACAGGATTACTTTGCGCACCGACCCAGTCTCCCACGCCGCACAACAGGCCCCTTCCAGCCGCTCGCGTGGTCGTCGCCGAACCCTTTTCGCATTTCTGTTCTCCTACCTGCCCCCCAGTGGGGAAAGCAAGCAGTGAGGTTGGGATTGCGGAACTGAAGTCGCGTTGGAGCAGAAGAAAAAGGGGGCCGGGCGGTGGCCCGACCCCCCTTCCCAGATCGCTCAGACGAGACCGAAGGCCGTCATGGCATTGGCCACCTTGATGAAGCCCGTGATGTTGGCCCCGGCAACGTAGTCGCCCGGAGCGCCGTACTCCTCGGCAGTCTCGGCACACATGTCGTGAATGTTGATCATGATTTCCGTGAGCCTGGCCTCGGTGTGCTCAAAAGTCCAGGAGTCGCGCATGGCATTCTGCTGCATCTCGAGGCCCGAGGTGGCCACACCGCCCGCGTTCGCAGCCTTGCCGGGGGCAAACAGCACGCCTGCCTTCTTGAAGATGGCAGAGCCCTGGGGGGTGGTGGGCATGTTGGCGCCCTCGGCCACCACCTGCACCCCGTTCTTCACGAGCGCGGTGGCCTGCTTGTCATCAAGCTCGTTCTGCGTCGCACACGGAAGCGCGACGTCGACGGGCACGTCCCAGATGCAGCCGTTGGTGGACACCCTGGCGTTGGGGCGGCGGGCTGCGTAGTCGGCCACGCGCCCCCGCTCGATCTCCTTGATCTGCTTCAGGAGATCAAGGTCCACACCATCCTCGTCCACGACATAACCGCTCGAGTCGGAGAATCCGACGACGGTGCCCCCGAGCTGGTGGATCTTGTCGATGGCATAGATCGCGACGTTGCCGGATCCTGAGACGCTGACCTTCTTGCCCTCCAGGCTCTCACCACGTGTCCTGAGCATCTCGTTGGCGAACACCACCGTGCCGTATCCCGTGGCTTCGGGACGCACGAGGGAACCACCCCAGTCGAGACCCTTGCCAGTGAGGACGCCGGACTCGTAGCGATTGGTGATGCGCTTGTACTGGCCAAACATGTAGCCGATCTCCCGGCCGCCACAACCAATGTCACCAGCGGGGACGTCCGTGTACTCGCCGAGGTGGCGGTACAGCTCGGTCATGAACGACTGGCAGAAGCGCATGACCTCATTGGCGGACTTGCCGTGCGGATCGAAATCGGACCCGCCCTTGCCGCCGCCGATGGGCAGCCCCGTCAGCGAGTTCTTGAAGATCTGCTCGAAGCCGAGGAACTTGATGATCCCCAGGTACACGCTCGGGTGGAACCGGAGCCCGCCCTTGTAGGGGCCGAGCGCGGAGTTGAACTCGACGCGGAAACCACGGTTGACCTGCACCGTGCCGGAGTCGTCCATCCACGGCACGCGAAAAATGATCTGGCGCTCGGGCTCGCAGATGCGCTCCAACATCTTGGACTCAAGGTACTCGGGATGCCGCTTGATGACGGGTTCGAGGCTTTCGAACACCTCGCGGACAGCCTGGTGGAACTCGGCCTCTCCGGGGTTACGGGCCACGACGGACCCGTAAACACTCTCCAACGCTTGTTCCATGATGCTCCTCAATTTCCTACGGCAAACAAGCCGATCGTAGCGATGCAGACCCGATGCTGAGACATCGTGGCGGTTCTGGACAACTGCGACGCCCACATTTTTCCCCACGCGACCCACCGCGGCGCGTCCAGACTTTCAACACCTCTTGGAATGTGCTCTCCTCCCCGTGACCCTCAAAGTGCCTAGTCCGGGCGCTATCGGCGCACCACAGAGATCCAGACGGACTGGTTCGGCCGCGCCATTCCGAGGCCGCCAATCGCAGGGGGGCGTCCTGACCCAAAAAAAGCGACGGGGTGTCCTCGATGTCCAGAGGAAGTACACTCTGCGCGAAATACGCCCACCCGCAGCGCACCGAGCAAGAACTGCCCTTCACGATGCCGTCTCGACGGCACGTAGGACTTCAGAGCGGGTTCGACGCTGCCAGCTGACCGCACGCACCGTCAATTTCGCTGCCGCGGGTGTCGCGCAGCGTGACGGGTACGCCCCTGCGCTCCAACGTCGCAACGAAAGCGCGCTCGTCCTCACGCCGCGACGCCGTCCATTTGGACCCTGGTGTGGGGTTCAGCGGGATGAGGTTGACGTGCACCCATCCCCAGTCGCCGCGACGCTTCAGGACGTCGCACAGCAACTCGGCGCGCTGCACGGAATCGTTGATGTCGCGCATCAGCGCATACTCGATCGATACCCGGCGTTTGGTGCGACGCGCGTACTCCCACGCCGCATCCACCACCTCATCCACCTTCCAGCGGTTGTTGATGGGCACGATTTCGTCGCGGAGTTCGTCGTCGGGAGCATGGAGCGACACGGCCAGCGTCAACGGCAAGCCCTCCTCCGTCAGTTCCTGGATCTTGTTCACCAGGCCGACGGTGGAGACGGTGATGCCACGTGCGCTCATGCCGAAACCATTGGGTGAGGGTTCGAGGAGCGTCCGAATGGATCCCATCACCGCCTTGTAGTTGGCGAGCGGTTCTCCCATGCCCATGAACACGATGTTGTTCAGCCGCCCAGTGGTTCCGGGGACCTCGCCTGCGGCCAACATCTGGTTGGCAGCCAACGCCTGGATGGTGATCTCGGCCTGGCTGAGGTTGCGCTTCAAACCACCCTGTCCGGTGGCGCAGAACGGGCAGGCCATCCCGCAACCTGCCTGCGACGAGATGCACAGCGTGGAGCGGCTGGGGTAGCGCATCAGCACCGACTCCAGCAGTGAACCGTCGTGCAGCTTCCACAAGGTCTTGACAGTTTTGCCCTTGTCGGCGGTGCGACGCGTGACGTGCTCCAGCAGGTTGGGGAAGAGTTGCTCGTCCAGATCTGACCGGATGGCTGCCGGAATGTCCGACCAGGTACTGGCATCGGTGGAGAGGTTGTCAAAGACGTGACGGGAGATCTGGTCCGCCCGAAACGTCGGGAGGCCGAGGCTGGCGGCAGCCTCGCGTCGCTCTGCAGGATCAAGGTCCAACCAGTGACGTGGCGGCTTGCCGCGCTTTGGAGCATCGAAGATCAGAGGAAGAAGGGTGGTGTTCATTCAGGCCCCCAGAGCCAAGTGGAGAATCAGCCAGCCGACGGGGACGGCAACCAGCATGGAATCGAGACGGTCCATCACTCCGCCGTGCCCCGGCAGGAAGTTGGACATGTCCTTGATGCCGGCGTCGCGCTTGATGAGCGACTCGACAAGGTCTCCCAGCGTACCTGCCAGCGCTAGAGCGAAACCCAGGACGAGCCCCACCCACCAGAGCGTTCCCAGCAGGAAGATCGCACTCAGCATGCCTGCGATGCCCGCAAAGAGCACGGAACCCATCAGCCCTTCCCACGTCTTGCTGGGGCTGATGAGCGGCGCCATCTTGTGGCGGCCCAACTGCGACCCAACAGCGTAGGCACTGACATCCGAGACGACGACGCAGGAGATGAGCACGGCCAACCGCACGGGACCATTGTCAGCCCCCAGCAGCAGGGGGACGAAAACGCCCATCAGAGGGATGTAGGCGATGATGAAGCCGCTGGCGGCCGCGTCACGCATGAAACCCTCAGGCCCCTTGGACAACCGTGCCACCAGTGAGGCGAGCATCGTCGCGGCAACGCACACCATCACGAACTCCACCGGAGTCAGCCCGAACTCGAAGAGGGACACGGCGTAGCCCCCCACGAAACTGACACCGGTGCCCACCAGGATCGGGATGGCGCTGGCGTGCATCCCCTTCCTCTGGAGGGCGCGGTCCAACTCCACCACCGCGAGGCACAGAGCAACTCCGATGACGGCGATGAACAGCCACGGAATGAAGAGAAGTCCGCCCGCCACCGCCACGAAAGCCAGAACACCCACGGCGAGTGCTACGGGAAGATTTCTGCCCGCGGGGGACGGAGTGGGCAGCGGTGTGCTGGCGGCAGTGGTCATCAGATTTCGCTGAGCTCTGCTTCCTTGGTCTTCAGCAGGTCGTCGATGCTGTCGACGAACTTCTTCGTGGAGGAGTCCATGGCCTTTTCGGCGCGCGCAAGATCGTCCTCGCTGATCTCGGCGTCCTTCTGCAGCTTCTTCAACTGATCCATCGCATGGCGCCGGACGTTGCGGATCACCACACGCGATTCTTCAGCCTTGGAGCGCGCCATCTTGATGTATTCCTTGCGGCGATCCTCGGTCAACTGCGGCATCACGATGCGGATGGAATTGCCGTCGTTGCCGGGGTTGACCCCCAGATCGGCGTCGCGGATGGCCTTCTCGATGGCGGTGATGGCGCTGCGATCAAACGGTGTGATCAGCAGTGAGCGCGGATCCGTCGACGTGAAGGTGGCCAACTGCTGCAGGGGTGTGGGGGCACCGTAGTACTCCGCCTGGATCCTGTTGAACATGGCGGGGTGCGCGCGGCCTGTGCGGATCGACGCGAGGTCCTCGCGCGCGAACTCCACGGCCTGCTGCATCTTGGCCTGGGCGTCCTTCTGGGTTTCGGCGATCATGGTTGAGCGCGTTCCTTCCTGGAGAAAAAGTGGTGACAATCTAGCGGGACAGTCGCGTCCCAATGTGGTCCCGGTTGACGACCCGGGCAATGTTGCCCGGCACCGAGAGGTTGAAGAAAACAATCGACAGGTCATTGTCCCGGGCCAGCGCAATGGCAGTGGCATCGGCGACTTTGAGGTCCTCGCTGAGGAACTGGTCGTAGGTCAACGAGTCGAACATGACTGCGCTCGGGTCGAGGGCCGGGTCGGCGTTGTAGACACCGTCGACTCCCTGCTTACCCATCAACAGCACCTCGGCTCCGATCTCCAGCGCACGTTGTGCCGCCACGGTGTCAGTGGAGAAGTACGGCATTCCCGAGCCGGCTCCGAAGATGACCAGCCTGCCCTTTTGCAGGTGCCTCTCGGCGCGACGAGGAATGTATGGTTCCGCCACCTGTCCCATCGTGATGGCGGACTGGACCCGCGTCTCGATTCCCGCCTTCTCGCAGAAGTCCTGCAGCGCGAGACAGTTCATGACGGTCCCGAGCATGCCCATGTAGTCCGCGCGGTCCCGCGCCATCCCACTGCGGCTCAGCTCGGCGCCCCGGAAGTAGTTTCCACCCCCGACGACGACGGCCACCTGGGTTCCTGCCCGCACCACCTCGGCGATTTCCTGGGCGATGCCCTCAACCACAACGGGGTCAACTCCGAGCTGCCCCCCGCCGAACACTTCGCCGGAGAGTTTCAGCAGGACACGTTTGTACGGCTTGCCCATGGGGAACCTTTCGATCACGGTTTTCGTCAGCCTATCGGTTGCCGGCGTCCTTGAACGCGGACGACGGCGTCCCGCTGCGAGGATCCTCGCAGCGACACGCCGTCGCTCGTTCAGTTGTGAGTCAGGCGCCGATGGCAAACCGCACGAAGCGGGTCACCTTGGCGTCAGCGCCCTTGAGGATGTCACCGACGGACTTCTTGTCCTCCCACACGGCGGGCTGATCCAGCAGTGCCACGTCCTTGTAGAACCCACCGAGGCGGCCCTCGACGATGCGCGACAGCGCAGCCTCGGGCTTCCCCTCCTCGCGTGCAGTTGCCTCGGCGATGCGTCGTTCGTTCTCGACGACGTCAGCGGGCACCTCATCGCGGGAAACGAAGGTGGGGCTCATGGCAGCGATCTGCATGCTCACCTGGTGGGCAAGTTTCTCGTCGCCACCGTTGTACTGGATCAGAACTCCCACCTGAGGTGGCAGATCAGCGGCACGACGGTGCAGGTAGAGGTGCGACGTGCCATCGAAGTTGGCCACGGCTGCGAGCGAGAGGTTCTCCCCCAGCTTGGCGCCCAACTCCTTGACTGCGTCATCCACGCTCTGATCGCCCTCGAGCGTCGCGGCGTTGCCCGATGCCACATCGGTGGCACCGCTGGTGGCGACGGCCTCGACGATCCGGTCGGCCAGTCCGACGAACTCCGCGTTCTTGGCGACGAAGTCGGTCTCGGCGGCCAGCTGGATCAGGATGCCTTCGCGTCCCGCCACGATGCCGTTGCTGGCCTCGCGATCGGCGCGCTTGGCCTGCTTGGCCAGACCCGAGATGCGCAGCAACTCGGTTGCCTGCTGGAAGTCCCCGTCAGCCTCTGTCAGCGCCCTCTTGGCGTCCATCATGCCCGCGCCCGTGGCGTCGCGGAGCTTCTTCACGTCTGCGGCGGTGATTGCCATAAGTTGTGCGTCCCCTCAGTTCAGTTGGATTCGGTGGTTTCGGTGGCCTCAGCCTCTTCGGGCTTGGCGGCCGGAACCGTCTCATCGGTTTCGGCGGTCTCGACGGCCGGAACAGTCTCGATGGCCTCTTCGGCTGCGGCAACGTCTGCATCCGCGCCGGCTTCGCTGGTCACGGTCTCGGCGACGGGCTGCTCCTCGGCTGCCGGTGCAGCG
>JAUNVL010000010.1:0-14861 GCA_030537675.1 Propionibacteriaceae bacterium | reverse complement strand
GACTCTTCGGCAGCAGGAGCCTCGGTGGACTCGTCGGCGGCAGGAGCCTCCGTTTCGGTGGGCTCAGGGGCCGGGACACTCTCGATGACGGCCTCAGCGGCGGCCACATCGGCATCGGCACCGGCTTCGCTGGTCACGGTCTCGGCGACCGGCTGGTCGTCAGCGGCCGGGGCTGTGTCGGCGGCCGGGGCTGCTCCCTCGCCCTTGGCGAGCAGTTCGCGTTCCCAGTCAGGCATGGGCTCGGCGGCTGCTTCCTCGCCGGAGCGGCCACTGGAGCGCTCCATCAGGCCTGCGGCGACGCCGTCGGCGATGATGCGTGTCAGCAGTGCGACGGAGCGGATGGCGTCGTCGTTGCCCGGAACGGCGTAGTCGACCTCGTCGGGGTCACAGTTGGTGTCCAGGATGCCGACCACGGGGATGTGCAGCTTGCGCGCCTCGTCGACGGCCAGGTGCTCCTTCTTGGTGTCGACGATCCACACGGCCTGCGGGGTGCGGACCATGTCGCGGATGCCGCCGAGCGTCTTGTCGAGCTTGTTCTTCTCGCGCTCCAGCTGCAGCAGTTCCTTCTTGGTCAGGCCGCTGGCGGCCACGTCGGTGAAGTCCATGCCCTCAAGCTCCTTGAGGCGCTGGATCCGCTTGGCCATCGTCTGGAAGTTGGTGAGCATGCCACCGAGCCAACGCTGGTTGACGTATGGCATGCCGACGCGGGTGGCCTGTTCGGCGATGGCTTCCTGCGCCTGCTTCTTGGTGCCGACGAACAGCACCTGTCCGCCGCGAGCAACGGTGGACTTGACGAAGTGGTAGGCCTTGTCGATGTAACCCAGCGACAGCTGGAGGTCAATGATGTAGATGCCATTGCGCTCCGTGAAGATGAAGCGCTTCATCTTCGGGTTCCAGCGGCGGGTCTGGTGTCCGAAGTGGACTCCGGATTCGAGCAGTTGGCGTGCGGTGACGACGGCCATGGCCGTTCCTTTCGCGGACGCGTGCGCGTCCAGATGTAATGCAGGGCCAAGCCCCACGGGTTGGTTGTCCAGGACCCCGGTCTGGGGGCCTCCTGATGCGCCCGGCAGTGGCACCCCATCCGTGAGGATCAGGACCACGCGACCACCGGCGGTCTCCCGCGCAGCGCATGCGATGTCAACCGATAAATCAATACCGGTTGCATCCGCGATCCTAGACGCTCCACCCCGGCACAACCAATTCGTCACCCGCGGCGTTGTCCCCAGCCGCACCACCCGATTGGGCAGCGACTGCTCGTCCGCCCACAGTGTGGGGCATGCGAACCCTCACCTTGGTGCTGGTCATGTGCCTGCTGATGTCAGTGTCACCGGTCGCCCATGCGGACCCACTGGAACTCCGGGTTCCCGTCCCAGGCAGGACAATGGACCTCTTCGACGCTGCAGCAACACGCTATTCATCCGGTCATCGCGGCGTTGACCTCGCGGCGCACCCCGGTCAGGACATCGCGGCGAGCGCCGCTGGAGTGGTTCATTTCGCCGGTATGGTCGCCGGCCGTCCCAGCATCTCCGTGGACCATGGCGGTGGGCTGCGCACCACGTACACCCCTGCGGTCGCGACGGTGTCCCGCGGACAACAGGTCACCGTCGGACAGATCATCGGCGCGGTGGGCAGCGACGAACACTGCCGGTCGGCTTGCCTCCACTGGGGACTGACCGACGGCATCGACCACTTCGATCCGATGTTCCACCGCGACGTGCCAGTCATTCGGCTGCTTCCCCTCGGCAGCACACCGCGGCCCCGCCCTCGGCTGCCAACGGTCATCTCCGGCGGTGGGCTCCCTGTCTCGGGGCGCACGAGTTCTCCCTTCGGTATGCGAACGCATCCGATCACCGGCTTCCGCAAACTCCACGACGGAACTGACATCGCTGCCCCATGCGGCACACCGGTGGTTTTGCCGTGGCCCGGACGGGTGGTGAGCGCCACATTCCATTCGGCATACGGGTATCGCGTCATCGTTGAACACGGCGGCCTGCGGACCGCCTACGCGCACCTGCGCGGGCTGGAGGTGCATGCCGGTGACACGCTGCCGAGCGGAAGCAGAGTGGGACACGTCGGCTCCACAGGACTATCCACCGGTTGCCATCTCCACTGGATGGCGTGGCGCAATGGTGCTCTGGTCGATCCGCTCACGCTGCTGGACTGACCGCCCCACTGATTCGCCACAGGACGGGCGCCCCGACGCCCTGCGCCCACGGGTTGTCCGTGGCAAGCCACGTGCGGTCGGATCTCCCACACAGCTGATCAGGCCCTTGGATGGGCCTGGCGAAATGCTGCCCGAAGCCTCTCCGCCGAGACATGGGTGTACACCTGCGTGGTGGCCACCGACGCGTGGCCGAGAATCTCCTGGACGCTGCGCAGATCCGCCCCGCCCTCCAGAAGATGGGTGGCCATGGCGTGGCGAAGGCCGTGGGGCCCCACCTCCGCCCCGCCCGCACGCGTGGCCTCGTGCACCACCCGGCGGACAACGCGTGGATCGATTCTCCCGCCGCGGACGCCCAGGAACAGCGCGTCCCCACTGGAGGGACCTGCCATCTCTGTGCGAACCGAGCGCCAAGCCGTCAGTGCACGGCGCGCAGGTGCACCCAGCGGCACACTCCGCTGTTTGTCCCCCTTGCCGACAACGCGCAGCAGCCCTCGCCCGTCATCGACATCCAGCAGGTTGAGGGAGCACAGTTCCGCCACCCGGATGCCGCCTGCGTAGAGCACCTCCAGCATCGCCAGGTCCCGAATCGCCAACGGGCCCTCACCCTGTCTGGCCTCCGTGGACTCCATGGCTTCCACCACGTGCCGCTGTCCGGGAACCACGGGAAGCCGTCGTGAGCGTTTCGGGGACCGCATTCGGAGCGCCGGATCCTCGGCGATGAACTCCTGCTCGGTGGCCCAGGCGAAGAACCCTCGCGCGGCCGCCACCTTTCGTTGGATGCTCGATGTGGCGGCGCCGTCTTCGAGGAGCCCGGCCAACCAGCCCCGGAGCACGGGAAGCGTGACAGCCCCGACAGGGCAATCCAGCGTGGCGTTCATCTGGCGCAAGTCGGAGGAATAAGCGCGCACGGTGTTCTCGGACAGGTGCCTGCCGCGGGCAAGGTGGTCGTCGTACTCACGCAGCAGCGCGTCCCACCCACCCTCTGTCATGCGCCAAGTGTGCACCGACGGCATACTGGGAGGCGATATGAAGGCACAACAGGAGAAGCACATGGCGAAAGACTTCACGACCGGGGGCAAAGTACTGCCCATCACCCGCTGGGGGACGCCGGTCATGCACGCCCCCACCAGGAGGGTCACCGAGTTCGGGGAAGAGTTGGACACGTTGGTGCGCGACATGTTCGCCACCATGCGTGCCGCCGAAGGAGTGGGGCTCGCCGCCACACAGGTGGGCGTCGATCTGGCCGTCTTCATCTTCGAGTGCCCCGACGCCGACGACGTCGTGCACACCGGCGTGGTGTGCAATCCGTCAGTGGAGGTTGAGACAGGCAAGGAGCGGAAGCTGGAGGCCGGTGACGAGGGCTGTCTCTCGCATCCCGGGGGCTACCAGTCACTGGCTCGGCCCAACTGGGCTCGCTGCATCGGGCAGGACACTGATGGCAACCCCATCGAACTGGAGGGCACGGGGTACCTCGCACGTTGCTTCCAGCATGAAACCGATCATCTCAACGGCACGGTGTTCGGCGACCGCCTGTCCGCGCGTGCCCGCCGCAAGCTGGATCAGCAGGCGGCTGAACTGGCCTACCGCTACCCGGACGACTGGCCCATCTCCCCCAAGGCGCCAGCCGCCACACCGCCCGGTGATGCCCCGGCGAAGAGCGCCTGACGCTCCACCGTCAGACCAGCACCACAGGAACCCGGTGATATCCGCCGACCGGGGCAACCTCACGCTCAAGCGCATCGTGCGACACCATTTCGATGGAATTCACCGAGGACAGCAGTGCCCTGATCGCGACCCGCAGCTCCCACGTGGACAGCAACCGTCCGGGGCAGACGTGCTTGCCGATGCCGTACACCAGGTTCGCGTCCGCATGCGCGGTGGGGTCGAACCGGTCGCTGTCGAACACCGCCTCATCGCGGTTGGCTGATGTCCAGTGCAGTTTCACCCGTGCGCCCTCGGGAATCTCCTGACCGGACACCGTCACGGGACAGGTGGTGACGCGCCGGTTGGACACGAACGGGTCGTCGATGCGAAGGATCTCGTCGATGATCGCGTCCACCTCGCTGTCCGTGGCCGACCGCAGCCATTCGGCCATGGGCGGCTCCTCGGCAAGGTGAGCCATCAGCACACCCACGCACAAGGCGATGGAGCCCAGGTCACCGCCCGTCCAGTTGCGCAGGATGGACACGATTTCCGCCTCAGTCAGACGACGACCGTCCACCTCGTCCCGGCAGAGCCGTGTGGTGACATCGTCGTGTGCATCGGCGCCAGCAGCGCGGCGAGGAAGAATGACGGAGCGGATGATCTCGTCGAACTGGTCGGCCACGTCGGCCATCCATGCCCGGTCTCCGGAGCGGGTGGCGGCATGGTTGTCGGCCATCCACTCGAGCAGTCGCGGCTCCAGTTCCTGCGGCCAACCCAACCAGGCGCACTGGGCGCGCACGGCGAACACTGCCCCGATGTCGGTGACCGCATCGAGCACGACGCCACGCGGCAGTTCACCGGCGAGGGTTGCCGCGACTTCCTCGAAGACGGGAAGGAAGGGGGCCAACGCCTCCTCGCTCAGATGTCGTTCGATGACCTCACGCATCGTCGTGTGCTCATCACCGTCGAGCCCGTTGGGCACCTGCAGGTAACGCGACACCGCGCTGGAGAACGTCCGGTGGTCCATGGCCGCCGCCATGACGTCCGCATGGCGCAGCAGCACCCACTCACCCGAAACGTTTTGGACCACGTCGTGATTCGCCCTCAGCTCATCGGTGTACGCGCGGTGGTCCCGCCCAACTGCGGACACTTCATCGGGCATGTGGTCGGTCACGTCGACTCCTCAATCGGCAGGCGTATTCATGGCTCCACACCCGACGTTAGCGCCGCCGACGTGTGGAATTGACCCCGCGTCAGTAACTACAACGCCGATGTGGTTCGATTTCACCCATGGCGAACATGGTCACCGCTGACAGTCCTGCAGAACAAGCACTATTGAAACTTGGGCAATTCTTCACCCGTTGGGAGGAGTCCGACGACGGCCGCGCCGTCTTCCGGGAAGGGGGCCGCGCCGGTGATGCGTTCTACCGGGAGCGTTGGGCTCATGACAAGGTGGTCCGCTCCACCCATGGTGTGAACTGCACCGGCTCGTGTTCGTGGAAGGTGTACGTCAAGGACGGCCTCATCACGTGGGAGGCGCAGCAGACCGACTACCCGTCGACCGGCGACGACCGCCCCGAGTACGAGCCCCGGGGTTGCCCCCGCGGCGCTGCCTTCTCCTGGTACACCTACTCCCCCACCCGCGTGCGCTATCCGTACGGCCGCGGCGTTCTCATCGACATGTACCGCGAAGCCAAGAAGCGCTTGGGAGACCCCGTGCTGGCCTTCGCCGATGTCGTCGGTGATCCGGAGCGCCGCCGTCGCTACCAGCGCGCCCGTGGCAAGGGCGGCCTCGTGCGCATCGATTGGGATGAGGCGCTGGAGATCTCTGCCGCTTCCTACGTCCACACCATCAAGACCTACGGCCCTGATCGTCTGGCGTCGTTCTCGCCCATCCCGGCCATGTCGATGGTGTCGCACGCCATCGGCACGCGTTTCACCCACCTGCTCGGTGGCGCCATGATGTCCTTCTACGACTGGTACGCAGACCTGCCCGTGGCAAGCCCGCAGGTGTTCGGCGACCAGACCGACGTTCCCGAGTCCGGCGACTGGTGGGATTCCACGTACTTGATGATGTGGGGCTCCAACGTGCCGGTCACGCGCACCCCGGACGCCCACTGGATGGCTGAGGTCCGCTACCGCGGCACCAAGGTGGTCACCGTGTCGCCCGACTACGCCGACAGCGTCAAGTTCGCTGATGAATGGCTGCCCGCCCAGGCAGGCACCGACGCCGCCCTGGCCATGGCGATGGGCCACGTCATCCTCAAGGAGAACTTCGTCGACAGGTCGGTGGAGTTCTTCGACGAGTACGTCAAGCAGTACACCGACCTCGGCATGCTCGTGCAGCTCGTGGAACATCCGGACGGTCATGGCCTCACGGCCTCGAAGTTCCTGACCGCGGCAGACCTCCCAGAGCACAAGGACGTGGAGGACCCCGGGTTCAAGACCATCATGTGGGATCGTGCCTCGGCCGGTCCCGTGGTGCCCAAGGGCTCGATGGGTTATCGCTACAGCGAGTCCGGGCAGGGGAACTGGAACCTGGACCTCGAGGACATCGAGCCCACCCTCAGCCTGGCTGACGTTGCAGGGAGCGAACCCACCGAATTGGCGCTCCCCTGCTTCGAGGACCCACGTGGCACGGGCTCGATTTTGCGGCGCGGAGTCCCTGCCGTGCGTGTCGGCGAACACCTTGTCACCACGGTCTTCGACCTGATGCTGGCGCAGTACGGCGTCGAGCGCCCCGGCCTGCCCGGTGTCTGGCCGGCCGGCTACGACGACGCCACCGTGCCCTACACACCCGCATGGCAGGCGGACATCACGTCCGTGCCGGCGGAGGTGTGCACCCGCACCGCACGCGAGTTCGCTGCCAACAGTGAGGAATCCAAGGGGCGCACGATGATCATCATCGGCGCCGGCATCTGCCACTGGTACCACGCCGATGCCACGTACCGCTCCATCATGAGCCTGCTGATGCTCACCGGATGCATCGGACGCAACGGCGGGGGCTGGGCCCACTACGTGGGCCAGGAGAAGGTCCGCCCCATGACGGGCTGGTTCAACCTGGCCAACGCCATGGACTGGGCACGTCCACCGCGCACCATGGTGGGTACCGCGTACTGGTACATGCACACCGATCAGTGGCGCACCGATGGCTTCTCGGCCGACGCCATCACCTCACCGTTGTCGATGGGACACCTGGACGGCGTTCACAACGCGGACGCCATCGCCAAGTCGACCCGTCTGGGCTGGATGCCGTTCTACCCGCAGTTCAACGTCAACCCGCTCGACCTGGCCGACGAGGCGACTGCTGCCATCGAGGCCGGCGAGTCCCCGGATGTGGGCAGTTACGTGGCGAAACGTCTGAAGGAGGGCTCGCTGCAATCGGCTGTCGAGGACATCGATGCCCCCGAGAACTGGCCCCGCACCCTGATCCTGTGGCGCTCCAACCTGTTTGGCTCCTCCGCCAAGGGGGTCGAGTACTTCCAGAAGCACCTGCTCGGAACCCACGCCAACCTGATGCCCAACAAGCACGGCGAGGGCATGAGGCCGAAGGTGGTCAAGTACCGGGAGGAGGATGTGGAGGGCAAGCTGGACCTGCTCATCAGCGCCGACTTCCGCATGACATCGACGGCCATGCTCAGCGACATCGTGTTCCCGGCCGCCACCTGGTACGAGAAGTACGACCTCTCCAGCACGGACATGCACCCCTTCGTGCATGCGTTCACGCCCGCCATCGATCCACCGTGGCAGTCGCGGACGGACTTCACGATCTTCCAGCAACTTGCCGAGCGGATCAGCGAGTTTGCGGAGACGCATCTCGGTGTCCGCAAGGACGTCGTCGCCACCGCCCTGCAACACGACACCCCGGCCCAGGTGAAGAACCCGGGCGGAAGGGCTGCGGACTGGCGTGGCACCGACATCGAGGCTGTGCCCGGCAAGAACATGCCGGCCCTGCAGATCGTGGAGCGCGACTACACCCAGATTGCGGCCAAACTCACAGCGGTGGGGCCACTGGCAGACCGGCTGGGCTTCACCGTCAAGAACGTGACCTACGACGTCAAGGAGGCCGCCGCCGAGTTGGGAACGATCAACGGCACGGTCACCGGCGGGATCGCCGAAGGTCGTCCGAAGATCGACACCGACGCCAAGTTCGCCGAAGCGATCCTGATGTTCTCGGGTACCACCAACGGCAAGCTGGCCACCCAGGGCTTCCGGGACCTGGAGGTCAAGACCGGGCGTGAGCTCGCGGACCTGTCCTCGGACGAGGAACACCACCGCATCACCTTCGCGGAGACCCAGGCTGCCCCGCAGTCGGTGATCACGTCCCCGGAGTGGTCCGGATCGGAGAAGGGCGGGCGCAGATACGCCGCTTTCACGATCAACGTCGAGCGTCTCAAGCCCTGGCACACCCTGTCGGGCCGGATGCACTTCTACCTGGACCACGACTGGCTGATCGACGCGGGTGAGCAGATGCCCATCTACCGTCCGCCTCTCGACATGTCGCGTTCCTTCGGCGAGCCGGAACTGGGCCCGAACGGCGAGAAGGCCATCACCCTTCGATACCTGACCGTGCACAGCAAGTGGTCCATCCACTCCGAGTACCAGGACAACCTGTTGATGCTCTCGCTGGGTCGAGGTGGTCCACAGGCATGGCTCTCGGTGCAGGACGCCGCAGCCATCCAGGTGAAGGACAACGACTGGATCGAGTGCACCAACGCCAACGGCGTCTTCGTGGCCCGTGCGGTCGTGACGCACAAACTGCCGCCGGGCATCGCCTACGTCCAACACGGCCAGGAGCGCACCATCGACGTGCCGAAGTCCGAGGCCACCGGCAAACGCGGCGGTATCCACAACTCCGTGACGCGAATCATTTTCAAACCGACCCACATGATCGGCGGGTACGCCCACCTGGCGTACGCGTTCAACTATCTCGGACCGACGGGTGTGCAGCGAGACATCGTCTCCACCATCCGCCGCCGTAGCCAGGAGGTGACGTACTGATGCGAGTCATGGCACAAGTTGCGATGGTGATGAACCTCGACAAGTGCATCGGCTGCCACACCTGTTCCGTGACCTGCAAGCAGGCATGGACCAACAGGGCTGGCACCGAGTACGTGTGGTTCAACAATGTGGAGACACGCCCCGGACAGGGCTACCCACGCCGTTACGAGGACCAGGAGAAGTGGAAGGGCGGCTGGGTCCGCACCGCCACCGGTGGCCTGCGTCTGCGAAGTGGCGGCAGATTCCAGAAACTGCTCTCCATCTTCGCGTCGCCCGTCCAACCCAAGCTGGACGACTACTACGAACCGTGGACCTACGACTACGAGAACCTGGTGGCGGCGCCGCTCGGCGACGACTTCCCGGTGGCGCGGCCCAAGTCGCTCATCACGGGCGAGGACACCAAGATCGAGTGGTCCGGCAACTGGGACGACTCACTGGGTGGCACCGCCGAGACGCTGGCGAACGATCCGATCCTCGAGAAGCTCCGCAAGGAGTCCTCCGAGCAGATCCGGCTCGAGTACGAGAAGTCCTTCATGTTCTTCCTGCCACGCATCTGCGAACACTGCCTCAACCCCTCCTGCATGGCTGCCTGCCCCTCCGGCGCGATCTACAAGCGCGCCGAGGACGGCATTGTGCTCGTGGACCAGGACAAGTGCCGTGGCTGGCGCCAGTGCATCACCGGCTGCCCGTACAAGAAAATGTTCTTCAACCACCGCTCCGGCAAGGCGGAGAAGTGCCACTTCTGTTACCCACGCATCGAGGTCGGGCTCCCGACAGTGTGCTCGGAAACCTGTGTGGGCCGTCTGCGCTACATCGGCATCATTTTCTATGACGCCGACGCCGTCACCAAGGCCGCAGCGGTCAAGGACGAGCAGAAGCTGTACCAGGCGCAGCTCGACATCATGCTCGATCCGCACGACCCGGAGGTGATCGCAGCCGCCAAGGCGTCCGATGACATCCCCGACGAATGGATCGACGCTGCGCAGCGCTCACCCGTCTACGCCCTCATCAAGCACTTCAAGGTGGCCCTGCCGCTGCACCCGGAGTACCGCACCATGCCCATGGTCTGGTACATCCCGCCGCTCTCTCCCGTCGTTGACCTCCTGCGTGAGCAGGGGCATGACTCGGAGGCAGCCGGCAACCTGTTCGGCGCCATCGATGCCCTGCGCATTCCGGTGGAGTACCTCGCGGAACTCTTCACCGCCGGTGATACGGACATCGTCACGCTCGTGCTGCAGAAACTGGCTGCCATGCGCTCCTACATGCGTGGTGTCACCCTGAGGGATGAGCGGGATGAGAGCCTGGCAGAAGCCGTCGGGATGACGGGGAAGGCGATGGAACAGATGTATCGACTCCTTGCCATTGCCAAGTACGACGAGCGCTACGTGATCCCTCCTGCCCACTACGACCAGGCGCACAACCTGGAGGAGATGGGATGCTCCCTGGAGGACGAGGGCGGCGTCGGCATGGGCGGTTCCGGACCCTTCGGTGAGGCCTCCGGCGGCCCTGTACCGGTGGCCATCGAGAGCTTCAACGCGCTCAGGGACCGCGCAACAGCGGATACTGCGGCCTCCTCCGAGTCGCTGCGTGACCGTACCGGCGAGACGAACTGGGATGGGAACTGATCCCATGACCCAGCGCGCCGTCATCTACCAGGCAGCCAACCTGCTGCTCTGTTATCCCACGAACGAACTGGTGGCCCGGGTGGACCTCCTGCGTGAGGCCCTCTCGGGGACCGATCTCGCACACCACTTCGAGCCATGGCTCTCCCGTCTGGAAATGACGCCCCTGGCTGAGCTCCAGTCCGACTACGTGCAGGAGTTCGACCTCTCGAGGCGGCACAGCCTGCACCTCAGCTACTGGTCCGCCGGCGACACCCGTCGTCGAGGGATGGAGTTGCTGGGTTTCAAGGACACCTTCCGCGCCAGCGGGGTTGACCTGACCAAGGGTGGGGAGTTGCCGGACTTCCTGCCCGCCATCCTCGAGTTCGCCGCCTGCATCGACGCCGAAGCCGGGTATGCGATGCTCCAGCGCCACCGCGCCGAGATCGAGATGCTGCGCATCAGCGTGAGCGACGATGACCTGCCGCAGGCCGGTGTTCTCACCGCAGTCTGCGCCACCCTTCCCGGCGCTTCCCCGGTGACCCGTGACGACGCGAGGGCGATGTTGCAGTCCACCGAAACCCCGGAGACCGTCGGTCTCCAATTCCTGACCCTGCTCCCCACCCGCTCCGGAGGCTGACATGGATGTATTCCTGTGGGGCGTCCTGCCCTACCTGACGGCACTGATCTTCTTCGGAGGGCTGTTCTGGCGCTACAAGTACGACCAGTTCGGCTGGACCACACGCTCGTCGCAACTCTACGAGTCCAAGATCCTGCGGGTCGCCTCCCCGATGTTCCACTACGCCATTTTCGTGGTGCTGGGCGGTCACCTCATGGGGCTCTTCATCCCCAAGAGGTGGACCGACGCGGTGGGCATCTCCCAGGAGATGTACCACTGGACCGCGCTCATCTTCGGTACGGCCGCCGGGGTGGCCACACTCGTGGGCATCGGCATGCTGATCTACCGACGGCGCACCACTGGTCCCGTGTTCATGGCCACCACCAAGAACGACAAGGCCATGTATCTCATTCTGGTCGGCGCGCTCGTGCTGGGTATGTGGGCCACGCTGACGGGCGACGTGACCGCCACTGGCGAGCACCACAACTACCGGGAGACGGTCTCCATCTGGTTCCGTTCGCTGTTGATCTTCCAGCCGAACGTCGCCGCAATGGCAGCGGCCACCATCCAGTTCAAGATCCACATTCTGGTCGCGTTCCTGTTGTTCGCCTCCATGCCGTTCACACGTCTGGTGCACTCCTTCACCGTGCCGCTGCACTTCTTCTTCCGCCCGTACATGATCTACCGCTCACGCCCGAAGAAGGACGAGACGACCCACACGCACGGCCGCGGCTGGGACAAGATCGGCACACCTGACCGGGTCAAAAAGGGCGACGACGTCTACAAGCCCTGATGTCCTTCAGGCACCCCACAAGATGAGATGACGAGAAAGAGATTTCCGTGAGCACCACCACCCGATCCGGCTCCGAATGGCTGACCTCCTGGGATCCGGAGGATGAGGACAACTGGGACAAGAAGCTCGCGTGGGCCACCCTGTGGATCACCACGTTCACGTTGACCATGTGCTTCATCACATGGTTCCTGCCCAGCGCGATCATCCCGCAGCTGAACGCCATCGGCTACGAGTTCACCAAGTCGCAGCTGTACTGGATGGCATCCATGCCCGGTCTTGCAGCCGGTCTGCTGCGGCTGTTGTGGATGGTGGTTCCCCCCATCCTGGGCACCCGCAAGATGGTGACGCTCACCACGCTCCTGCTGATCTTCCCGCTGCTCGGGTGGGGTGTGCGCGTCATCGAACCCACAGCCCCGTACTGGGAACTGATGGTGCTCTCCTTCCTCGCCGGCATCGGCGGCGGAGCATTCTCCGGTTTCATGCCGTCGACGTCCTACTTCTTCCCCAAGCGGCTGCAGGGCCTGGCCCTCGGACTCCAGGGTGGACTCGGCAACTTCGGTGTATCCATCGTGCAGCTGCTGACCCCATGGCTCATCGGCTTCTCCATGCTGGCCTTCCTGGGTAGCAGCCAGACGCTGGTGCAGGCTGGCAAGGAGAACCGCGAGGTCTGGTACCAGAACGCAGCGTTCATCTGGATTCCGATCATCATTCTGGGCGCGATCCTGGCCTGGACGATGCTCAAGTCCGTGCCAGTCACGGCCAACATCCGTCAGCAGTTCGACATCTTCAAGAACCAGGACACCTGGTGGATGACGCTGCTCTACATCATGACGTTCGGTACCTTCTCCGGTCTGGCGGCCCAGTTCGGCCTGCTGATGTCCAACCTCTACGGCGCAGGCAACGCTGACATCGTGTCCGGCAGCGGCGCCTCAGCCCAGATCCTGGTGGAGGGCTACCAACTTCCCGTACCTGCCGCATTCGTCTTCCTCGGTCCGCTGGTGGGCGCAGGTGCCCGCGTGATCTTCTCGCCCCTGACCGACCGCATGGGTGGCGCCATCTGGACCCTGATCTCGGGCATCGGTTTGGTGTTCTCGATCTCGTTCACCATGACGGCGCTGGTGCCCGACACATCGTCGGCTGCTGCGCTCAGCGCCGGGTTCGCGCGTTTCCTGTGGGGCATGCTGGCCATCTTCCTGTTCTCGGGAATCGGCAACGCCTCCACCTTCAAACAGATGCCCATGATCTTCGAGCGACGGCAGGCCGGTGGCGTCATCGGTTGGACCGCGGCCATCGCAGCCTTCGGCCCGTTCATCTTCGGTGTCGGCTTGGCATTCGTCGGCGTGACCGTGTTCTACGGCATCGGTGTGGTCTGGGCGATCATGTGCATCGGCATCACGTGGTGGCGCTACGCGCGTCCCGGAGCTGCCAAACCCTCCTGACAAGTAATCCCACCTTCTGGGTGACAACTCCAGCAACTGGCGTTAGGCTCGTGGTCCCCACTGGCCCAAAGGTTGTGCCACACATGGGGTGTTCACACAGAAGGTGGGATTTTCTTGCTTCGCAGACGATCAGTGGCTGTACTCTCCGCCACCGCTTTGGCCTTATCGGGCTTCGGGGCCATGGCCCTCACCACGACGGCCCAGGCCGCCTCCGTCCCCGCCTCAGACCTGATGTTCAGCGTCTACATCGAGGGCAGCAGCAACAACAAGGCGATCGAGGTGTACAACCCCACGACTGTCGACGTTGACATGTCCGCCTACACCATCAGCCTCTATGTCAACGGCAAGACGACAACGCAGGCCACCCTCACCCCGGAGGCAACGATCCCGGCCGGTGGCCACTACGTCATCACCAACTCGCAAGCCAACAACGCAGACCTGATCGCGAAGAGTAACGCCACATCAGGCGTAACCGCGTTCAACGGCAATGATGTCCTCACCCTGACCAAGGGCTCCGTCACCGTCGACTCCATGGGGCAATTGGGCACGGACGAATACTGGGCCGCCAACGGTGTGTCCATGACGAACATGACGCTGACGAAGAAGGGCTGCACGGTCGACAATGATGCGTCCGACGCCTACGATCCGTCCGTCGACTTCGGAGCCACCGCCATCGACAACGTCACCACGCTCGGCACGCTGAAGTGCGACGGAGTTGAGCCGACTGATCCTCCCACCACCGATCCGCCGGTCCCCGGCGCGGTCACCCTCATCGGTACCGTGCAGGGCGACGGCGCGGTCAGCCCCATGGTTGGTGACACCGTCACCGTCAAGGGACACGTTGTCGGCTCCTTCCAGGGTGAGAACCAGTTCAATGGTTTCTACGTCCAGGACGCCGGCGATCAGAACGCTGCCACGAGCGACGGCATCTTCGTCTACGCCCCCGGTGCCGCCAAGCTGGCGAACGGCACTCACGTCTCCGTCACCGGCAAGGTGAGCGAGGGCTTCGAGCAGACACAGATCGAGAGCCCCACCGTTGTCGTGCAGGAAGAAGCAGGCACACCGCCCGCTGCCACCGCGCTGACTGTTCCGGTCGCGGATCCCGAACGCTTTGAGAGCATGCTCGTCACGTTCCCGAAGGAACTCACAATCCTCGAGTACTTCCAGTACGGCCGCTTCGGCGAGATCGTCCTGGGTCCTGAGCGGCAGAACACCCCGACTGCAGTCGTGGAGCCCGGCCCCGTGGCCGAAGCGCTGGCGAACCAGAACGCCGCGCGCCGTCTCATCCTCGATGATGGTCGTGGCAACCAGAACCCGTCCCCGGCCATGCACCCCAACGGCAAACCCTTCGCCAAGGACAATTTCTTCCGTGGTGGGGACAAGCTCGTTGACGTCACAGGCATCATGAGCTTCCGCAATGCTGCCTTCAAGCTGCAGCCCACCAAGGGCGCTGAATACATCGCTGCCAACCCGAGGCCTGCGGCCCCGGTGGTGGGTGGCGACTTCACCGTCGCGTCCTACAACGTGCTGAACTACTTCACCACTTTCAAGGATGACGACTCGAACGCTCGTGGCGCGAAGAATGCCGCAGAGTTCGAGC
>JAUNVL010000127.1 GCA_030537675.1 Propionibacteriaceae bacterium | reverse complement strand
TGGCCGTCGATGTCACGCGCACGATGGCGTCGGTGGGCTCCTCGACCCGGGGGTCCGGAACGTCCTCCACACGGACGTCCTCGATGCCGTGCCAGGTCAGGGCCCTCACGACTGCGCGTCCGCGTCGACGACGCCGGAGTCACCACCGTCGGGCTGGGTGTTGGTGATGAGGCCCTTGACCATGGAGATCATGGATCCTGCCGTGCTGGGGGTGTCCCAGTAGCCGATGGTGTGGGCGTTCACCTTGATGAGGGCCACCTTGGGGTCCTCGGCCTCGCACTGCAGCCAGGACTCGGCGAACGGGTTCCAGAGCTCGCGCTGTTTGGCGGGATCGTGCACCACCTCGGCAGTGCCCTCCACGGAGACGTAGTCCCCGTCCGCGTAGGTCACGTTGACGCGCCCGTCGGCCTCGATCTGCTGGGCCTTTTCCGAACCCGCTTCGGTGAAGAACCAGAGGGTTCCGTCCGCATCCGGCTCCTGCGCGCCCATGGGGCGGCTCACCAACTGGTCGCCGTCAAGCGTCGTGAGCATGGCCACGTGCTGCTTGCCGATGAGCTTCATCACGTCGTCAAGGGACTTCTTGCTGTTGTCATTCATGCCCTGCAGCCTTGCACGGCAACGGTTCAGCTGGCGGGGAAAACGGTGGGGGTTCAGCTCCGAAGGCTCAGGAGCATCAGTGCGGGATGCCGATGTCGCTGCGGTGGAAACCGTCGGCGAAGTCCAGTTCGGCAAGCCGTGCGTAGGCGTGTGTGCGGGCGGCTTCGAGGTCATCGCCGATGCCCACCATGCCGAGGACGCGGCCTGCGGCGCTGACGAGTTGGCCGTCCACCTCGGCTGTGCCGGCCTGCAGGGTCCAGGCGTGGGCGTCGTCGGCAGGGAGCTTGATGAGGCCCCCGGTGCGCGGGACGCCCGGATATCCGGTGGCCGCCTCCACGACGACGACGGCGCTGCGGGAGTCCCACTCGAGTTCGCCGATGGTGTCGAGTTCACCGCGTGCTGCGGCGCGCAGCACACCTGCCAGAGGTGTTTTCAGCAGGGCGAGCACTGCCTGGGTCTCGGGGTCGCCGAAGCGGACGTTGAATTCCACCACCTGCGTTCCCGAGCGACTGGTCAGGGCGAGCCCGACGTACAGCAGACCCGTGAAGGGTGTGCCGCGGCGACGCATCTCGGTCAGGGTGGGCGCGACGACACGTTCCATGACCTCGGCAACAAGACCTTCGGGCGCCCAGGGCAGGGGTGCGTACGCACCCATCCCACCGGTGTTGGGCCCGGCATCGCCGTCGCCAACCCGCTTGAAGTCCTGTGCCGGCAGCAGGGGGATGCCGCGCTCGCCGTCGCAGATGACGAACAGGGAGACTTCGGGGCCGTCCAGGAATGACTCGATGACCACTTTGCCGCACGACTTCGCATGAGCGATGGCGGCGTCCCTGTCGTCGGTGACGACGACGCCCTTGCCTGCGGCGAGGCCGTCGTTCTTGATCACATAGGTGGGTCCGAACTCGTCGATGGCCGCGATGGCCTGCTCGAGGGTGTCGCACACCCGTGCATCAGCCGTCGGTACTCCGGCCGCTGCCATGATCTCCTTGGCGAACGCCTTGGAACCCTCCAGGACCGCGGCCGCCCGCGTGGGGCCAAAGCAGTCGATGCCAGCCGCGTGCAGCGCGTCGGCAACGCCTGCCACCAGGGGGTTCTCGGGGCCGATGACCACCAGATCGACGCCGAGTTCGCGCGCCAGTGCGACGACGGCGTCGGGATCAGCCGGGTCGATCGCGTGCCGTGTCCCCAGTGGGGAAAGGCCGGGGTTGCCGGGTGCGATGTGCAGGTGTCCCACCTCTGGGTCCGCGGCCAGCGCCCGCCCGAGTGCGTGTTCGCGGCCACCCGAGCCGAGGAGGAGAATGTCGAATGTGCTCACCCGGCCAACCCTAGTGGGGGCGTCGCTTCCCGACGCCTTCCTGCACAGTTGTCGAGACCGTGGCATCCTCCTGTGATGCTCGTCCTCAGGACGGCGCCCGTGAAACGCACGTCCCTGGCTCCTGGGGGCACAGGGACACGTTCCCGGGGGAAGGAACTCTGGGCCCCGGCGCAGGGGTCGAGGCCACACCGAAGCCCAGAGCGGCTCTCCGTGTGTCGACGGCAGTTCGGCTCTTCCCAGCCTTATTCGATCACCGGGTGGTTGTCGGATTTCTGTTCAACCGCGCCGCCCACCGGGACGATTCAGGCGCCTGGAAGCGACCATCCCGTGCGCGCTGCCGGACGTATACGCTCGAAACTGGACCACCGAAAGGGAGAGCAGCATGAGCAATGAGCAGGTGACACCTGAGACGAGAGGTGTCACGGTGGAGGCGCTTGGAACGGTTGATCTTGCAGGCGAGATCGAGGGTCTGGAGGGACGTCGGCTTCGCATGCGACGGGTGACCATAGAGCCCGGTGGCGTCTTCGGCCCGATGCACGACCACAAGGGTCGACCTGGCACCGTGTACGTCCTCCAGGGGACAATCACCGACCACCGGAACGGGGTCGCCACGGATTACGGGCCCGGACCCGGATGGCCCGAGGATCGCAACACCAGCCACTGGCTCGAGAACAGGGGAACGGTTCCTGCCGTGGAGATTTCGGTGGACATCGTCAGCCAGGAATGAACCGGAGGCATCGCCGCTGAGAGTCGCTGCCCCCTGCCCGGAGACCGCTGGAGGGCAACGATGGGCCGCGCTCCCGCGAAGGGGTGCCGCCTCTCAGCTCAGGTGGGAGCCGGGCGTCCAGTGCCCCGGTCGTGCGAGTTCGACGTAGGTGGCGTCCACGTGAGCGTCGCTCACGGTGGCCGTGCAGAACAACAACGACAGGGTGGGGATGCCCCACGGGCGGTTGTCCCGGATGAGTGCGGCGTCGTCTGTGGGAGGCAGTTCGGTGCTGCGCTCCAGCAGTTCCAGCCACGGCCCGAACCAGTCGGTGGCATCGTCGCCGGGGGCAGTTGCCCGGAACTCCTCCAACCAACGGGGCACCCGGATGAAGGACGGATCGTCGGGGATCGCACTGTTCACCAGCATGTGTACACCTGGAGGCAGGGGCCGGGTCCGGGACCCGTCGCCATCGGAGATCGTGAGCGACACCCGGGATCCGGCAACGTTGACCAAGGTGTAGGGCTGGGTGCGGCGCGAGGTCTGTGAGGTCCGATCGGAGACGGCGTCCAGCACCACTTCGCCTCGGGAGGCCAGCCCCGGTTCAGACCTCGGGCCACCGACATTGAGAAGCACCGCCAGCCGGCCGGCCTCGGGAAGGGTGGCCAGCCAGGCACCACCGGCGCGGGTGTCCCGGACGCCATCGACCCCGGGATGGGTGTCGGGCCACCACGGGCCCAGTGGATTCCACGCTCGCGTGGGGTCCTCGTCGCGGATTGCGAGCACACGCGTGGGCTGCGACGCCTCAGCCGGGACTGAAACGATGACCGTGCACATGATGCCCCCCATCGCCGGTGTGAAAGGATCCAAGGATGTTCGTGGTTGTTGGAGTGAGCGGTGGTGTCGCAGCCTACAAGAGCGTCCATCTCGTGCGACTGCTCATCCTCGCGGGCCACGAGGTGCACGTCATTCCAACGCAGGACGCGCTGAGGTTCGTCGGGCTCTCGACTTGGGAGTCGATCAGCCGCAACCCGGTGACCACCTCCGTGCACGACGATGTCGCCCAGGTCCGTCACGTGGCGCTCGGCCGGGCCGCCGACCTCGTCATCGTCGCACCCGCCACGGCCAACACGTTGGCCCGGATGGCCGCCGGCCTGGCCGACAACCTGCTGGGCACCACACTGCTGGCCACCTCTGCACCCGTCGTCGTCGCACCCGCAATGCACACCGAGATGTGGCTGCACCCGGCCACCCAGCACAACATGGCCACCCTGCGCGGGCGCGGCGTCCACGTCGTCGGGCCCGGGGACGGGCCGTTGACCGGCGGCGATTCCGGCCCCGGCCGGATGTCCGAGCCCGAGGAGATCCTGGAGGCGGCACTGGCCGCGGTCCCCGGGGACGCCGACCTGGCAGGGCTGCAGGTTGTGGTGTCCGCGGGCGGCACCCGGGAACCCATCGACCCCGTCCGCTTCCTGGGCAACCGCTCCAGCGGGCGCCAGGGTGTCGAGGTTGCACTGGCAGCCGCCCGACGAGGCGCCCGGGTCAGCCTCGTGGCCGCCCATGTCGACGCCCAGGTGCTGGCTGAGGCATCCCGGCACCCCCGGGTCCAGATCACGCATGCCGGAACTGCGATGGAACTCCGGGATGCCGTCGTGGCCGCCGCCGTCGATGCCGACGTCATCGTCATGGTGGCCGCCGTCGCCGACTACCGGGTCCTGAAGATCGCCGACGATAAAATGTCGAAGCAGGGGCAGGAGGGTCTCACCCTGGACCTCATCCAGAACCCGGACATCCTGGCGGCATTGGTGCGTGAGCGTCGTCCCGGGCGGACGATCGTTGGCTTCGCCGCCGAGAGCGCCACCGGCGACGAGCTGATCGAGAAGGGCCGCGCGAAGCGACGCCGCAAGGGGGTCGACCTGCTCGCCGTCAACGAGATCGGCTGGGACAAGGGCTTCGAGACGCCCGACAATGAACTGCTCATCCTGAATGCCAGCGACGACGTGGTGGCGCGGGTGCAGGGTTCGAAGCGTGACGTTGCCAATGCCTTGTGGGATGCGGTGGTCGCGGTTCGCGATCACACTCACCCCGAGAAACACTCTCTCTGAGAGCCTCGGGCTGCGACCTCCACGCAAGGCGTGCGTGGCTCAGATCGGTGTTCGGTCGCCGAGCAGATTGAGGATCAGGCCGTGGTTGGCAGCACCAGGCCAGCAGAGGACAGTTGCGCCAGACCGTCGGCGACGAGCGAGGTGGCGCAGCGACTTCGCTGCTCGTCATCGGCCCAGACCACGTCTGCCAGAGGAACGGGGGAGGTGGCGGAGCGGAGCGCGTCCATGATCCGGCCGCGGCACTGCCTGTCCGTGCCGTCCCAGGATTGGGCGACGCGCGGCGGCCCGTCCCATGCCGGACGGCCACGGGCCACCCATGTGCAGTGGGTCGCTACGGGACACTCGCCGCAACGGGGGCCGCGGGCCGTGCAGACGGTGGCGCCCAGTTCCATCGCGGCGGCCGACCATGTTGCGGCATCCAGATCGCCTTCGGGCACCCAGTGCCACGCGCGGTCGCGTTCCGCCGCCGTTTCGGTGCGTGACGGGTGCGCGACCCCCGCATCGACGCGCGCCAACACACGGCGGATGTTCACATCCAGGACCAATGATCGCCGTCCGTAGGCGAATGCCATGATCGCCGCCGCGGTGTAACTGCCGACACCGGGCAGGGAGAGCAGCGCGGTCTCGTCATCTGGCACCTCGCCGTCGTGCAGGTCGACGATGGCCTTGGCCGCCTGATGCAGGCGGAGAGCACGTCGGGGGTAACCCAGCCGTCCCCAGGCGCGAAGGACCTCGTCCGGACCCTCGGCTGCCATCACAGCGGCGCTGGGCCACCGTTGCGTCCACCTCTGCCACGGCTCCACCACACGGGATGCGGGGGTCTGCTGCAGCATGACCTCACTGACGAGCACGCCCCAGGCAGTGGTGTGGGGGGAGCGCCACGGCAGGTCGCGTGCACAGTCGGCGAACCATGACGACAACCTGGCCTGGACGTCGGTGATGCTCGATTCGTCGTTGGGGGACGTCGTCATCACTGTCCTGAGGCGTCGAGTTCCCGATCCAGGCGTTCCTCGGCATCAGCAGCCCGCTGCACCAGGAAGCGGAACCCGATGATGGAGATCACGAAGACGCCACCGAGTGGCACCGCCCACCACCAGCCCCACGCCACGTCGTCCTGCAGTAGCGCGATGACGACGGTGGACACCATGAAGACTGCCCAGAGGACCACCATGACGGTGACGAGCTTCTTTGTGGACACGGCTCAGACCAGGTCGTTGATCATGACTGACTGCTCACGGCCCGGACCCACACCGATGCCGGAAATGCGGCAACCGATGAGTTCCTCCAAGCGGTGGACGTAGGCCTGACAGTTGGGGGGAAGGTCGTCGAAGTGCCGCGCACCCGAGATGTCCTCGGTCCAGCCGTCGAGGTACTCGTAGATCGGCTTGGCGTGGTGGAAATCACTCTGCGTCACGGGCATCACATCGTGGCGAACGCCGTCGACGTCGTAGGCCACACAGACCGGCACCTTTTCCCAGCCGCTCAGGATGTCCAGCTTCGTGAGGAAGATGTCGGTGAAGGCGTTGATCTTGGAGGCCTGTTCGACGAGCACGGCGTCGAACCAGCCGCAGCGGCGTGGCCGCCCGGTGGTGGCCCCGAACTCGCTGCCGATGGCGCGCAGTTTCTCGCCGTCCTCGTCGAAGAGTTCGGTGGGGAACGGGCCCTCGCCCACGCGGGTGGTGTAGGCCTTCGCGATGCCGATGGAACGGTCGATGCGGGTGGGTCCCACGCCGGCGCCGATGCACGCGCCGGCGGCGATCGGGTTGGAGGAGGTGACGTAGGGGTAGGTGCCGTGGTCGACGTCCAGGAAGTGCGCCTGAGCGCCCTCGAACAGCACCACCTTGCCGTCGTCCAGTCCGTCATTGATGTAGCGACCGGAGTCGATGACGTAGGGGCGGAGGCGATCGGCGTGGCCCAGCAACGTCTGCACGATCGATTCGGCGTCGATCTCGCGGCGGTTGTAGACCTTCACCAGCAACTGGTTCTTCTGGTCCAGCGCGGCCTCCACCTTCTGGCGGAGGATGGACTCGTCGAAGATGTCCTGGATGCGGATACCCATCCGGTTGACCTTGTCCGAATAGGCGGGGCCGACGCCGCGCCCCGTGGTGCCGATCTTGCGCTTGCCGAGGAAGCGTTCCGTCACCTTGTCCATCACCTTGTGGTACTCGGTGATGACGTGCGCGTTCGCGCTGACCAGGGGGTGGGGGACGTCGACGCCGCGTGCCGCCAGTTCTTCGAGCTCCTGCTGGAACACGTCGAGGTCGACGACGACGCCGTTGCCGATGATCGTGGTGGTCTTCGTATTGAGGATCCCGGATGGCAACAGGTGCAGGACGAACTTCTCGCCGTCGACCACGAGCGTGTGGCCCGCGTTGTTGCCGCCGGAGAAGCGGACGCACAGGTCCACTCGTTCCCCGAGCTGGTCCGTTGCCTTGCCCTTGCCCTCATCGCCCCACTGGGCGCCCACCACTACAACGCTTGGCA
>JAUNVL010000009.1 GCA_030537675.1 Propionibacteriaceae bacterium | reverse complement strand
TAGTGGCCGGCGAGGGACGAGCCTGCCTCGTGTCGAAACCCCTGTCGGCTGGATGACGTCTCGACACGCTCGCTGGCGCTCGCTACTCGACGAGCTGAGAACAGTGACGAGCCTGCTGCGTGTCGAAACCCCTGTCGGCTGGATGGCGTCTCGACACGCTCGCTGGCGCTCGCTACTCGACGAGCGGGCGCTATTGGATGACCAACTCCTCGCCGTCCCAGGTGGCCGGAGCCCAGAAGTTGTCGTCGGGCAGAGAACCAGCAGGCATCGCGGCCAGGGCTTCGTCTGCTGTGCGGCACTGGCCCAGGCCAAGGGACCCGCTCAACATTGCCAGCACGTCGGACTGGGACAAACCCACGGCCGACAGGTCCGCCAGTGTCACAGCGCCGTCGCGTTTGGCCAGACGGGACCCCTGTGCATTGGTGACCAGACCGATGTGGGCGTACTCCGGCGCGATACCTCCAAGCATCGTCGTGAGCCAGGCCTGCCGTGGTGCCGACGACTTCAGGTCCACACCCCGAGTGACGCGTGTCACACCCTGGAACATGTCGTCGACCACCACGGCCAGGTTGTAGGCAGGGGCGCCATCAGCACGCAGGAGCACGAAGTCATCCACCGGTTCCGTCACGTCTCCCGCATGCACGTCGGTGACGCTGAAGGAAACGCCCTCGGAGCGAACCCGGAGGGCAGCGGCCCGATGGCGGCCCAGGCGCGCCACCTGCTCACTGCCGAGCCCTGCGCAGGTGCCCGGATAGGCCCGGTGTCCGTCGTGCGGCGCGGAGGAGGCCTCGGCGATCTCCCGGCGGGTGCAGAAGCACGGGTACGTCCGTTCACCCAGGGCGGCCACCGCGGCTGCGTATGCCGGCAGTCGCTCCGACTGCCACAACGGCTCCCCATCCCACTCCATGCCCAGCGACTTCAGGTCCGCCAATTGGCGTGGCGCCGCGTCCCCTGCAGCGGCCACGCGGGCGGTGTCGAGATCCTCCACGCGCATGAGCCACCTTCCGCCCGCCGAACGAGTCAGGAGCCAACCGGCCAGTGCAGTGCGCAGATTGCCCAGGTGCAGGTCTGACGTGGGACTGGGGGCATACCGATCGACGAGGAGGGACACAGCCCCATTGTCCACGGGCTGAGGGGGCGCGTGCGGTAGCCTGCCGCGCAGGAAGGGAAGTGGATCGGTTGTCGAAGGCAAAATCAGAGCGGCTGGTGAATTTGCTGATCATGATGCTCAGCGCGCGCGGCTACGTCACGAAACGCCAGATCCGCTCCACGATCGAGGGCTACCGCCACCAGGCGGATGGAGCTTTTGAGCGCATGTTCGAGCGTGACAAGGAGGACCTGCGCGCTGCCGGTGTCCCCATCGCCACCGGATCGAACGACCCCGATCTGGATGTGGAGGACGGCTACCGCATCGAACGATCCGATTTCGAACTCCCACCGGTGACGTTCACGCCGGAGGAACTCGCGGTCCTGGGTGCAGCGGCCTCCGTCTGGCAGGACAGCGTCGCCGCCCAGCAGACCGTGGACGCGCTGGAGACCCTGCGTGCCGCCGGTGCCGATCCCGACCCGGAGCGCCTGCTCACACTGCTGCCGCGCATCCCCGCCGAACCGGGGTTCGATGCGGCCCGTGAGGCGCTGCTGGAGGGACGCGAGATCCATTTCGAGTACAAGGGGCAGCTTCGCCGCGTACAACCCTGGAGGCTGTCGCAGCGCAGGGGGCGTTGGTACCTGCTCGGCCATGACCTCGACCGTTCAGCACCTCGCAACTTCAAACTGAGCCGATTCACCTCCGACGTGGTGGCAGTGGGGCCGGCAGGCGCCTACGCCGTGCCATCAGCAGAAGAAGTGGCCGCCCACGTGCGCTTCGAGGGGGCAGGGGAGGGCGCCTTCGCCGTCGTGGCCCTGCGCGACGGGGTCGGCGGGGATGTTCGTCGCTCCGCCCAACCCACATCCTGGGATGCGCCGCTCCCGGAAGGATTCAGCGCCTGGCGCATCGAGTCGATCCGCCCCGACATCCTGGCGGCCGACATCTGCGAACTCGGCCCCGACGCGATCTGCCTCGCGCCGCCGGAGTTGCGCACCGCTGTGATCCGGCAATTGCGTGACGTGGCAGAGAGGTGGGGCGCATGAAGTCCACTGAACAGTTGGCGCGTCTGCTGAAACTCGTGCCGTACCTGCAGAAGAACCAGGGCATCTCCGTGGCGAGCGTCGCGTCCCACTTCGGCGTCTCAGAGCGCCAAGTGGTGAGCGACATCGAGGTGTTGCAGTTCTGTGGTCTGCCCGAGGGGTTCCATGGCGACCTCTTCGAAGTGGACATCGACGAGGTGCGCGAGGACGGACACATCTACTTCGCCAACGCAGATGTGTTGGCCCGACCCATGCGGATGAGGCTGCAGGAAGCCACGAGTCTGCTGGTGGCGCTCGACATGCTGGTGGAGGCCTCCGGTGGTTCCGAGGCAGCCTCCAGCGCACTGGCCAAGCTTCGTGCGCTGGTGGGCGAAATCGATCCCGCAGTCTCGGTGTCCGTGGCTGCGGGGGACCCGGGCCACAGGCAGCTTCTGCAAGAGGCCATCTCCGGCAGGCGGTTGGTGGAACTGACGCATCTCGGCGCTGGCCGCGCCCCGGAGTCCCGGCCAGCCGTCGAACCGATCCGGTTGCGGGTGACCGGAGGCTTCGCCTATCTGGATGGCTGGAGCCGTCCACGATCCGCATGGCGGTCCTACCGTCTCGACAGGATCCAGGAGATCCGCGTCCTCGACGAGGTGTTTGAGCCACGCGTTGGCCTGCCAGCGGTGGGGGACGACTGGTTCGACGACGTCGTGCAACAGCTCGAGGTCACCCTCGCCCCCCAGGCACACTGGGTCACCGAGTACTACCCGGTGATCACCAGGGACGTCCATGCCGATCACCTTCAGGTCACATTCCCCGTCGCCTCCCCCCAATGGGCCACAGCTCTGCTGCTCAGGCTCGGTGAGGCCGTTCTCAGCGTCTCAGATGAGCAGGTGGCGCGAGTGGCGGCACACGAGGCGCGGAGCGCTCTGTTGGCCTACGCCGACGCGCCGGACTGATCCCTCTTTCGCTGGCCGCCTGCCAGCGGGGTACCATTTCGTTCGTGATCTGGGTTCTCATCTTTGGCGGCGTCGCGCTGCTCGGTGCTGTGACCGCGGTCTCCTATGCCGTGTGGCTGGCCCACAAGGCGTCCGACCTGTTCAGCGAAGTGCGCATGGTGGGTCGACACGCGGAGGAAGCCGGCGAACTGCTGGGACGCATCCAACTGCCATCCGGCAGTCACGAGTAGAATCGCATCTGTAGAACTAGCCCGGGTGCGGTCCCGGGGAAAGAGGTGGACAGGCATGCCTGGTGGAATGGAATTGCTCATCATCCTGGGAATTGCCCTGCTGTTGTTCGGCGGCTCGCGCTTGGCCGGTCTCGGCAAGGGCGTCGGACGCTCGATCCGTGAGTTCAAGTCGGAGATCAAGGCCGTCGACGGGTCCGAGGACGGCGAAGTGGTGGACGCAGAAATTGTGCAGCCCGAGACACGCATCGAGACGGAGCAGGAGCGTCGCATCCGTGAGATCGAGGCACGTGAACGTGACCTGAACGCACGCGAGGCAGCGGCCCGTGAGCAGCTCCGTCAGAGCGATACCGGTCTCTAAAGAATGGCCACCACTGCCACTGAGCCCGACGCGAAGCCGCGTCGGCTCGGTTGGCTGCGCCCACCCGCGCCGTCCGAGGACGGCACGATGGCGCTCATGGACCACCTCCGCGAGGTCCGCTACCGATTGACCATTTCCGTGACGGCGGTTGTCATCACCGGCATCGTCGCCATCTTCTTCTACAAAGAGCTGATCGATTTCATCCTCCAGCCGTACTTCACCGCCCGCGCCGCGCTGATGGCCGCCAACCCGGGGGCACAGACGCTCATCGTCAACGATGGTGTGGTGCGGCCACTGACGCTCGCCGTCATCGCCTGCTCCATGGCGGGCGTCATCGTTTCCTGCCCCATCTGGATGTATCAGCTCTGGGCGTTCGTGGCGCCGGGGTTGGTGTCCAAGGAGAAGAAGTACGCGATGGGTTTCCTGTCGGCGGCCATTCCATTGTTCCTGGCTGGCTGCACGCTGGGCTATTTCATCTGGCCCAAGGGCATCGCCGTGATGTTGGGGTTCACGCCCCAGGGGCTGGACATCGTGAACCTGCTGGAGATGAGCAGCTTCCTGGCGCTCGAGATCAAGATCATCCTGGTGTTCGGCGTCTCGTTCCTTCTGCCCGTGGTGCTCGTGGCGCTGAACATGGCGGGCGTGGTGAAGGGCCACCAGTTGGTGAAGTCCCGCAAGTTCGTGATTTTCGGCACCTTCGTGTTCGCAGCCGTTGCCACCCCCTCCACGGACCCGTTCTCCATGCTGGCGCTGTCCGTTCCCATGGTTGTGCTCTACATGATCGCCGAGGCCATCTGTCTCATCCTCGACAAGCGCAAGGGCATCACGGCTGACGTCGTCGCGGACTGGTCCATCGACGTCAACGACGGCAAGTGATCGCGGCTTCTTCATGAGGGAAATCGCCAAGCCGCGCCTCTACACACTGGTGGTCAACCAGGGCTCGGGGGGTGGCCGCTCCGGTCGTGAGTTGCCACACGTCGCCCGTGCCCTGCGTGATGGCCTCCCCACCGCTGAAGTGCACGTGATCACCTCGTCCTCCTGGACGGATGCCGAAAAACTGACCCGCACTGCGGCACTTGAGGCGCGCGAGGGCGACGCCGTCCTGGTCATGGGTGGCGACGGCATGGCCCACCTCGGGCTCAACGCCTGCGCCGGCACCCTCGCCACGCTCGGCATCATCCCCGCCGGCACAGGCAACGACTTCGCGCGCGGCGTGGGCGTACCCAAGGACCTTCCCCGGGCCGTGGACGCCATCTGCGTCGGCGCCACCCGGCGCGTGGACCTGTCGCACGTCTCGAATGAGGCCTACCCGTCGCGCTACGTCGGGGCCGTGCTGTCCACCGGCTACGACGCCCGCGTCAATCGCGCCACCAACGACATCTCACTGCGCTTCGGGAGCCTGAGCTACGGCTGGATCGCGCTGCGTGAACTCGTCCACTTCTCGCCGCTGCAGTACCGCCTGCGGATCGACGGTGTGCTGCGCATCCAGGAAGCCATGATCGTTGCCGTCTGCAACACCGGCATGTTCGGCGGCGGCATGAGGATCGCCCCCAACGCGGATCCCACCGACGGCATGCTGGACGTCACCATCGTGGATCCCGTGTCCCGCACCACCCTGTTGAGGCTGCTGCCACAGATGTACTCGGGCAACTTCGTGAAACACCCATCGGTGCAGCAGTTCCGCGCACATCAGGTGGAGATCGCCGGCGATGGCTTGTTCTGCATGGGCGATGGTGAGGAACTGGGGGATGTGCCCGTCACAGTGACGGCCGCCCCGGGCGCGCTCAAGGTTTTCGTCGACGCAGAGTACAGCCAGCCCGCTGCTACCGTGAAAGGGTGAGCACCCAGGCATCTGACCCGCAGCCGAACGTGGCTGAATTCGCCCGCGACTACCCGTTCGGACTCGACGCCTACCAGATCGAGGGCTGCACAACACTGGCCGAGGGGCACGGGGTCCTGGTGGCCGCACCGACGGGTGCCGGAAAGACCGTGGTGGGGGAGTTCGCCGTCTGGCTGGCCATCCAGGAGTCGCGGAAGTGCTTCTACACCACCCCGATCAAGGCGCTGAGCAATCAGAAATACCATGACCTCGTGGAGCGTTGGGGCTCCGAGCGGGTGGGGCTCCTGACCGGCGACAGCTCAGTCAATCCGGAGGCCCAGATCGTGGTGATGACCACGGAAGTGTTGCGCAACATGATCTATGCGGGCTCTCCCACGCTGCACAACCTGGGATTCGTTGTCATGGATGAGGTCCACTACCTGGCCGACCGCTTTCGCGGTGCCGTCTGGGAGGAGGTCATCCTCGGACTGGCGTCGTCGGTCTCCATCGTGGCCCTGTCCGCCACCGTCAGCAATGTCGAGGACTTCGGCGAGTGGTTGCGCACCGTTCGGGGAGAGTTCCAGGTGGTGGTCTCGGAGCGCAGACCCGTCCCGCTGTTCCAGCACGTGCTGGTGGGCCGCAAACTTGTTGACCTGTTCGACGGCGTGGCCCCCACTGCCCAGGAACTGCCGAGCGCGAGGGCGGCAAGGGTCAACAAGGAACTGCTACGCGTCAGCAAGGGTGAAGCATCCCAGGTGCGCGACGATTCACGACGACCCCGCGGCAGGTCCGGCAAGGGGAAGCCCCAGGGTGGGGGACGGGGATCCGGTCAGTACGGTGGTGCCACACATCCCCGATTCGCCACCAAGCCCACGCGCCGCGATGACATGGCACGGGTGCTGTCCGAGGCCAACCTGCTGCCAGCCATCTGTTTCATCTTCTCCCGCGTCGGCTGCGACTCCGCCGTGAAACAACTGCTGCATTCAGGCGTACAGCTCACCAACCGCTCCGAGGCCCGTGCGCTGGGCGAGATCGCTGACCGTCACACCGCCAGCCTGTCGACCGATGACCTCGACGCGCTCGACTTCGAGGACTTCCGGTTCGCGCTGTGCGCCGGGGTCGCAGCCCATCACGCGGGACAGTTGCCCGCCTTCAAGGCCATCGTCGAGGAGGGCTTCACGTCCGGGGCACTGAAATTGGTGTTCGCCACGGAGACGCTGGCGCTCGGTATCAACATGCCTGCCCGCACCGTCGTGCTCGAGAAGCTCGTCAAGTACAACGGGGAGGCGCACGTGGACATCACCCCGGGGGAGTACACCCAGCTGACGGGCCGTGCTGGTCGCCGGGGGATCGACGTGGAGGGCCATGCGGTGGTCCTGTGGCAATCCGGCATGGATCCGCGCGCCGTGGCGGGGCTGGCCTCTCGCCGCACCTACCCGCTGCGCTCCAGCTTCGCGCCGAGCTACAACATGGCCGTGAACCTCACGGCGACGCTCGGCCGGGTGCGGGGCCGTGAACTCCTCAACCAGAGCTTCGCCCAGTTCCAGACCGACAAGTCCGTGGTCACTGCGTCCCGCGTGGGCCTGCGCGTGGCGGAGGAACTGGCGGACGCCCAGCAAGACATTGAGTGCCACCTCGGTGATTTCATGTCCTACGCCTTGTTGCGCGACGAGATCTCCGGCCTGGAATCGAGCAGCGCCAAGCAGCGCAGGGCGCAGCGGGTCACGGATATCGCTGACGCTGTCGGGTCCCTGGTGCCGGGTGACATCATCCACGTGGGGCGCCAGGGGTGGTGCGTGGTGCTGGGGGTGGGCCAGAAGGTGAACAGGGATTCGGTTCCCTGGGTGCAGGTCATCGCCGGCGACCACACCATGCTGCGGCTGCAACCCCACGACCTGACTTCACCACCGGTTCCCGCAGGGCGGGTCCGGGTGCCACGCCGGTTCAGCGTCCGGGACCGCGCGGAGCGGCGGGCGCTCCTCTCGGCGATGTCGAACAAACTGGACAGCATCGATCCCGACGAGCCGGATCACAGCGCCCCTCCCACCGACGAGGCGCAGATGCAGCGAATCGCCGAGCTGCGGCGCGAACTGAAGGCACACCCCTGCCACGCCTGCGAGGACCGCGAGAAGCATGCCGTGGCAGCGGCCACGGTGCTGCGGCTGGAGCGTGAGCGCCTCCGCAGCGAGTCCGACATCGCTGCCCGCACCAACTCGCTCGGCACCCAGTTCGACCGTGTGTGCGCCGTCCTGGAGGAACTCGGCTACCTCGATGGCGATGAGCTGACTGATGCGGGACGCATGCTGCGTCGCATCTACAACGAGCTGGACCTGGTGGCCGCCGAGTGCATCCGGCGCGACGTCTTCGCCGGGTTGGATGCGCCGCAACTGGCTGCCGTGCTCTCGACGATGCTGTACGAGTCCCGACCGTCGCGCGACATGCTGACGCCCCGGATGCCTGACGCCGCCAGCGAGCGCGCCCAGTCAGAACTCAGACAGGTGTGGCGTGAAGTGGGTCTGCTGGAGCGCAAGCATCGCCGCGACCGTGGCCGCGAACCCGACATCGGGTTCGCCGAGGTGTCATGGCGTTGGGCGAGCGGCCAGGATCTTGCGAAGGTACTCGCCCACGGCCAACTCTCCGCCGGTGACTTCGTGCGCTGGGTGCGGCAAGTGGTGGATTTCGCTGGCCAGTTGGCACAGGCTGCCGGTCCGGGGGACCTGCGCCGCACCTGCCTCAGCATCGTCGACCGGATGCGCCGAGGTGTCGTCGACGTCGACCTGGAGGAGGACTGAGTAGGGTGTCGGCATGGCCGTATCCCTGCGCGTGATCCCCTGTCTCGACGTCCACGACGGGCGCGTGGTCAAGGGTGTGAACTTCGAGAACCTGCGCGACGCCGGTGACCCCGTGGAGTTGGCCGCCACGTACAGCGCTGCCGGCGCGGATGAACTGGTGTTCCTGGACATCTCCGCCTCCTCGCAGGGCCGTGCCACCACCCGAGACATGGTCTCCCGCTGCGCAGAGAGCGTCTTCATCCCACTGACGGTGGGCGGGGGAGTCCGCAGCGTCGAGGACGTGGATGCGCTTCTGCGGTGCGGCGCTGACAAGGTGGGCATCAACACCGGCGCGCTGGAGCGGCCCGACGTCATCGACGAGATCGCCGGACGCTTCGGCAACCAGGTGCTGGTCCTCTCCCTGGACGCCCGCCGGGAGGAGTCGATGCCGTCCGGCTTCGGCGTCACCACGCACGGTGGCAGGAAATCTGCCGGGCGGGACGCGCTGGAGTGGGCACGCGACGCCGTCGCGCGGGGTGTGGGTGAGGTATTGCTCAACTCCATGGATGCCGATGGCACCACCTCCGGTTTCGACCTCGAAATGATCCGCGCTGTTCGCGCCGTCGTCGACGTTCCGCTGATCGCTTCCGGCGGTGCAGGTACCGCCCAGCACTTTGTGGAAGCCGCCGACGCAGGTGCCGACGCGGTGCTGGCCGCCAGCGTGTTCCACTACCAAACTCTCACCGTGACCGAGGTCAAGGAAGCGCTGCGCGCTGCCGGCCACATCGTCCGTTGAACCGAAAGGGACCCCACGTCATGTCCGAGTGCCTGTTCTGCAGAATCGTGGCCGGAGAAATTCCCTCCAAGCAGGTGTATGCCGATGATCGTGCCTACGCCTTCCTGGACATCGAACCGTGGCAGGAGGGACACACGCTGGTGATCCCGCGCCGCCACGTGGACCATGCCCTCGTGGATGAGGACGTCCTTGCCGAACTGGCACCCTCCGTGCTCGCCGTCAGTGCGCTGCTGCGGACACGACTGGGTGCCACAGGCTTCAACATCCTGACCAACGTGGGCGCGGACTCCGGCCAGGAGGTCTTCCACGCACACATCCACGTCCTGCCGCGTCACGCCGACTCGCCGGGAATCAGGAACATCAGGGGCGCCATCCACCGCGATCTCGACGAGGTGTACGCGCTCCTGACCGCCGAATAGAGGTGGCAGTGCGCGTGTCCGGCTGCCAACCTCTGACATGTGTGTCCTAGCATCAATCCGCATCACGTTCGGTCCTCACCCCGGCCGGGCTCATCATCCAATCCATCGGAGCCAGAAATGAACATCCCCAGAGTCGTGGGACTGATCTCCCTCATCGCCGGCATCGTCATGGTCGTCGCAGGCGGCATCACTTACGGCACCGTCAGCAGCCAACTGTCCGCCGAGAACATCGTCGTCCCCGACGACGCCGCATTCCTTGCCGGCAAGGACGTCCGAGGCCCATTCACGGCCTATGCGCAGGCTGACATCATCAACAGGCACGCCCTTGATGCTTCGGAGGGCAACACCTATGCCGAGCTCGGCTCTCTTGCCGGTGCCGCCAAGGAGTCAGGTGATCAGGAGCTTGCCGACAAGTACAACGCTCAGCGCAACACCGTCATGAACGCCTCATTCCTGAGGGCCTCACTCTTCACTTCCGTGCTGGCTTTCGGTGTCGCGGCGATGGTGATCGGTCTCGGTCTGATGTTCGGACTGATTGGCTGGGCACTCATGAACATCCGGCCATCGGCCCGTGTGGGCGTACACCACGACGCACCCGTCGTCTGAGAAGAACGCGCTGCACGTCGAGTGTTGTGGAGACGGGCCGTCACCCCTGGTGGCCGGCCCGTCTCAACATTCAAGACCACGGCGAGTGCGCTTGACAGCATTGAGCGTGCTGGGCCATTGTGCTCGTGTGATCAACAACCAACGTCTCGTAATTTTCTGAAGCGTTTCGCATCTGTACAAGCGAAACGCTCCCTCGTGTGCCATCCGGCGCCGAGGGTTTTTTGTTGGCCAAGATCACAGCCCATGACCCGAAGGGAGAGCCATGTCGGACATCGACAACCAGCTATTGACAGGTGCGCAAGCGCTCGTTGAGTCTCTCGAGCGAGTCGGGGTCGAGGTAATGTTCGGCATCCCCGGTGGCGCGATTCTGCCCGCGTACGATCCGCTCTTCGACAGCAGCATCCGCCACATCCTGGTCCGCCATGAGCAGGGGGCGGGCCACGCTGCAGAGGGTTACGCCATGACCACCGGCCGGGTGGGTGTGTGCATCGCCACCTCCGGTCCCGGAGCCACCAACCTGGTGACCCCCATCGGGAACGCCTACATGGACTCCACACCGTTGGTGGCCATCACGGGACAGGTGAACTCCTCCTCGATCGGTACCGACGCGTTCCAGGAAGCTGACATCAGGGGCATCGTGATGCCCATCACCAAGCACAGCTTCCTCATCAAGAAGACGGCTGACATCCCGCTGGCGATCCGCGAGGCCTTCCACATTGCCTCCACAGGACGGCCCGGCCCGGTGCTGGTGGACATCGCCAAGGATGCGCTGTCCAACTCGGCACCCTTCGTCTGGCCCGAAGAACTCGACCTGCCGGGCTACAAGCCCACCACCAAGCCTCACATCAAGCAGATTCGCGCCGCCGCGAAGATGATCATGGAGGCCAAGAAGCCCGTGCTCTACATCGGTGGCGGCGTCATCAGCGCCCGCGCCCACGTGGAACTGGCCGAACTGGTGGAGCGCACGCAGATCCCCGTGGTCACCACGCTGATGGCCCGCGGTGTCATCCCGGACTCCCACGAGTTGAACATGGGCATGCCCGGCATGCACGGAACCGTTGCTGCCGTTGGCGCGCTGCAGAAGTCGGACCTCCTCATCGCCATCGGCACCCGCTTCGATGACCGTGTGACCGGCAAGCTGGACAGCTTCGCCCCGTTCGCCAAGGTGATCCACGCAGACATCGATCCGGCTGAGATCGGCAAGAACAGGGCCGTGGACGTCCCCATCGTGGGCGACTGCAAGGAAACGATGCGGCTGCTCAACCAGGAACTGACAGGGGTGGAGCCGCCTGCGATCGACCCGTGGCGCAACCTGCTGAAGGGCATGCGTGCCAAGTACCAGCCCACGTGGGACGAGGCGCCCGATGGTCGTCTCTCCCCGCAGGAGGTCATCCAGCGGATCGGTCAGCTCAGCCCGCCGGACACCATCTTCGCCGCCGGCGTCGGCCAGCACCAGATGTGGTCTGCGCACTACCTGCCGCATGAACTGCCCAACACATGGCTCAACTCAGGCGGCTCCGGCACCATGGGCTTCTGTGTTCCGGCTGCCATGGGCGCCAAGGTGGCCGCACCGGATCGCACCGTGTGGGGCATCGACGGCGACGGCTGTTTCCAGATGACCAACCAGGAACTCGTCACCTGCGCGCTGAACAACATTCCCATCAAGATCGCGGTCATCAACAACCACTCTCTGGGAATGGTGCGACAGTGGCAGAGCCTGTTCTACAACGAGCGGTACTCCAACACTGACCTGCACACCGAGTCCATCCCCAACTTCCAGATGCTCGCAGAGGCCATGGGCTGCGTCGGGCTGAAGGCCACGAACGAGGAGGAGATGGAGATCGCCATCAAGCAGGCGCTCGAGATCAACGACCGTCCCGTCGTGGTGGAGTTCGTCGTCCACAAGGACGCGATGGTGTTTCCCATGGTGTCGGCAGGCACCAGCAATGATGAGATCCAAGTGGCCCGCGACATGGCCCCCGAGTGGGAAGAAGAGATCCTGTGAGCACCCACACACTGAGCGTCCTGGTCTCCAACAAGCCCGGCGTCCTCACCCGCATCGCAGCGCTGTTCTCGCGTCGCGGATTCAACATCGAGTCCCTGGCCGTCGGTCCCACCGAGCGGCCTGAAGTGAGCCGCATGACCGTTGTGGCCAACGCCGAGGACGGCGCCGCACTCGAGCAGATCGTCAAACAACTCAACAAGCTCATCGAGGTGCGCAAGGTGCTCGAACTCGGGCCCAACACCGTGCGCCGCGAAATGGTGCTCGTGAAGGTGAAGGCCGACGTCCACACCCGCAGCCAGGTCATCGACGTCGTGAGCCTCTTCAGGGGCAAGGCCGTTGATGTGTGCGCGGACTCCATCACCATTGAGGCCACCGGCAGCAGCGAGAAGCTCGAGGCCCTGCTGGAGATGTTGTCTCCACACGGCATCCAGGAACTGGTGCAGTCCGGCCAGGTGGCACTGGGCCGGGGCGCCAAGACGCTTGCCGAGCACAAGTCCCATACGGGGGCGGGCCCCCGTAAACCCCCAGCCTGAGGGTATGTCCACAACGGGGTAATCCCCGTCCGGGGGTAAACCCCCGGAATCCCCCCTTCGATGCAAGTTTTCAACGAAGGGGGACCTGCCCCATCAAATGACCACGAACAAAGTAAGGAACCAAACAATGGCAGCAGAGATGTTCTATGACTCCGACGCCGACCTGTCGATCATTCAGGGTCGCCAGGTCGCCGTCATCGGCTACGGATCGCAGGGCCACGCCCACGCGCTGAGCCTTCGTGACTCCGGCGTCGATGTCCGCGTGGGCCTTCGTCCGGGCAGCCCGTCGGCGGCCAAGGCTGAAGCCGAGGGGCTGCGCGTGCTGCCCGTCGCCGAGGCGGTCGAAGAGGCGGACCTCATCATGATCCTTGCCCCCGACCAGGTGCAGCGCAAGGTCTACGCGGAGGACATCGAGCCCAACCTCGCCCCCGGCGACGCGCTCTTCTTCGCCCACGGCTTCAACATCCGCTTCGGCTACATCACGGCACCCGAGGGCGTCGATGTGTGCATGGTCGCGCCCAAGGGCCCCGGCCACCTGGTGCGCCGCGAGTACGCGAACGGTCGTGGCGTGCCTGCCATCGTCGCCGTCGAGGTGGACGCCTCCGGTAGCGCATGGCCGCTGACGCTCAGCTACGCCAAGGCCATCGGCTCCCTGCGTGCGGGTGGCATCAAGACCACCTTCACCGAGGAGACCGAGACTGACCTGTTCGGCGAGCAGGCCGTGCTGTGTGGTGGCGCATCGGCGCTGGTGCAGGCAGGGTTCGAAACGCTCATCGAAGCCGGCTACCAGCCTGAGGTGGCGTACTTCGAGTGCCTGCACGAGCTCAAGCTCATCGTCGACCTCATGTACGAGGGCGGCATCGCCAAGCAGCGCTGGAGCATCTCCGACACCGCTGAGTACGGCGACTACGTCTCCGGTCCCCGCGTGATCGACGAGCGTGTGAAGGCCAGCATGAAGGACGTCCTCACCGACATCCAGAGTGGCAAGTTCGCGACTCGCTTCATTGAGGACCAGGATGCGGGCGCTCCCGAGTTCAAGGAACTGCGCGCCAAGGGCGAGCAGCACCCCATCGAAGCCACGGGCCGCGAACTGCGCAAGCTCATGAGCTGGGTGGACAAGGGCGACTCCGATTACGTCGAGGGTTCAGCAGGACGCTGAGAATCGAAACTTGGTTGACGTGGAAGGCCCCGGTTCAGTGCGCCGGGGCCTTTCACGTGCCCGGCGACCAGCGACGAAGCGGCACTGACGCTACGACACACCTCGCCGAGGGCGACGCCCTCGTGCTGACTCCTGTGGGGAAGGCGCACAGTCTCCGGTGCATCGATAGGCTGACGCGTGAGCTCCGTCGAAGTGCAGACTGACAACTGGCGTTGACTCCGTGCCCAATCGCATCCACGTCTCGAAGGTGATGACATGATTCCTGGAAGCCCGCAGTACCGCGTCGAACAACGCGCTGACCTCCTGCGTTTCGGCAGCGGATCCGTCACCGAAGGTGGGTTCGGCTATCTCGATGACGCCGGCACGCTGGACCCCAGAGAGCCTATGCCGCTGTACGTGGTGTGCCGCATGACGCACGTCTTCAGCCTGGGTTTCCTTGCCGACGAAGCCCCTGCCGAGGGCGGTCCGGACCGATCAGAGCTGGCACGGCTGGCGGAACACGGTGTTCGAGAACTCACGCAGGGTCCGCTGCATGATGCCCGCTCCGGTGGCTGGTTTGCCGCCATCCAGCCCGACGGCAGCCCGGACAGCGCCAAGGCGGCCTACGCGCACGCTTTCGTGGTGCTGGCCGCTACCAGTGCTGTGGCCGCCGGTGTGCCCGGCGCGCAGCGCCTGCTGGACATGGCCCTGGACGTGATGGAGTCCCGCTTCTGGGACGAGGCCACCGGCACGGTGGTGGAGCAGTGGGACAGCGGCTGGACGTCGCTGGATGACTACCGGGGCGTCAATGCCAACATGCACACGGTCGAGGCCTTCCTGGCGGCTGGTGACGTGACGGGGGACACCACGTGGCACACGCGCGCCGGACGGATCGCCCAGCGCATCGTGGGCCTGGCACGCGACAACGAGTGGCGGATCCCGGAGCACCTGGACTCGCAGTGGAGGCCGATGCTGGAATACAACCGCGACCAGCCTGCTGATCCCTTCCGGCCCTACGGGGCCACCGTCGGCCACGGCATGGAGTGGTCGCGACTGCTGGTGGCAGTCCATGAGTCACTGGGCAAGGACGCACCAGAGGGTCTCGTGGAAGCGGCCATCGCTCTCAACGACAGGGCCATCGCGGACGGCTGGGCCGTGGACGGGGCCGACGGCTTCGTCTACACCACCGACTGGAATGGCACCCCGGTGGTGCGGGCCCGCATGCACTGGGTGGCAGCCGAGGCCATCTGCACCGCCGCCGTCCTGCACCGTGTGACGGGCGAAAGCCGCTACGCGGAGGATCTGCAGCGTTGGTGGGACTACGTCGATGCGTACCTCGTCGATCACGACCTGGGGTCATGGCACCACGAACTGGATGCCGCCAACCGGCCCGCCTCGGAGACCTGGTCGGGAAAACCGGACGTCTACCACGCCTACCAGGCGGCACTGGTGGAAGACCTGCCCACCACGCCGTCGTTCGCGACAGCGCTGGCGGCGAGGTAACCCGGGACACGCTGCGAGTTGGCTGACGTCCGCGCATCGGCCCCGGGCATGACCTTGTCGCCTTCGTGGTCGGTCCGCCGCCCCGGTACCATCGATGAAGCGAAGGAAAGCAGGGTGGCGTGGCAGTTTTTGTGACAATCGGGGTCATCGGCCTCCTGATCGTCCTGTTGGCGATCCTGCTGGGCGACGTCGTTGATGGTCTCCTGGATCTCGACATGCTCGGCGGTGACCTGTTCTCATTGGCAGGTATTGCCGCTTTCCTCGGAGCTTTCGGCTTCGGCGGAGTGATCTCGCTGGGGATCGTGGACGTCACCTGGATTGCCGTCGTCGTGGGCATCGTGTCCGGCTTGCTCGCAGGTATCGGGGCCACCGCGTTCACACGCTGGTTGAAGCGCAGCGAGTCCAGCAACACGTTCAAGTCGCACTCCATGATCGGATCCACCGCCCGTGTCATCACGGATATTCCCGCCGGGGGATTCGGCGAGGTGCGGATCCTCGGGTCTGGACAGTCGCGCAAACGCGCAGCCCGCAGCGCCGTGCCCCTCGTGGCCGGCACGGAGGTGTGGGTCTCCGGCATCGTCTCTCCCACGGCGGTCGAGGTCACCCCGTCACGGGAACTTCCCGCAAGCCCTGAACAACTCTGAATTTACCCAACCGCACACTGACTGAAGAGGAAGTTGTCCATGTTCGATTTGCCCCCCCTGATCGTGGGGATAGGCGGAGCAGTCCTGCTCGTCGTGCTCCTGCTCTGGCTCATCGCGAGCCGTTACAAGGTGTCACGCCCCAACGAGGCGTACATCATCACCGGACAGAAGGGGAAGGCGGTCACCAACCCGGAGACCGGCCAGATCTCCACTGACCTGAGCGCCCAGAAGGTGATCATGGGCGGCGGCGTGTTCGTCGTGCCCTTCATCCAGCGCCTCCATATCCTTGACCTCTCCAGCCGCCGCATCATGGTGCAGATCCGGGGCGCCGTCTCCGGGCAGGGCGTGAAACTGAACCTCGACGGTGTGGCCATCGTCAAGGTGGGTGGCAACGAGGACTCCATCCGCGCCGCCGCGCAGCGCTTCCTCACGCAGCAGGACGAGGTGGAGACCTTCACGCAGGAGACGCTCGCCGGCTCCCTGCGGTCCATCGTCGGCTCGTTGTCGGTGGAGCAGATCATCCGCGACCGCGCCGCATTCGCCCAGCGCGTGGCTGATGAAGCCGAGTCCTCCCTCACAGGGCAGGGCCTGGTGCTCGACACCTTCCAGATCCAGGACATCACCGACGACGGCAGCTACCTCTCCGATCTCGGTCGTCCCGAATCGGCCAAGCTGAATCGCACCGCCGCCGTGGCAGAAGCACTTGCCCGCCGCGAGGCGGAGCAGGCACGTCTGGCAGCCGAGCAGGAAATTGCCATCGCGCAGCGTTCGCTGGTGCTGAAGGAAGCCGAGATCAAGGCGGAGACCGACGCGGCGCGCGCGCAGGCCGCCGCATCCGGACCTCTGGCCCAGGCCGACCGTGACCAGGCCATCCTGGCCGAGCAGGAGAAGGTGGCCGTGCGCCAGGCGGCCCTGAAGGATCGTCAGCTCGACACCGAGGTCCGCAAGCCCGCCGACGCACGTCGGTACCAGGCCGAGACCGAGGCGCAGGGTCGCCGCAACTCGGAGATCTTCGAGGCGGAGGCCCGCAAGGCGTCCTCCATCGCTGCCGCCGAGGCCGACGCCGAGAAGGCACGCCTCACAGGTGTGGGCGAGCAGTCCCGCCGTTCCGCACTCGCCGAGGCCGAGGCCGTCGAGGGTGCCAAGCGCGGTGAGGCCGAGAAGGCCCGCCGTATCGCCGAGGCGGACGCAGTGCGTGCCGAGGGTGAAGCGCAGGCAGCAGCCATCGCCGCCATTGGTTCAGCCGAGGCCGAGGCGATGGACAAGCGCGCGGCCGCGTTCAAGAACTACAACGACGCCGCCGTGCTGCAGATGCTCATCGAGGTACTGCCGCAGGTTGCCGAGAAGGTGGCTGCTCCCATGAGCAACATCGACAAGCTCACCATCGTCTCCACCGATGGTGCTGCCGCGCTCCCGAAGGCGGTCAACGACAACGTGATCCAGACCGTCGAGATGATCAAGAACACCACGGGCATCGACCTGATGGACATCATCTCCACGCGTTCGTCGAAGGCCACCAGCTCCGACACGGTGAAGGGCTCGGTCGTCGAGGACGACTGATCTGACGCAGAAGAATCGCCGAGGCCCCGGACCGAAAGGTTCGGGGCCTCGGTCTTTGTCGAGCACGGGCAGGCCGGCGCACGGAGTCGCCGGTCCGCGGTCCTGTGTGGCCTGTGTGGCCTGTGCTGGCAGGTGACCACCGCATGGAGGTCCGGAAACAACGCCCGCCGGAAAACTCGGCATACTGGTGCACCGAACCACATGGAGGTGGACATGGCCCTGTTGACCCTTGGCATCCTCGGGACGTCGAACAAGAAGAGCGAGTCCCGGCTGGCGATCCATCCGCAGCATTTCAAGGACATCGACGAGGACTTGAGGCAGCACATGGTCCTGGAGCGGGGCTACGGCACAAGGTTCGGAGTGACGGATGACCATCTGGCCCAGTACGTGAAGGCTGTTCTGCCGCGCGACGAGATACTCGCCATGGCGGATGTCGTCCTGCAGCCGAAGCCGGTCCTGAGCGATGTCCAGGCCTTGCGGCGGGGTCAGGTGCTGTGGGGCTGGCCACACGCGGTCCAGGACGAGGAACTCACCCAGGTGGCGATCGACAACGGGCTCACGATCATCGCGTGGGAGGCCATGAACAACTGGAGGACCAACGGCGAGTTCATGAGCCATGTTTTCCACCGCAACAATGAACTCGCGGGCTACTGCTCCGTGCTGCACGCCCTGACGCTCATAGGTTCGACAGGACACTTCGGCCGGCGCCTCCGCGCGGTGGTGATCGGATTCGGCAGCACGGCACGCGGGGCGGTCACGGCGTTGCAGTCGCTCGGGATCAACGAGATCACGGTGCTGACGTCCCGCGTGGTGACCACGGTGGCGTATCCGATGTCCGGCGTCGTGCTGGAACGCATGGACGATGCTCCGGATGCTCCCGGCCGCACCGTGGTGGAGTTGGAGGACGGACCGGTTCCCACGCATGAAGTGCTCGCAGGCTACGACATCGTCGTGAACTGCGTGCTGCAGGACACTGACAATCCGCAGCTCTACGTCAGCAACGCGGACCTGTCGGGGTTCGCGCCCGGCACGCTCCTGGTCGACGTGTCCTGCGACGAAGCCATGGGGTTCGAGTTCGCGCGCCCCACCTCCTTCGACGAGCCCACATTCACAGTGGGGGACAACGTGACCTACTACGCCGTGGACCACACCCCCACCTACCTGTGGAACAGCGCCACCTGGGACATCAGCGAAGCACTCATTCCGCACCTGCGAACGGTGATGAGCGGTGACTGGGATGACAACAGGACAATCTCTCGGGCCATTGAGATCCGCGACGGTGTGGTGCAGAACCCGAAGATCACGTCATTCCAGGGACGCGGCGAGGAATACCCCCACCACAAGTCCTGACACTGGTGGATGGGCTCTCGCGGCTCAGGCGGCCGCCCTGGCATCGGACTCGGCGGCATCTTTCAGGCGATCAAGCGTCTGCTCGATCGACTTCTGCGTCCTGGAGCCGAACGCCCTGGAGAAGAGTTTCGCGACCACGCGCGGGTAGGCCGACACGTCCCAGGTCTCTGTCACGGTGGTCTGAGCTCCGCCGGCTCCGGCTGGCACAAGTTCATAGCGCCAGCGGTGCAGACCCATGTGACGCCAGGCGATCAGGCTGTCAGGTTCGTACTCGACGACCTTGTTGTTGATCTTGTACGGAGCACCCATGTTCATGTCCATCCGGAACTCGGATCCAAGTCTGAGCTCGGTGTCACCCGAGACCGCACCCTTGACCGTGCCGGATCCGTCAATCCGTGCGTGCTGTCGCGGATCGGTGAGGATGGCGAAGATCGTTGCGGGGTCAGCGTCGATGGTGATGGATGCACAAGCGTTGGGATCGGTCATGGGCCGACTCTAGTCGTGGCGACCTAGGGGGGCGTCAGCCTGAGGAGGCGTCCGCCGGTGCCGTCCTCCAACAACCAGATGGAGCCGTCGTGGTCCTGCTCCACCTCGCGGATGCGCTGGCCCATCTCCCACTGGTCGGCAAGCTTTGCGGTCGTGCCGTCGAGGTCAACGCGTATCAGAGCCTCGCCCGAGAGGGCGCCCAGGAAGGCGTCTCCGGTCCATGATTCGAACTTGTCTCCGGAGTAGATCATCAGACTCCCGGGTGAGACCGACGGTGTCCACCACACGGCGGGCGCCTCGAAACCATCACCGGCTGTGTGGTCAGGGATGTCGGCCCCGCTGTAGTCGGAGCCGTTGGATGCATCAGGCCATCCGTAGTTCTTGCCCTCCAGGATGAGGTTGAGTTCGTCGCCACCCTTGGGACCCATCTCCGAAACCCACAGTTGGCCGCTTTCATCGAACGCAATGCCGAGCGGGTTGCGGTGGCCGTAGCTCCAGATCTGCGCTGCCACGCCGCCGCGATCGGAGAAGGGGTTCCCCGCTGCCGGGGTGCCGTCGAGGTTGAGTCTCAGCACCTTGCCCAGGTTGGTGCTGAGGTCCTGGGCAGGATCCTTCTTCTGGCGCTCGCCCGAGGTGACGAACAGGAACTGCCCGTCGGGGCTGATGGTCATGCGGTGGCTGAAGTGACCGTCCCCGGTGGTTGTGTCCTGGCGCCAGATGACGGTGAGGTTCTCGAGCTTTGACTCCGGTTCGCCCAGGGTGGCCCGGCCGATCACCGCACCGGTCCCTTCCGGACCTCGCTCGATCCAGCTCAGGTAGATGCCCCGATCCTCAGCGAAGGTCGGCCCTACGATCACATCGCCCAGGCCCCCCTGCCCCGCATTGACGACATCGGGTACGCCCGCCACCTCCGTCGCGGAGCCGTCGACAACGTCGACACGTTGCAGCGTGCCGCCCTTTTCTGTGACCAGGGCATCGCCGTCGGGCAGGAACGTCATGGCCCAGGGCTGGTCGAATTCAGCCACTGCAGTGGTGGCGAAACCGCTCGCGGCAGCGTCCAGCCCGTCGGTGGCTGAGACGGAACCATCGCTCGACGGGATGTCAGCCGAGCAGGAGGCCAGCAGTGCGGCACCAACCAGTGCCACTGATGCTCGAAGAAATGGGTGATGTGCCATGCCGATTCAGTCTAATTGCGTGCGCAACCGCGATTCGGACCGGGTACTCGCGGCTCAACTGAGCATCACGTCAAGCGCGCTGCGATGCGGTCGCCGACCTCCGTCGTGCGGACGGGGCCGGCGCCACGCTCCGTGATGTCGGCGACGACGGCGTCGTCGATGCGCCGGGCCTCCTCGGGCATGCCGAGGTGGCTCAGCAGCAGGGCCATGGACGAGATGGCGGCCGTGGGGTCGGCGATGCCCTGGCCCGCGATGTCGGGCGCGGAGCCGTGGACCGGTTCGAACATGGACGGGAATTCGCCGCTGGGGTTGATGTTGGCGCTGGCGGCCAGTCCGATGCCGCCGGTGACGGCGGCAGCCAGGTCGGTGATGATGTCGCCGAAGAGGTTGTCAGTGACGATGACGTCGAACTGGGACGGATTGACCACCATGGCGATCATGGCCGCGTCGATGTGCAGATAGTTCTGCTCAACGTCCCCGAATTCCTGGCCCACCTCGTTGAAGATGCGGTTCCACAGTGTTCCGGCGTTCACGAGCACGTTGTGCTTGTGCAGCAGGGTGAGCTTGCCGCGCCGGGCGCGTGCCCGCTGGAAAGCATCACGCACCACCCGCTCCACCCCGTAGGCGGTGTTGACGGACACCTCGGTGGCCAACTCGTGCGGTGTGCCGGTGCGCACGGCGCCACCGTTGCCGCAGTACAGGCCCTCGGTGCCCTCTCGGACCACGACGAAGTCGATCTCTCCCTGGGAGACCACTGCCTCGGACAGGGGCGTGGACACACCCGGGTACAGACGTGAGGGCCGCAGGTTCACCGCATGGTCGAAGGCGAAGCGGAGCTTCAGCAGCAGGCCCCGCTCCAGCAGTCCGCTGGGAATGGCCTTGGAGCCCGGTGCCGCTCCCACGGCGCCCAGAACGATGGCATCGAAGCCCTTGAGCTCCTGCATCACGGTGTCCGGCAGCACCTCGCCGGTGCGCTGCCAGCGCTCGGCGCCGAGGTCGTAGTGCGTGTAGGCGAAAGTTCCCCGGCCGACGGTGGCCTCCAGAACCTTGAGTGCTTCTGATGTCACCTCGGGGCCGATACCGTCGCCGCCGATGACTGCCAAGGTCTTGCCGGGTTGTGTCGTCATGGACCGAAACCCTAGGCCAAAGCCGCGGATCGTCTCACCATGTGATGAACTCCGTCCCACCACGCGAGACGACCGGGGTAGCTTGGGCCGCGACATCGAGCCGTTGGAGACGCCATGACCACCACACCCACGTGTCCCGAAGAGTTCCACATCTTCGACACCAGCCTGCGCGACGGTGCGCAGCAGGAGGGGCTGCGCCTCACCGTTACGGACAAGCTGAAGATCGCCGCCTACCTCGACGAGCTCGGCGTCACGTTCATCGAGGGTGGCTGGCCCGGCGCCAGCCCAGCCGACACGCAGTTCTTCGCGGAGGCCGCGCAGGTCCTCGACCTCAAGACCTCCAAGCTGGTGGCGTTCGGGGCAACGCGCAAGCCGGGCGCATCCGCTGCCACCGACACCCTCACCCGGGCGCTGGTGGACGCGGGCACCGACTACGTCTGCATCGTCGCCAAGAGCCACGACGAGCACGTGCTGCGCGCGCTGCGCACCACGCTCGAGGAGAACCTCGAGATGGTCCGCGACACCGTCAAGTTCCTGATCGAAGAGGGCAAGCGCGTCTTCGTCGACTGCGAACACTTCTTCGACGGCTACCGCGCCAACCCGGAGTACGCCCTGTCCGTGGTGCGTGCCGCGTCCGAGGCAGGGGCCGAGGTGGTGGTCCTGTGCGACACCAACGGCGGCATGCTGCCCAGCTGGATGGGTGAGGTGGTCAGTGCCGCCGCGCAGACGGGTGCCAATCTCGGAGTCCACTGCCACAACGACACTGCCTGCGCCGTCGCCAACACCATGGCGGCCGTCGAGGCGGGAGTCATGCACGTCCAGGGCACGTTCAACGGCTACGGGGAGCGCACCGGCAACGCTGACCTCTCCGCACTGATACCCAACCTGCAGTTGAAGTACGGCTGGGATTTGCTGCCGCCGGAGAACCTCTCGGAACTCACCCGCGTGGCCCACGCGATCGCACTCGTGGCGCACCAGCCGTTGCTGGGTCGCCAGCCCTACGTCGGACAGTCAAGCTTCGCCCACAAGGCAGGCCTGCATGCGAGCGCCATCAAGGTGGATCCCAACCTCTACCAGCACATCGATCCGGCTCTGGTGGGCAACGACATGCGGATGCTGATCTCCGACATGGCGGGTCGGGCCAACATCCAGATCAAGGGCGAGCAACTGGGCGTGGACCTCAGCGACCGTGAGCTGGCCGCCCGCATCACCGAGCGGGTCAAGGCCAAGGAGGCGGAGGGTTACAGCTACGAGGCGAGCGATGCCAGCTTCGAGATGCTGCTGCGCAGCGAGATGGGCATCCTCGAGAACCCCATCGAGGTGCACTCGTGGCGGGTGCTCTCGGAGGAGAGCGCCGGCAACACCATGACCGAGGCCACCGTGAAGCTGACCGCCAAGGGCGAACGGCAGATGGTGGTGGGGGAGGGCAACGGCCCGGTCAACGCCCTCGACATGGCCCTGCGCAAGGCGGTCGCGAGTGCCTACCCGGAGGTCGCCGAGTTCGAGCTCACCGACTACCGCGTCCGTATTCTCAGCGAGGGGCACGGCACCGACGCCACCGTCCGCACCCTCATCGACACGTCGTGGAAGGGCGAGACGTGGACCACCGTGGGGGTGGGCACCAACGTCATCGAGGCGTCGTGGGAGGCCCTCCTGGACGCCATCGTCTACGGCATCTTCACCCACATCCCCTCCAGCTGAACCCCGGATGCCGGGCGTCCCGGTGGTGGCGGGTATCGCCCCGCTAGTCTCGGGGCATGCGCATCGCTCGTTTCGCCACCGCCGGCAAGGACGCGGCCCACGGCACCATCGAACTCGCCAGCGATGGGGGAGACAACCCCGACTCCATCGCGGTGCTCGACGGTGATCCCTTCGCCGGCGGTGCCGTGCACGCCGCCGGGGAGCGTCACCGCCTGCACGACGTCCGGCTCCTGGCACCAGTGATCCCGCGCAGCAAGATCGTCGGCGTGGGGCGCAACTTCGCTGACCACGCTGCAGAGATGGGACACGAGGTACCAGTGGGGGCGCCACTGCTGTTCTTCAAACCCAACACCAGCATCGTCGGGCTGGGCGAGCCCATCATCGTGCCCGCCGGCGTCGAACACCTGCACTTCGAGGGGGAACTGGCCATCGTCATCGGCCGCAGGTGCAAGGACGTGCCCGCCGATCAGGTGTCCGAGGTGATCTTCGGCTACACCATCGCCAATGACGTGACCCAGCGCGACTGGCAGAGCAGCGACGGGCAGTGGGCCCGCGCGAAGGGCTCCGACACGTTCTGCCCGCTTGGGCCGTTCATCGCTACGGACCTCACCATCGTGGAGGCCTCGCGTCTGTCCATCCGGACGCGGGTGAACGGCGACCTGCGGCAGGACGGCAACACCTCCCAGATGGTGCGCGGCATCAGCGAACTCGTCAGCTTCATCTCCTCCTTCACCACCTTGCTGCCCGGTGACCTCATCCTGACGGGCACGCCCAAGGGCGTCGGAAACATTGGCGACGGCGACGTCGTCGAGATCGAGATCGACGGACTGGGAACGCTCAGCAATCCGGTGCTGGCCAGCACGCGCGGCCCCTCCAGCTGAGCATCCTCGGTGGTGGAAGAGACGGCACCGCGATGTCGCGGCCCGCTAGGCTGCTGGACATGCGCATTGCACGTTTCGCCGCCACCGGCAAAGACCCTGCTTACGGCACCATCGAACTCGCCGTCGACGGTGGGGAACACCCCGACACCATCGCGGTCCTGAGCAACGATCCCCTGGCGGGTGGCACCGCGGTGAACTACACCGGCGAACGCCACCACTTGGAGGACGTCCGCCTGCTCGCTCCGCTGATCCCCCGGAGCAAGATCATCGGGGCAGCCAGTAATTTCTGGGGACACGGGGTGGAGAAAGGCGGCGAGGTTCCCGCCGTGCCGTCCCTGTTCCTCAAGCCCAATACCAGCATCGTCGGACCGAACGATCCCATCATCATCCCGGAGGGCCATGAGCACCTCAATTTCGAGGGGGAGGTGGCCATCGTCATCGGACGCATCTGCAAGCAGGTGCCTCGCGAGCGCGTGTCCGAGGTGATCTTCGGCTACACCATCGCCAACGACGTCAGCCAGCGCGACTGGCAGAAGAGCGACAGCCAGTGGATCCGCGCCAAGGGCGCGGACACGTTCTGCCCCGTGGGTCCGTGGATCAACACCCACCTGAGCATCGAGGAAGCGTCCAACCTCAGCATCCAGACTCGCGTGAGCGATGAGATCCGACAGGACGGCAACTCATCGGGGATGGTGCACGGCATCGTCGATCTCGTCTGTTTCATCTCCTCGTTCACCACACTGTTGCCGGGCGACCTGATTCTCACGGGCACGCCCAAGGGTTTCGGGGACATGCGCGACGGGGACGTCGTCGAGGTCGAGATCGACGGCCTGGGAACCCTGAGCAACCCGGTTTCGGCCGCGTGAGGGCACCAACACCCTCCAGATCGACCCCGCCAGCGCATCTGAGCTACCCGACGTCGTTGCGCGGGCCGGGCCAGGACCCGGTCACCCTCGCCTTCGGGGCCGTGCTGGCCGTGTCCGCCTTCGTCCTCGTGGTGCCGCTGGCGGCCGAGGGCCTGCTGCGTGTGGCCTGGATGTTGTTCGGCGAGGGACGGACCCGCGAGGACTACTTCGTGGCGGCCAGGGCGTACGAACTGCCGGAGGGCGTGGCAGCGACCCATCTCGCGCTGGCAAGCCTCCTGGTGGTGGCGGCGCTCATCTTCCGATACTTCCATGGCCGAGACATCCAATGGCTCGTCTCCGTGCAGCCGGGTTGGCGATGGCGCTACCTGGTGGTGTGCCTCGGCATTGCGCTGGTGGTGCTGAACGCAGTGTTGTGGGCCTCGTTCGTGCTGGGCATGCCCACGTTCGGACCTCCGCAGGCTGGCTGGGTGGGCTTCCTCGTCGTACTGCTGGTGACATCCCCGCTGCAGGCTGTCGCCGAGGAGGTGTTCTTCCGGGGGTATCTGCTGCAGGCCATCGGTTCCGCGTCCGGACGGGCGTGGGTGGGGATCGTTGTCTCCTCACTGCTGTTCGCCTTCTTCCACGGCTCACAGAGCCCCGCCCTCTTCGCACATCGATTCCTGTTCGGCATGGTCGCGGGGTGGCTGGTGCTGAGAACTGGCGGGCTCGAGGCCGGGATCGCGGCGCACGTGATCAACAACCTCTTCGCGTTCGGCTATGCCCTGTTCACCGGCGGTGTCGCGGCCACCAAGGCGGTCTCGGAGATCACGTGGGGCAAGGCGGCTTTCGACGTCGGCGGGTTCGCCGCTTTCGCTCTCGTCGCGCTCTGGATGGGCCGCCGATTCAACCTCGCCACCACCACGCCCGGCAGTTCCTGATCGCCTCACGGAGCCTCCGTTCGACCAATTTGTGCGGTGTCTCGCGTGTCGTGTAGAGTCGCTTCTCGTGCCCGGCACCCCGGTCACATAGGGGTATAGGGTAATTGGCAGCCCGACTGATTCTGGTTCAGTTAGTCTAGGTTCGAGTCCTAGTACCCCTGCGAAATGCGCATCATCTTCTGATGAGGTTGCACTTCACAAGCCTGGCCCCGTTGTGTAGCGGTCTAGCACGCCGCCCTCTCAAGGCGGTAGCGCGGGTTCGAACCCCGTCGGGGCTACAAGGTGAGAGACACCCCACGACCTTTCAAGGTCGTGGGGTGTTCTCGTCTGCCAGGAAGGCGCATGAGGGGAAAGTCCAGCGTCAGGCGGGGCTGCCGGAGCGTCGCAGTACTTCGCTGAGCCGCTCCGCCGCAGCCATGACCGCCGGCGCGTGAAGCCTGCCGGGCTGGCGCGTGAGCCGCTCGATGGGCCCGGACACCGACACGGCAGCCAGGATGCGTCCCGAGGGTGCCAGCACGGGGGCGGACACCGACGCGACGCCGGGTTCCCGTTCGCCCACGGACTGCGCCCAGCCGCGGCGCCGCACCGTCTGGAGTCCGACGGCGGTGAACGCGGCGGTTTCAAGGAGCTTGGGGAGCCGGTCGGGCTCCTCCCATGCCATCAGCACCTGTGCGGCAGAGCCGGCGGACATCGGCAGTTGTGCACCCACGGGAACGGTGTCGCGCAGGCCGGAGGGGCGCTCCACCGCGGCAGAGCAGACGCGCACGTCGCCCTGGCGGCGAAACAGTTGGGCGGACTCACCCGTGATGTCACGCAGACGCGTCAGGATGGGGGCCGCCGTGGCGATGAGCGGATCCTCGCTGGCGGAATCAGCCAGTTCCAGCAGCCGCGGGCCCAGGACAAACCGGCCCTGCAGGTCGCGGCCCACGAACCTGTGGTGTTCCAGCGCCACGGCGAGTCGGTGGGCAGTTGGTCGCGCGAGCCCCGTTGCTGTCACGAGTCCGGCAAGGGTCAAAGGGTGCTGTTCGAGCGCTGACAGGACCGCAGCTGCCTTGTCGAGAACACCCACACCACTGGTTTCGTCCATATGCTGAGATTATCATCTCGCATGCTGGACACGCAACGTGGGGTGGGATGAGCCGAGGATAGCGTGAAACCGGTACAAACACTGAGGGGTGGATTACTGATGGGGAAAACTCTGGCAGAGAAGGTCTGGGACGCGCATGTGGTGCGCTCCGCTGAGGGGGAGCCGGACCTGCTCTACATCGACTTGCACCTCGTGCATGAGGTCACGAGCCCGCAGGCGTTCGAAGGACTGAGGATGAACGGCCGCCCCGTGCGCCGCCCGGACCTCACGCTTGCCACCGAGGACCACAACACACCGACGCTGAACATCGACCGGCCCATCGCTGATCCAGTGTCGCGCATCCAGGTGGACACGCTTCGCCAGAATGCGAAGGACTTCGGTGTACGCATCCACTCGCTGGGTGACCGTGACCAGGGCATCGTCCACATCATCGGCCCCCAGTTGGGCGTCACGCAGCCTGGCATGACCATCGTGTGCGGCGACTCGCACACCGCCACGCACGGCGCCTTCGGGGCCATCGCCTTCGGTATCGGTACCAGTGAGGTCGAGCATGTGCTGGCCACGCAGACGCTGCCGCAGACGAGGCCGAAGATGATGGCCGTCAACATCAACGGCGAACTGCCCGAGGGCGTGAGTGCCAAGGACCTGGTCCTGACGCTGATCGCCCAGGTGGGCACCGGCGGCGGAGCCGGCTACATCGTCGAGTATCGCGGCAGCACGGTGGAAGCCCTCTCGATGGAGGGTCGCATGACCATCTGCAACATGTCGATCGAGTGGGGCGCCAAGGCCGGCATGATGGCGCCCGATCAGAAGACCTATGACTACCTCAAAGGACGTCCCCACGCACCGAAGGGCAGCGAGTGGGACGCCGCCGTCGAGTACTGGGACACGCTGCGCAGTGACGAGGACGCCCACTTTGACGTCGAGGTGGACCTCGACGCCACGACGATGACCCCGTTCGTCACCTGGGGCACCAACCCCGCACACGGCGTGCCACTGGGCGCTTCCGTGCCCGCACCCGAGGATTTCGATTCCGAGGTCGAGCGAGCCACGGCCGCGCGCGCACTCGAGTACATGGCGCTGACGCCGGGCACGCCCATGCGCGACATCTACGTGGACACCGTGTTCCTGGGCTCCTGCACCAACGGCCGCATCGAGGACCTGCGCCTGGCTGCCTCCGTCATCCAGGGCAAGCGCATCGCCGAGACCCTGCGGATGCTGGTGGTCCCAGGGTCTGCCCGGGTCCGACTGCAGGCCGAACTGGAGGGGCTGGACAAGGTCTTCCTTGACGCCGGGGCCGAATGGCGTGCCGCTGGCTGTTCCATGTGTCTCGGCATGAACCCTGACCAGCTGGCGCCCGGCGAGCGCGCCGCTTCGACGTCCAACCGCAACTTTGAGGGCAGGCAGGGCAAGGGTGGAAGAACGCACCTCGTATCGCCCGCCGTCGCAGCCGCCACGGCGCTGACCGGCCACCTGAGCGCCCCCGCCGACCTGATCGGAGTCTGATCACATGGAAGCCTTCACCACTCACACGGGCATCGGCGTCCCGGTCCGACGCTCGAACGTCGACACCGACCAGATCATTCCTGCCGTCTACCTGAAGCGGATCACCAGGACGGGTTTTGAGGACGGACTCTTCTCCGCCTGGCGCAACGATCCGGACTTTGTGCTCAACCGCGAGCCCTACAACCGGGGCAGCATCCTGATCCCGGGACCCGACTTCGGCACCGGCTCCTCCCGCGAGCACGCCGTGTGGGCATTGCAGAACTACGGGTTCAAGGTGGTCATCGGAGCCCGTTTCGGCGACATCTTCCGCTCCAACTCCGGCAAAGCGGGCCTGCTGGTGGCCGTCGTCGCACCGGACGTGGTGGACGAGCTCTGGGAGTCCGTGGAGACCAACCCGGAGGATCAGCTCACCGTCGATCTGGAGAACCGCACCATCGCCGTGGGGGAGAAGTCCTACCCGTTCTCCATCGACGACCACACCCGCGAGCGGCTGCTGAACGGTCTCGACGACATCTCCTCGACACTGCTGCACGCAACTGACATCGACGACTTCGAGGCGACCCGTCCCTCGTTCAAGCCGAAGACGTTGCCTGCGCACACCGCCGACTGACGGAGCAGGGCAGGATGTCGTGTCAGCGACATGCTGTCCTGGCGTGGCGAACATCTCCGTGATCGTTCGGGCTCTCTGAGCGTCCGTTGCACCCGGAGTTACGTGTCACCACCCCGCTAATTTTGTGCGACCGCCGCAGACGAATGGCGGTTCAGCGATGGCGGATCGACGTCAGCTCGTGTGAGTGTTGACAAATGCTTGCGCAAGTGGTCCCCATCCGTTTAAAGTCATCACTAAAGCGGATTAGCGCCTGCTGAGGATGGACAGTCCAGACCTGATGGCCTGGGGCACGACCAACGTCGGGTGGTGCCTTTCCTCCCCAGTCGGACAACGCAGGCCCCCACCTGTGCTCTACTCTGCATATCGCTCAACGATGAGTAGAGGAGATGACGTGATCGAATCTGGAATCGACCCGACTGCTGGGCCCGGAGGGGTTGACGTCCTCCCCAAAAAAACCGAGAAACCCGGTGGTCTCCGCAACCGCATCAACGCTCCTCTGCTCGTGTATCTGGGTAAACGCCTGGGCATCTACGCCCTGACCGCCACGGCCGCAGTGGTGTTGAACTTCTTCCTGCCACGGTTGATGCCGGGCGATCCGGTCAACGACATGATCCGCCGCATCACCGTCTCGCAGGGCAGGCCGCCGTCGCAGTACATCATCGACAACATGAGGGCGCTCTACGGAGACCCGAACGAGCCGTTGATCGGTCAGTTCTTCAACTACCTGTTGCAACTGTCGCGGGGAGACCTCGGTCTTTCCGTCATGAAGTACCCCACCCCCGTCATCGAACTGATCGGCCAGACGCTGCCGTGGACACTCGGGCTCGCGCTGATCACCGTCCTCATCGCCTGGGTGGTGGGGACGTTCTTCGGAACATGGCTGGGCTGGAAGCCGAGCAGCGCCGCAGACAAGACGCTCACGCCGCTGCTGATGTTCTTCCACTCCATCCCGGCTTTCTGGCTGGGGCTCATCGCGGTCTGGTACTTCGCCTACGAGAACTACTACTTCCCACCGCAGGGCGGATTCGATCCCAATATCTCGCCCCAGACGATCACCAATCCCGAGTACGTCTGGAGCGTCATCCACCACGGATTCCTCCCCGCACTCGTGCTGGTGGTCGTGGGATTCGCCGGCTGGCTGTTCGGCATGAGGAACATGATGATCACCACGGCCAACGAGGACTACGTGACCCTCGCGCGTGCCAAGGGTCTCCTGCCGAGAAATGTGATGCTTCGCTACGCCGCACGCAACGCCATGCTCCCCAACGTCACAGGACTGGCGCAAGCCATCGGCGGTCTTCTCGGATCGATCGTGCTCGTCGAATCCGTCTTCGTCTACCCCGGCATGGGTCAGCTTCTGGGTGAGGCCATCGGGCAACGTGACTACCCGGTGATGCAGGCCATCCTGCTGATGACCATCGCCCTGACGCTCGTCGCCAACTTCATCGCGGACACGCTGTATTTGTGGCTCGATCCGCGCACCAGGGAACAGTGAGGCTGACATGTGGAAACGCACTCTGAGACTGCCAACCGTCAGGATTGGCGTCGGCATACTTCTGTTCTTCGTCCTCATGAGCACCATCGGCCCGGTGTTCGTCACGAGCGTCCTGGGCCTGTCGCCCACTGAGCTCTACATTGAGAGCGCGGGACAACCACCCTCCGTCCAGCACTGGTTGGGCGTCACCTCCAGCGGTCAGGACGTCCTGGCGCGCATCGTGTACGGAGCCAGGGGTTCGCTGCTTGTCGGCCTCGCTTCCGGTGTGATCGCCACGGTCATGTCCGTGGTCATCGGCACCTGGGCAGGATTCCTCGGTGGCATATCGGACCGCATCCTCAACACCATCATCAACCTGTTCCTGACCATGCCCAGCTTTGCCGTCACACTCATCATCGCGGGCTACGTCAAGAAGCTCGACTGGCTGGCCATCTCCTTCATCATCGGTTTCTTCGAATGGCCCGGCGGCGCACGCCGGATTCGCGCGCAGGCCATGTCGCTTCGGGGCCGGGACTTCACGGCGGCACTCAGGGTGACGGGCGAACGGCCTTGGCGCATCATCCTGAGCGAGGTTTCCCCACACCTCAACGGTGTTGCCTCGTCGATGTTCCTCACCGCCTTCGTGTACGGGGTGTTTGCGCAGGCTTCCATGGCTTTCCTCGGCATCGGTGATCCCGAGACCATCAGCTGGGGAACGGAGATCTACTACGCAGAGGGCCAGAACGCCCTGTTCAGGGGAATGTGGTGGTGGTTCCTGCCACCCGGGTTGAGCATCGCGCTGCTCGGCACCGCGACGACCCTCATCAACTTCGGCATCGACGAGGTCGTGAACCCCGCACTCAACTCGCGTCAGCAGACCATGGTGCGGAAATTCAACAAGATGATGACCCGCAAGGCGAAGCAGGAAGCGGCGGCATGAGCACCATCAACGCAGAGACCAACACGGCCCCACTGGAGGATTCAGCCTCCGCCATCCAGCGGCGCCCACCGCTGCTGGAGGTGAAGCATCTGGCTGTGCGGTACCTCACGGAGGCGGGCGCGGTTCCCGCGTGTGAGGACGTGAACCTGACGCTGCACCGGGGGGAGATCCTCGGTATCGCGGGGGAGTCCGCCTGTGGTAAATCCACGCTGCTGACAGCGATCACCCGTCTGCAACGGGTGCCCGCCGTCACGAGCAACGGGTCCGTGATCTACCACCCGTCGGACAAGAGTGCTCCCGTCGACCTGGTCAAGCTCAGCGAGAAGGCACTCATGCCGCTGCGGTGGTCGGACGTGTCCATCGTCATGCAGAGCGCCATGGCTGCGCTCAACCCCGTCATGCGGCTGGGGGCACAGTTCACAGACGTGCTGCAGCTGAAGAACCGTGGGATGTCCAAGAAGGATGCGCTCGACAAGGCCGCCGGCCTCCTGGACCTGGTGGGCATCGCCGGGCACAACGTGAACTCCTTCCCGCACCAACTCTCCGGTGGGATGCGGCAACGCTCGCTGATCGCGCTCGCGATGGCCAGCGACCCCGAACTGATCGTGATGGATGAGCCCACCACGGCAGTCGACGTCGTGATGCAGCGCAAGATCCTGAGCCAGGTGATGGCATTGCAGGAGGAGCGGGGTTTCGCGATCATGTTCGTGACGCATGACCTCTCACTCCTGCTGGAGATCTCTGACCGGATCGCCATCATGTACGCCGGCCGGATCGTCGAGATCGGTAGCGCCGCACAGTTGTACCGGGCACCCCAGCATCCCTACACCCAGGGTTTGCGCAATGCGTTCCCGCCGCTGAGAGAGCCTGTGCGCAGAATCTCCGGCATCGCCGGTACGCCGCCCAACCTGCTGGACCTGCCGCCCGGTTGCTCGTTCGCCCCACGGTGCTCTCGCGCGACGGCGGAGTGCCTCACAGCCTTTCCTCCGCTTCTCCCGAGGGGAACCGGCCATGTTGCGTGCATCCATCCGTTGTCCCCGAAGGATGAGGCAACCCCGGCAGCAAAGGAACTCCCATGACCACCCAGCCGAGGGACGAGACTGCGGGACGCAAGCCCATTCTCGAGGCTCGAGACGTGTGCATGTACTTCGAGGGTCGCTCAAGGGCGGGGTTGCGTACCACCATCAAGGCCATTGACCACGTCGACTTCACCCTCTACGCGGGGCAGATCATGGCGCTGGTGGGGGAGTCAGGCTCCGGCAAGACCACCATGGCCCGCATTTTTGCCCGCATGTACATCCAGACTTCCGGAGAGGTGGTCTTCGACGGCAAGCCAGCACCGAACAAGGGGCGTCGGCTCCGCGAGTACTACAGCAAGGTCCAACTCATCTTCCAGGACCCGTTCGCTTCGCTCAACACGGTCAAAACCCTGCAACACATCCTGTCGCGACCGTTACGGATCCATCACAAGTCCACATCGAGAGCCGACACCGCCCAGAAGGTCGGAGAACTCCTGGCCAAGGTGAACCTGACCCCTCCTGAGCGCTACATCAAGAGCTACCCCACGGCGCTCTCCGGCGGACAGAAGCAGCGAGTCGCGCTGGCGCGCGCACTGGCGGTGGAACCGTCGGTCCTGCTCGCAGATGAGCCGACGTCCATGCTTGACGCCTCCATCCGCCTGGAAGTGCTCAACCTGTTCCGGTCACTGCGCGACACCGATGGTGTGGCCCTGCTCTACATCACGCACGACATCGCCAGCGCGCGCTACCTGAGCGACGACATCACCGTCATGTACGGCGGCAGGATCGCCGAGGTGGGGCCCACCGAGGACATCATCGGCGCAGCCAAGCACCCCTACACCCAACTGCTGATCGCCTCTGCGCCCGACCCGGCCCGCTACAAGGGTTCAGACGCCGCCAACATCTCAGTCGATGACGCGGAACCCGTGGACGTTTCGATCGAAGCTCCCGGGTGCCGGTTCGCACCGAGGTGCCCGTTCGCGATGCCCATCTGCTCAGTCCAACAACCCACTCTGCTCGCCCCCGAACCCAGCCTGCCCAACCACAAGGTGGCCTGCTGGCTCTTCGAACCGCACGAGGATGCTGACGCCGTCGGCCACCTCACAACATCGCGTCAATCCGTCTCCATCTCCCCCCGAGGAAAGGAATCCGCATGAGGAAAAGAAGGCTCACCGGCAAAGTCGCCGTGACGATGATGGCCGCAGCGCTGGTGCTGTCCGGCTGTTCAGGAGGTGGCGCAGGCAAGAAGGACGCCAGCGACGGTATCGTCACCGTCGCCGCCGCCGGCCCCGTGTACCCCGAGAACTTCAACTGGTACGGCGCCAACGAGGCCGGGACAGCACCCGGCCTTGCACTGGTGTACGAATCCCCCTTCATCCTTGACCCGACCGATCCCGGCAAGCTCGTCCCGAGGCTCGCCGAGAGCTTCGAGATGGAGGACGACGGCAACACCATGGTCTTCCACCTCCGCGAGGGTGTGATGTGGAGCGACGGTGTCGAGATGACCGCCGACGACTTCGTCTACACCTACGGCTTCGTCAACGGCGATGCCTGCGACGACCCCGACAAGTGCTGGGCTTCCAAGCCGCCCGAGGCAACGGACAAGTACACGGCCAAGATCTACTTCCACAGCCCGGAGTTCCAGCAGATCGCCAACTACTCCATGTACTACCCGATCTACCCGGCGCACATCTGGGAGGAGCGGGACCGCAAGACCGACATCAATGAGGAGCCCGTCGGCACCGGCCCGTTCACCCTCAAGAACTTCCAGCCGCAACAGATGGTCTACGAGATCCGCGACGACTACTGGGGGGGCAAGGGCAACGGAGTCAAGGAAGTCCGTTTCATTCCCATGGGCCCCATCGGTGGCGTGCAGGCACAGCTGGGTCGAGGCGAACTGGACTTCGTCGAAGCGGCTGCCCCAGGCGTGATGCAGGACTTCGTCCAGAAGGACGAGGAGAACAACCACTTCTCGGTCTACCCCGGAGGTGGAAGCCAGATCATCACCTTCAACACCACCATCGCACCGTTCGATGACGCGGCCGTGCGCCGCGCACTGCGTGATTCGCTGGACCTCCAGGCAGGTGCGGACCTCGCAGGCGTCGGATTCACTGTGCCCTCAGTCGTTGGACTGGACACCGTGGTCTACAAGAACACCCTCCTCCCGGAGTTCGCCGAGCCGCTCGTCGCGGATGTTGACGGCGCGAAGAAGGAACTCGAGGACGCGGGCTACACCATCGATGCCGAGGGCAATCTGGAGAAGGACGGGAAAACCTACCCGCTCGAACTCCGCATCGACAACGGCAACGCCATCTGGATGCAGCTCGGCCAGGTGTTCGCTGACCAGTGGAAGAAGAACCTCGGCCTGACGGTGGGATGGATGCCCACCCCCACCCAGGTGTTCAACAAGGAGTCGACGTTGGGCAACTACGCCATGTTCGCCTCCGGCGGCATCTCCAACGGCAACTACTACCAGGCCTACGCACAGTTCTCCAAGAGCAACCTCAAGGAGATCGGCGACGACGTGATCTACGGCAACTACGGTCGCTGGGCGAACGAGACGATGTTCACCGACACGAAGGCACTGTCGTCGATCAAGGTGGACGACCTCGACTCGGTCACGCCGTTGGCACAGGAAATGCAGAAAGCCATCGCCGAGGAAGCACCGTTCATCCCTGCCATGACGAACACGACGCCCATCCTGTGGTCGAGCCGAAAGTGGACCGGGTTCCCCGAGCCCGGCACAGCGAAGTACATCCCGAGCGCAACCAACCTCAACAACGCCATCGACACGTTCATGATGCTGGAACCAGCATCCTGATCTGAGACGGGAATCGGGGCGGCGGTTTCAACGAACCGCCGCCCCGCCTTTTCCTTTTCTGCCGTACTGAGTCATCGGCCTCCATCCTCATGGCCTCAACCTCCCCCACCAGAAGGATCATGATCGTGCACACCGCCACCCCCCGGGTTGTCGTCTACCACCAGTTCCACGGCCACGGATCAACGTTCGTTCCCCTCGCGCCGATGATCGACAGCGGAAACCTCACGCACCTGATCGTGGCCGCCGTTCACATCGAAGAGGATTCGACAATCGTCCTCAACGACCATCCGCATGATGACCCCTACCACGACCAGTTGTGGTCCGAGGTGGCCATGGTGCAGGAGCGTGGTGTTCCGGTGATGGTCATGGTGGGCGGGTGGGCACCAGGAACCATGTGCAAACTCGACGGGGACGAATTCGACATCCACTACCCTGCTCTGCGCGATTTCCTCCGGGAGCACAAGCTGCAGGGCATCGACATCGACGTCGAGCAGGACATGAGCCTGGAGGGCGTCATCACTCTGATGGACGCACTCCGTGCAGACTTCGGCAGTGAGTTCGCCATCATCCTCGCCCCGGTCGCCTCGGCAATGTGGGGCGGCGCCAACCTCTCGGGTTTCGACTACGAGGAGCTGTACCGGCAGCGTGGTGACGAGATCGACTGGGTCCAGATCCAGTTCTACAGCGGCTTCGGCAGCATGGAGGACACGCGGGACGTCCAGCGCGTCATCGACCGCGGCGTCTACCCCGTCGACAAGCTGGTGCTGGGCATGTCAGCCCACCCCGAGGACGCGAACGGCTACGTCGACATCGATCGTCAGTGCGCCACCCTCACCGAGATCGCCATGGCCCATCCCACCATCGGGGGCGCCGACATCTGGGAGTATTTCCGCGCCCTGCCTGGTGGTGAGGCTGCGCCCTGGGAGTGGATCGACCGGGTGCACGCGGCGCTGACTGCCGGAGCCGACAGGGTGAACAGTCTCGGTCTCATCCCCAGCCCGTCGTCGGTCACGGTGGGGGAGGGAACCCTCAGACTGCCCCGGACCGTGGCGGTATCCGGTACCCCGGACGCCATCGGCGCTGTCCTGGACGCCATCGGCCCCGGCAGCGGTCTGAACCTGAGCGCAGGGGACAACGCGATGCTGCGCATCACCACCGACGACGAGTCAGTCCCCACCGGCGGATACCGTCTCCGTGTTGACGCTGACGGTATCGAGTTGAACTGCGTTGATCTCGACGGATGCCTTGCCGGCGCCCACACGCTGCGTCAGCTGCTTCCCGAGTGGAGCGCCGGCCCGGCACCGCTGCCAGCGGCGAGCATCGACGTTCCGCACGTCGCCATCGAGGATGCCCCCCGGTTCACCTGGCGGGGCATCATGCTCGACGTCGCTCGCCACTTCCAGCCATTGCCGTTCCTCTACCGGTTCATTGATCAACTGGCCGCGCTGAAACTCAACACGCTGCACCTGCACCTCACGGACGACCAGGGATGGCGCTTCGACGTGGTCGGCTTCCCGGAGCTCGTCCGCAAGGGTGGTTGGCGCACGGACACGCACGCGCCGGCGTGGGCCGAGCACGACGGACACCCACACGGCGGGTACTACACGCAGGACCAGCTCCGCGCACTCGTTGCCTATGCCGAGAGGCGGGGTGTCACGATCGTGCCGGAAATTGATCTTCCCGGGCACGTGCGTGCCCTCCTTGCTGCCTACCCGCAGTACGGCGAACCATCCGAGACGGAACTCAAGCCCGTGGCCACGACGTTCGGTGTGTTCGACGAGGTGCTGCACCCGACCAGCGAAACCATGGCGATGGTGGAGGAGATCTTCGCCCAGCTCCTGGAGGTCTTCCCGTCCCGCTTCGTCCACGTGGGAGGCGACGAGTGCCCCACCACGCAGTGGGTTCAGAGCGAAGCCGCGGCGGCGCTGGCGCAGGAGTACGGCCTTGAGGGACCGCACAAGCTGCAGAACTGGTTCACCGATCACCTGAGGGCCTGGTTGGCTGAGCGTGGCCGGGTGGCCGTCGCATGGGACGAGGTGATGGAGGACCACGATGCCGAGGGCACGGTCATCATGTCCTGGCGCGGGTACTCCCCGGGCGGCGAAGCTGTCAAACGGGGCAACGACGCCGTGATGGCCACGTGGCACTTCACCTACCTGGACCAGTACCAGTCGGAGCATGACGAGGAGCCGTACGCCATCGGTGCCTTTACTTCTTGGCAGACCGTCCTGGGCTATGACCCGAAACTCGGCGTCGGGGACGGTCCAGGGCGGCTCCTGGGTGTCCAGGCCCAGTTGTGGACGGAGTACATGCCGACGGCCCAGCATGTGGAATACATGGCCTTCCCCAGGGCAGCAGCACTGGCAGAGATCGCCTGGGCCGGTTCCGTTGCGTCCGAGGAGGACTTCTTCGCTCGACTCGTCAAACAGGGCAAGCGATGGGACGCGGCCGGCATCAACCACCGCAGCGTCGGTGGTGCCCAGCCGTGGCAGAAGGGCGGCACCGGATCACGACGTCGTCCGGATGACCACAGCGCTTCCGCACAATGAGCGCTCTGGCGGAGTTGCTGCCGATGCCGACCTCCGTCACCCCTGGTTCCGGCACTCTGTCGCTGGGACGAGATGGTGGATGGGCGGTCGCGGGCGATCCTGAGCTTGCGGATGCCGCCGCCCATGTTCTTCAGGAATGGCGGGGTGGGCCCTCAGCGGCCGCGGCACCCCTCATCGAGGTCCTGCAGGACACGGCCCTCCCGAGCGAGGGCTACGAGCTGCACGTCACCACCGACGGCGTCCGGATCGCCGCAGCGACCCCGGATGGCGCCCGCTGGGCCGCCCACACGCTGTTGCAGTTGGCGGGCACGGACGCGGTGGTGCCGGCGTGTGAGATCCGGGATGCACCTCGCTTCGCGTGGCGTGGGGCACTCATTGACGTGGCCCGGCACATGATGCCGCTCGAGTGGCTGTACAGCCTCGTGCGGCAGCTCTCCGCGGTCAAGTACAACAGGCTCCAGCTGCATCTCAGCGACGACGAGGGATGGCGATTCGAATCCCGGTTGCACCCGGAGTTGCACCGCATCGGGGGGAGACGCCCACGCACCGACTTCCCGAACCTGCGGCCAGCTGACGAGCATCCCCACGTCGGTTGGTATTCCCAGGAGGGGCTCCGCGCGCTCGTTGAGTACGCCCGCGCTCTGGGCGTCAGGGTCATACCTGAAATTTCGATGCCCGGCCATGCTGGTGCGTGGCAGAGAGCCATGCCGCAGCTCGCAGCGCGTCCTGAAGCCTTCGGCGAATCGTCACCGTGGAGGGTGCCGCAACAGGCGCTGAGCCTGACGCCCGAGTGTCTGGTGGTGATCGCGGACGTGCTCGATGAGTTGGTCGACGTCTTTGATTCGCCATGGATCCACACCGGGGGTGATGAGGTGGCCGCACACGCGTGGGGAACCGAGAACACCCGGGCGAAACAGGCCCGATTCACCGGATGGCTGCTGGATCAGGTGCAATCGCGTGGCCGCGCACTGGCCGTCTGGGATGAGGCCGTCGAGGGGACGGATCTTCCCGCTGTGCTGGTCACTGCATGGCGGGGACACGAGGCGGTGCGTCGCTCGGCGCTGGAGGGACACCACACCATCGCCGCGACGCATCCGGTGTTGTACTTCGACCATCCGCAGCATGCCGACGACATTGACGTTGCTGGCTCAGGCTGGCGCAGCACCTGGGAGGATGTCCTCGCCTACGACGCCCTGGACGGGGTCGAACGACCTGAGAACGTGGTGGGCAGCCAGTGCCAGCTCTGGACGGAGAACCTTCCGACACCACGACACGTGGAGGTCGCCGCATGGCCACGCGCCGCCGCCCATGCACAAACGGCATGGGCCCATCCATCACATGATCCGACGACCTTCGCCCCAGCGCTGAGCGCTCACCTGGGCCGGCTGGATCGTGACGGCGTTGCCCACCGCCCGTTCAGCGCACTTCCCGGATGGTGGCTGCCCGAGCCTCGCTGACGTCCGCGACGTGGGCTGCCGAGTGCCCGAGACGTGGATCCGTCGATCCACGAATACTCAGATCCATGGTCGGCGCCACCACAGCGGCGGCTTCTCGCCCGTCCAACAGATCCAGCAGAAGGCTGGTGGCGTGCGTTCCGAGTTCGGCGGGGTCACGCACCAGCGCGGTGATGGATGGGCGCACTATGCGGCACAGCGGGCTGTCCTCGAAGGAGGCGACGGCGACGTCCTCGGGGATCCGCACTGCCGCCTCGAGGATGGCGACCAGGCCACCGAGGGCCAGCACCTCGTTGTCGAAGATGATTCCGGTGGGAGGTTGGGGGGAGGACAGCAGCGACTGCGTCATGGCTCGGCCTGCTTCCTCGCTGTAGTTGGTGGTCACCGTCGGAGCGACTGAGATTCCCCACGTCGCACACCTGCTGGCGAAGACCTCCACGCGGCGCCGTGTGTGGACATAATCAAACGAACCACACACGTGGGCGAGCCTTGTATGGCCCAGATCAGCAAAGTGATCCACGAGACGTGTCATCGCAGCAGCGTCATCCACCCGGACGTGGGGCAGTGTCGAATCCGATTGCGCACCCACGTACACGGCGGACAGCCCGATCTCGTCCAGCAGAGCAGGGCGTGGATCATCGGCCCGTGGATCGGTCAGAATGACGCCGTCCACTCTCTTTTCCGACCACCAGCGGCGGTAGCACGCCATTTCCTCGTCCACACCGTCCACGAAAAGCAGTACGAGGCTGCGGGACCTCGCAGTCAGCACACGCTCGATACCTGCGATCAGATGGATGAAGAACCGCTCCCCGGTGAAGGATTCCTCCGGTCGCGCTATGACGAGCCCGACGGCTCCCGACTTCCCGGCCGACAGAGCCACGGCAGCGGCGTTCGGGGTCCAGTTCAAGTCGCTGGCGATCCTCTTGACCCGCTCACGCGTGGCTTCGGACACACCTGATCTGTCGTTGAGAGCGAATGACGCCGCAGCCGGTGAAACCCCGGCCGCAGTAGCAATGTCGCGGATGGTTGGCCGGTTCACGGCCCCATCCTCCCACGCTGTGCGGATATATCCGGGCGAATAACAGTTTGCCTGTTGCTGAGGCAACTAAACCGGATTAGGCTCTGCTGTGCAGGAACCCATGAGCGGTTGACTCGCTCCCAGAAGACCATGAGCGTTGGAAGGTCCAGTCATGCATGATTTTGCACCGATTCTTGACGGCCGTGTTGTTCGTCACCTGCGCGAGAAAATCGTTCCGGCAGAAATGACCGTCATCGCTGTACTGGACGTGGCCGTTGCTCCCCTGACTGATGCGCACGACGGTGTGTCGAGCGCCGCGGCGGGCGTCGTCGGTCAGGGTGAACCGATTCCTCCCGCTGAGGGACTGGCGCTGCCCTACGAGCCCTTCACCGTTGGCGCACCCTGGGGCCCGGCGTGGGGCACCACATGGATGCGGTTCCGCACGCACGTGCCGCAGGAGTACGGGAATGAACACCTGGAACTCTTCATCGACCTCGGAGGTGATGCCGACTCGCCTGGGTTCCAGTGCGAAGGACTGGCCTACCGCGCCGACGGCTCCATCATCAAGGGGCACAACCCCAGGAACAAGTGGTTGCCCGTCGAGCCCGATGCCGAGGGCAACGTCGAGGTGTACCTCGAGGCGGCCGCCAACCCCGTGGTGCTGGGCGTCCCCGCGTTCGTCCCCACCGAGCTCGGACGCAAGCACACGTCAGGCACCGCGCCCATCTATGAGCTGCGTCGGGCCGATCTCGTCGTGGTGCACCAGGAGGTGCGAGAGCTCAGCGCGGACATCCGCACTCTTGCGCAACTCGCGTTCCAGCTGCCGGAAGGCAGTGAGCGGCGCTGGGAGATCCGGCGGGCACTGGACCGGGCGCTGGACCGCATCAACCTGTTCGACGTTCCCGCGACCGCTGCAGCAGCCCGAGCGGAACTGGTACCTGTCCTGTCGCGGCCCGCTGCGGCGTCGGCCCACACGCTGTCCGCCATCGGCCACGCCCACATCGACTCGGCGTGGCTGTGGCCGCTGCGGGAGACCAGGCGCAAGGTCGCCCGCACCGTCGCCAACCAGCTGAACCTGCTTGCTGAACACCCGGAGCACGTCTTCGCCTTCCCCGCCGCACAGCACTTCGCGTGGCTGGAGGAGGACCATCCTGACCTGTTCGAGCGGCTCCGTGAGGCAGTGACGGACGGCCGCGTCATTCCCGTCGGTGGCATGTGGGTGGAGTCCGATGCCAACCTTCCGGGCGGCGAGGCGATGTGCCGCCAGTTCCTCTACGGTCAGGGCTACTTTCGCGAGAAGTTCGGCCACCACTGCCCTGAGGTGTGGTTGCCCGACTCCTTCGGCTACTCGGGTGCCCTCCCACAACTCGCCCGGCTCGCAGGGGCCCAGTGGTTCCTCACGCAGAAGATCTCCTGGAACCAGGTCAACAAGTTCCCCCACCACTCCTTCTGGTGGGAGGGGATCGACGGCACTCGCATCTTCACCCACTTCCCGCCGGCAGACACCTATGGATCCGACCTCAACGGCACCAACCTCGCGCACGCCGCTGCCAACTTCCAGGACAAGGGCCGCGCATCCACCTCACTGATCCCCTTCGGCTACGGCGACGGGGGCGGCGGACCAACGCGAGAAATGCTGATGCAGGCTGCACGAACCGCTGACCTGGAGGGTTCGCCACGGGTCCAGATCGAGCCACCTCAGGCCTTCTTCGCCCGGGCGGAGGATGAGCACGAAGCACCCAGCGTGTGGGTGGGGGAGTTGTACCTCGAACTCCACCGTGGCACGTTCACCTCGGTCGCCGATGTCAAGGCCGGCAACCGCCGCAACGAGCACCTCCTGCGCGAAGCAGAGTTGTGGTGCGCCACCGCCGCGGTGCGCGAACTGATGGAGTACCCGCTGGAGAGCTTCGGCCAGTGGTGGCGGGACGTCTGCCTCTTCCAGTTCCACGACATCCTCCCCGGCACGTGCATCGCGTGGGTCTACGAAGAGGTGCTGGCAGAACACGCGCGGATCAGCGAGGAACTCACCTCACTCATCGCGCGCGCCCAGTCTCTCCTGGCCGGCGACGGCACACGTTCCATCACCTTCAACGCCGCACCGATGACCCAGGGTGGTGCACCGGCGATGGGCGGAGACGAGAGACTCGCGGGCGAGCGACCCGTCGAGGTCGACACGTTCGACGGCATCCTGCTCGACAACGGTCTGCTCAGGCTGCGGGTCGACGAGGCAGGACTCATCACCTCGCTGGTGGACCTGGCCACGGGCCGTGAAACGTTGCCTCCCGGGACGCGGGGCAACCTGTTGCAGGTGCACCCCGACTTCCCGAACATGTGGGACGCCTGGGACATCGACCCGTTCGCCTTCAACACCGTCACCGACCTGAGTGACGGCACGGCTGAACTGCACGAGGGCGACGGCGAGGCCAGCGTCCTGGTGAAGCGCCAGTTCGGAGGCTCCACAGCCCATCAGAAGCTCACGCTGCGGGCCGGGGATCCCCGGTTGCACGTGGAGGTGGACGTCGACTGGCACGAGCAGGACTCGTTGCTGAAACTGGCCTGGCCCATGGACGTGCACACCGACCACGCCGCCTTCGAGATCGAGATGGGCCACCTGGTGCGCGCCACCCACACGAACACGTCGTGGGATGCCCACCGGTTCGAGGTCCACGCCCATCGATGGGTTCACGTGGGTGAGCCGGACTTCGGTATCGCCGTGGCCAACGCCCAGACCTACGGCTGGGACGTCACCCGGCACGCCCGCGACGGCGGCGGCACCTACACCGTCGTCCGCGCGTCGCTCCTGAAGGGAGCCAGGTACCCCGATCCACGCACGGACGAGGGCCGACACACCTTCTCCTTCACCATCCGCCCGGGCGCGACCATCGAGGACGCGGTGGCCGACGGCTACGCGGCCAACATCCCGCTGCGCACGCTGACGGGTTCCCCCGTGGCCCCCCTCATCACGGTGGACGGGGACGTCATGGTGGAGGCCGTCAAACTTGCCGAGGATTCCTCCGGCGACGTCATCGTCAGGCTCTACGAGCCCTACGGACGTCGAGCCACCGCCTCGCTTGGCGCCGACTTCGCCACATCCGCGGTGGAGACGGACCTCCTCGAGGATGCCCTCACCGACGGCAACCCCAGGCAGCAGGTCAGGGCAACGGCCATCACAGAACCTCTGGCAGACGGGCACGTCGGCGTCGCCCTGCGGCCGTTCCAGGTCGCGACAATTCGATTGGGTCGATGAACATGCGCATAGGCGTCAACTACACCCCCCGCGTGGGATGGTTCCACAGCTGGCTGGACCTCGACCTGGACGCCGTGAAGGAGGACTTCCAGGCGATTGCGATGCTGGGCATGGACCACGTCCGGATCTTTCCGCTGTGGCCGCTGCTGCAGCCGAACCGCGGGCTGATCAGACCACGCGCGGTGGCCGACGTCATTTCGGTGGTGGACGCAGCCGCCGCCGCGGGTCTGGGGGTGAGCGTCGACGCCCTGAACGGGCACCTCTCCAGCTATGACTTCCTGCCGAGTTGGGTCACCACGTGGCACCAGCAGAACCTCTTCACCGACCCCGTGGCGCTCGACGGCGAAGCGGCGCTGGTGTCCCACCTGGCGGCAGTGCTGTGCGGGCACCCCGCCGTCACCGGAATGACGTTGGGCAACGAGTTCGCGCAGTTCGCGGGGCCGAGCCCCATGCACCGGCACCCGACGCTGTCCGTGGCGACCCCGGATGACATCGACGTGTGGTTCGACAGGATCCTCGCGCCCCTGGAGGCAGGGTGGCCGGACGGCGCGCACCACCACGGCTTCGATGATGACCTGTGGTTCGTGGACGCGCACCCCTTCACGCCCCGACACGCGGTGACGCGGGGCGCCTCCACAACAGTGCACTCCTGGGTGTTCGCCCAGGTGGGACCACGCTACGGGGAGGGCCACCCGGCGCTCACGTCGTTCCCCAGGTATCTGCTGGAGGTCGCGCGCGCGTGGAGTCCGGATCCGTCGCGGCCCCTCTGGTTGCAGGAGGTGGGTGCGCCACGCACCCACGTCACCGACGAGTCAGCCGCCGACTTCGTGTCGGCAACGCTCGACGCCGTCGTCGACACCCCCGGGCTGGAAGCCATCACGTGGTGGTGCAGCCATGACGTGTCCCGGAGCCTGCTGGATTTCCCGGCGCTGGAGTACTCGCTCGGGCTCTTCACCTCGGAGGGCGTCGCGAAACCAGAAGCTCTGCTGCTGGCCGAACGCATGCCCGAACTGCGCGCCACAGGTGTGCCGGCTGCAGCTGATCCGCGGGATGTGCCGGTCCTCGAGTTCTCTGCGGACTGGCAGACGGGGGTCGGACGGAGCAGCACCGGACCCATGGGGCCGTTGTTCGATGAGTGGCAGTCCAGGTTCAACAGCGGCGAGGTGTGCTCCCTGCGTCGGGTGGACAAAGAGATGGAATCGGTAACGACTTCGTAACCCCGTGGCCGCGTCAATGTCCTTTTCGTGCCGCAGGCGGTATAAACAAGCCAGTCAATCCAAGTGCTGCGCCATCCGCGCGGCCCCATCCCTCTTGTAGGAGTACTCGTGCGAGCCCCATCCCGATTCCTGGCACTGGCAGCTGGAGCTGCCCTGCTGGCCGTCTCCGCCTGTGGTGGTGACGCCGATCCCGGTGCCACTGCTGTACCCGGTGACACCAATGCAACGTCGAGCGAAGCCAAGGCGGGCGGCGAGATCACCGTTCGCGGCTGTACCCCCGAGAACTCCCTCATCGGCTCCAACACCACCGAGGTGTGTGGTGGCAACATCATCGAGGCCTTCTCGTCCAAGCTGATCCACTACAACGTCGACACCGCCGAGCCGGAGATGGACATTGCCGAGTCCATCGATACCGACGACAACCAGACCTTCACCGTGACGATCAAGCAGGGCTACATGTTCCAGGACGGCACCGAAGTGCTGGCCAAGAACTTCGTGGACGCCTGGAACTGGGCGGCCTACGGTCCTCACGGCCAGCAGAGTGCCTACTTCTTCGAACCCATTGAAGGTTTCGCAGATGTGCAGTGCCCCGATGCCGAGTGCGCCACCGAGCCCTCCGTGGACGTGATGAGCGGGCTGGCCGTCGTCGACGACCACAGCTTCACCATCAAGACCACGGAGCCTGTCTCGAACCTCCCGGTCCGCCTCGGGTACACCGCCTTCATGCCGCAGTCGGACGCTTTCCTGGCTGCAGAGGACAAGGACGAGTTCAGCAAGATGCCCATCGGCGCCGGTCCCTTCAAGGTGATCGAGAACACCGCCACCGAAGTCGTGATGGAGAAGTTCGCCGACTACTCCGGTGAGAACAAGCCCAACATCGACAAGGTCACGTTCCGCATCTACAACGACCCGAACGCCGCCTACAACGACGTCGTGGCCAACAACCTCGATCTCACGGACCTGATCCCCGCCGACCAGCTCGTGGGCGACGCCTGGAAGATGTCTCTCGACGGCCGCAGCGACACCCGTGAGACGGGCATCATCCAGACGCTGTCCTTCTCCCCGAAGGATGAGCAGCTCAAGGACGTCAACATGCGCAAGGCCATCTCCATGGCCGTGGACCGCGAGCAGATCACCACCCAGATCTTCAACGGCGCCCGCACGCCCGCAACCGGCTGGGTCTCCCCGGTCGTCGACGGCTACAAGGCGGATGTCTGCGGCGACGACTGCGTGTTCAACCCCGAAGAGGCGAAGAAGATGTACGACGCGGCCGGTGGCTACGACGGCATCTTCCAGATCTCGATCAACGCTGATGGCGCGCACAAGCTGTGGGCCGACGCCGTGTGCAACCAGTTGAAGAACAACCTGGGCATGGATTGCCAGCTCAACGCGACGCCGGACTTCAAGACGCTGAGGGAGCAGGTCGGCGCCCGCGAGCTCATGGGTTCGTTCCGGACCGGCTGGCAGATGGATTACCCCTCCATCGAGAACTTCCTGACGCCCCTCTTCGCGACTGGCTCATCGTCGAACGACACCGACTACGACAGCCCGGAGTTCATGAAGCTGATGGCGGAAGGCAATGCTGCTCCGACGGCCGACGAGGCGAACGCCAAGTACCAGGAGGCCGAGGCACAGGTTGCCAAGGATTTCCCGGTCATGCCGCTGTGGTACCAGGAGACGCCTTACGGTTACTCCGACAAGGTCGACAACGTCAAGATGAACCCGTTCAGCCAATGGGACCTCACCTCCATCACCGTCAAGTGATTCGTTACTGACCATTACCGACTGGGTCGGCCCGCCGGAGGTTCTCCGGCGGGCCGATTCTTCGGGCCAGCAGAGAGGGTGAACTCCATTGGGCAAATACATCATCAGACGGCTGTTGCAGATGATCCCGGTGATCATCGGCACGTCGTTCCTGATCTTCACGATGGTGTTCGTCCTGCCGGGCGACCCCGCAGAGGGTCGTTGCGGCGAGAGGCCCTGCTCACCCGCGTACATCGCCAAATTCCGTGCCGAGTACAACCTCGACGAGCCGCTGCTCGTGCGTTATTTCCTGTACCTCGGCAAACTGCTCCAGGGTGACCTGGGCACCAACTTCTACGGCAACCGTGTCGTGGATGAACTGGCCCTGCGCTACCCCACCACGCTGAAACTCACGTTCATCGCCATCCTGGTGGTCATCATCTTCGGCATCACCGCCGGCGTACTGGCGGGCATCCGCAAGGGCAAGTTCGTGGACAACTTCGTGACCATCAGCACGCTCGTGCTGATCTCCATCCCCGTGTTCGTCCTCGGCGGAGCAGCGCAGATGCTCTTCGGCCTGAAACTTGGATGGTTCCCCGTCACCGCCACGCAGGGAACGTGGTACCAACTCCTCATGCCCGGCTTCGTCCTGGGCGCGCTGTCGGTGGCATACGTTGCACGCCTGACACGCACGAACCTCGTGGAGAACCTGCGCTCCGACTACGTGCGCACCGCCAAGTCGAAGGGCATGGCCCCGAGCCGAGCCGTCGGCGTCCACGCGCTGCGGAACTCGTTGATCCCTGTCGTCACCTACATCGGTGCCAGCGTCGGTGCGCTCATGGGCGGCGCCATCATCACCGAGCGCATCTTCAACATCAACGGGGTCGGCTTCTTCATCTGGCGCTCCATCAACCAGCGTGACGGTGTCTCGGTGGTCGGGGCTGTCATCGTGCTGGTCGTGGTGTACCTCGTGGTCAACCTGCTCGTCGACCTGCTCTACGGCGTCCTGGACCCAAGGATCACCAATGACTGACATGCACATCAACAGGCCCGAGGAGATCAACACCGAGGGTGTCGATCCCGCCGTCGCCACCCCGGAGGAGGCCGGTGCGTCGCTGTGGAGCGACGCGTGGCGCATCATGCGCTCCCGCCCCCTGTTCTGGTTCTCCGCGTCGCTGATCGCCATCTTCGTCGCCATGGCGATGGCGCCACAGCTGTTCACCTCCGCTGACCCGGGGTACTGCGATCTGAGTCTCGCCCGTCTCGGACCGGAGAAGGGGGCATGGTTCGGCTACGACCTGCAGGGCTGCGACGTCTATTCCCGCACCATCTACGGCGCCCGTTCCTCGATCCTCGTGGGCACGCTCACCATGATCGCCACCGTGATCATCGGCGGCGCCCTGGGAATCATCGCCGGGTACTCCGGCGGCTGGGTGGACGCGCTGCTGTCGCGCATCGCGGATGTCTTCTTCGCGATCCCGCTGCTGCTCGGCGGCATCATCATCATGTACACGTTCCGCTCGCCACCCGGTGCCCCGTACTCGCTGATCGTCGGCAAGGTGGTCTTTGCCATGGCCATCCTGTACTGGCCCAACATCTTCCGCCTGATGCGCTCCAGCGTGCTGCAGGTCAAGCCCAACGAGTACGTGCTGGCAGCCCGTGCGCTGGGGGCAAGTCCTGCGCGCATCATCCTGTCCCACGTGCTGCCCAATGCTGTGGCCCCTGTCATCGTCGTCGCCACCATCGACCTCGGTGCGTTCATCACGACGGAGGCCGCCCTGTCGTTCCTCGGCATCGGACTGCAGCCCCCGGCCATCTCGTGGGGCATCGCGATCTCGGAGGCTTCAGGCCTCGGCTACATCGCCGCGGCCCCCCACATGCTGCTGTTCCCGTCCCTGTTCCTGTCGCTCGCGGTGCTCGGCTTCATCATGCTCGG
>JAUNVL010000126.1 GCA_030537675.1 Propionibacteriaceae bacterium | reverse complement strand
CATAAGGCCTAGTCAGAGTGGCTCCCCGGGTAGGAGTCGAACCTACTTCGCTAATCCTGATTCAAAGTCAGGCGGGCCCTGCCGAAAGACCAACCGGGGAACGATCCCCATGGGGACCTGCCGACAGCCTAGTGCCTTGCCACGACGCGGGCCAGCGCACCGTTCTGCACAGCCAGTACGCGCTCGTGCGGATCGCGAGCCGGTCCGGACCACAATGGTGGTGACCATGAACGACCAACTCGACCGGCGGAGGGACGACGATGACGCGCAACAGGTGCTTCGGTACAGGAGACCCGGTCTACGAGCGATATCACGACGAGGAGTGGGGCCATCCTGTGCAGGACGCCCCCGACGAACGCGAACTCTTCGAGCGACTCGTCCTCGAGGGATTCCAGGCCGGCCTCAGCTGGCTGACGATCCTGAAGAAGCGCGACGCGTTCCGCAAGGCGTTCAAGGGATTCGTCCCGGCCAAGGTCGCGAAGTTCAAGGACTCCGACGTCGAGCGCCTCATGGCGGACGAATCGATCGTCCGGAACCGCGCGAAGATCCTGGCTGCGATCGGCAACGCACGCGCCCTCCTGACGATGCACGAACAGGGGCTGCGCCTGGAGGACATCTTCGTCGAGCACTCTCCCCCACCGTCCGATCCCGAGGAACACAGCCCCACCGCTCCGGGCAGCACTCCGGAGTCCGCCGCATTGTCCAAGAAGTTGAAGGGTCTCGGCTTCCGGTTCGTGGGTCCCACGACCATGCAGGCGACGATGCAGGCACTCGGGATGGCCGACGGTCATGCTCCTGAATGCTGGCTGGCGTCTCCTCCAAAATAGATTTGAAAAGTTTTTCCAATTGACTGATTGGCGAGAGGAAAATGTCAGTGGTCGTCATTAGGCTTCATACATGAACAAGCAGAAATGCGACGAAGCGGCCGCAAGGTTGCTGGCGGCCATGAACCAGGAAAAACATGCGCAGGCCGATCAGTTGTCCGCGATTGTTTCCCTCGCGCAGAATTATACGGCTTCCACATCCACGACAATTGATGATGACCTCCTCGACGAATTGGTCGAGGACATTACGCAAGGCGGGTCCTTCGGGACCTCCCCCATTTCCGAGTTCGCAGCCATGGAACTCGGGCCCCTGATGTGTTGCAGCCCAGCACGGGCCCGGACAATCCTGTTCGAAACACTGAACCTGTACCACCGCCACCCGTCCCTATGGGACGCCGTGCAAGCGTTGACCCTAGACGCCCACCGAGCGAGGAAAGCCGCCGGCAAGTTCGGCGTCTTGTCCCTGGACTTGGCGGACAAGGTGGGGAAGCTGTGGGTGGCCAAACAGCACCGCCTGTCATGGCAGGGGGCAATTGATCTGTGTGACAAGCTCATCGTCGCAGCCGATCCCGAGATCGCGGCAGAGCGCGAAGCACGCCAACTCCGCAATCGGAACGTCCGCGTCTGGGACCCGCAGGATGGCACTGTGAACCTGACCGCGAAACTCGATCTGCTCGACGCCAAGTACGTCAACGCCACCGTCACCCAGCTGGCAGGGATATTGCGGGAAAAGCCCGCCTACGCCCAGGTCGCGCTCGATGTCCTTCGGTCCAAAGCACTCGGGATCATGGCTCACCCCGCCGTCGCTCTCACCATGATTCAGGGAGCACTGCAGAAGCCCATCTTCGGGACCGGCGACTACGAGGCATTCGACGACGCCGATAGTGGCAGCACTCCAACGATGGAGTCGACCACGTCCTGCTTGACAGCACCCGTGGATCCCGAGACAGGACGCATCGACTCAGACCCACACCATTGCCACGGACATGCGTGCGGGAGGATCACCGTTCCGGTCGCGAAACTGCAGCCCAAGGTTCAGCTCTACATCCATTTACACGCTGACGGGACGGCCGAAGTCGACGGGGCCGGCACCGTCGCAGCCACGACGCTTCGCGAGATACTCGATGGAAAGCAGGTCAGAGTCACCCCGGTCATCGACCTCAACTCCATGCCTGCCGAGCACCAGTACCGTCCCTCGAAACGGATGCGCGAGGCGGCACACCTGCTGTTTCCCCGCGAGGCCTTCCCGTTCAGCAACCGCACCAGCCGCGGCTTGGACCTCGACCACACCACCGCGTACCAGTGGTCGTACCGAGATCCGCAAACTGGTCTCGGGAACCTTGCCCCCATTGGCCGCCGTCCGCACCGGGCAAAGACCGCTGGTTTCTGGAAATGCCAGCAACCCGTCATGGGACAACTGATCTGGACCAGCCCGTTGGGATTCCGGTATGCCGTCGACAGGGACGGAACGCACCGCCTGGAGTGAATGCGCTCACATGGACAAGCTGCGCCAGTCAGCCACCATGCCTGCACGTGAGCCATCCGTATCCAAACCGTGCCGGTGAGCACGGTCCCGCCGTATTCGTAGGCGCATGACAGACTGGGCCGTGTGACGACTCCCTCTCCCTCGCGTGCCCGACGAGGCCGTGTGCGGATGACATCGACGGAGCGACGCGAGCAGTTGCTCCTCATCTCGCGCGAATTGTTCGCTGAGCGAGGTTTTGAGGGCGCCTCCGTGGAAGAAATCGCCGCACGTGCCGGCGTCAGCAAGCCAGTGGTGTACGAGCACTTCGGCGGCAAGGAAGGCGCCTACGCCGTCGTCGTAGACCGTGAGGTGCGGACGCTCCACGATTCCATCCGCGGTGCCCTCACCACCCCGGACGCAGGGTCCCGCGTCCTCCTGGAGCGTGGAGCACTCGCGCTGCTGGACTACATCGACCAGTGCCCCGACGGCTTTCGCATCCTGGCCCGCGACTCCTCGCTCCAGGGACCGGGAGGGTCCTTCGCCTCCATCCTCAGCGACATCGCGGTGCAGGTGGAGGACATCCTCGCCGCAGAGTTCTCGAAGCTGGCCATGGATCCGCAATTCGCGGGTCTCTACGCTCAGGCCCTCGTGGGGCTCGTGGCGATGACGGGGCAGCAGTGGCTGGAGAACCGCGAACCGGACCGGCTCGTGGTGGCCCGCCACCTCATCAACCTCGCCTGGAACGGCATGGCCAACCTCAAACCCGAGCCGAGGCTCATCATCGAGGTGCTCGACGGCCGCAAGGCGCAGGCCGCGGACGAGTCGACCGACTAGGTCCTCAGCCGCGCGGACGGTCCTCGGCCACCGCGTCAGTCAACAACCGCCGCAGCGAGCCAGCGAGTTCGTCCTGCTCAGCTCGCGACCACTCCCCCAGCAGCGACTCCTCCAGCGCGATCAGCGCGCCGATCGCATCGTCGACGAGTTTGCGCCCCTGCTCGGTGAGCTCCACCAGCGCCCCGCGCCCGTCCTCCGGGTTGCGCAGCCGCGTCACCAGTCCGCGGCCCTTGAGCCGGTCGATGCGGTGCGTCATCGTCCCGGAGGTGACGTGCGTCTCCGAGAGCAACCGTCCGGGAGACAGCCTGTGTGGTTCGCCTGCCCTCCGCAGCGCCGCCAGGACGTCGAACTCCCAGGCCTCCAGACCTCGGTCAGAAAAACACTGCTTCCGGTGCGTGTCAAGGAGAGCGGACAGCCGATGGATGCGGGACCACACCTGCATTGAATCGACGGCGAGGTCGGGCCGCTGGGCGCGCCAGGCCGCCACCACATGATCCACCTCATCGAGAGCCATGCTCGTCCCCCGTCCCTGTTCCCGCGCCCGCGACTGGCCCGATCGCGCTGCGCACAGCCCTCACACCCGAGAACACAGCGAGGGCCTCCGCCACCAGGGACGCCGACTCCGCTGAATCGGAGAGAAACGCGCACGTCGGGCCCGAGCCGCTGACGACCGCGCCCAGCGCGCCGGCATCGATGCCGATCTGGAGGGTGCTGCCGAGCGTCGGCTGCAGACGGATCGCTGCATCGGAGAGATCGTTGACCAGAGTGCGACCCACCTCGGCGACATTCCCTTCCGCCAGTGCGTCGAGCAGGTCCTGCGGAATGACGGGCGCACTCGGCTCCGCGAGACGATCGAACTCCCGGAACACCGAAGGTGTCGAGAGTCCGGTGTGGGAGAGCGCGAGCGTCCAGTGGTAGGTGCCACGGGTTTCTATGGGCGCGATGATGTCGCCGCGTCCGGTGCCGATCGCGGTGCCGCCGGTCAGCAGGAATGGCACATCGGCGCCCAACTGCGCGGCCAGGTCCCGCAGTTCGTGGGCGCGAGCGGGCCTGCCCCACAGCTCGTTGCACGCCACCAGGACGGCGGCGGCGTCGGCAGATCCTCCTGCCATGCCTCCGGCGACGGGGATGCGTTTGCGGATCACCATGACGCACCCGGCGTCAGTCACGCCGCAGTGGCTGGCCAGCAGTCGGGCAGCGCGCACCGCGAGGTTCGTGTCGTCGGTGGGGAGAAATGCGGCACCCTCGCCGCGGAAGGCGACGCGGAACACGCCAGGGGCTGCAGGCTCCACCGTGAGCTCGTCCCACAACGACAGGGCCTGGAAGACAGTGCCCAGCTCGTGGTACCCGGTGTCGTCGGCCGCGCCGACGCACAGGGCAAGATTCACCTTCGCGGGTACGCGCACCCGCACTACCTGGGCCACGTCTGAAACGTAGCCCATCACGATGGGGAGGCAACCCAGGCAGCCGCAATCGCCGCGAATTGCGTGATGTCCAGCACCTCCCCGCGAGCCTGCGGGTCAACGCCAGCCGCCTCGATGATCCGCGACGTCTCCGCCGCTGAGCCCATGAGCGGTGCCAGTGCGGCGCGCAGCATCTTGCGCCGTTGACCGAATGCAGCATCGATCACGGTGAAGACCTTTTCCCGCGGGGCGGTGGTTTCCGGTGGGTCGCGACGCTCGATCCGCACCAGCCCGGACTCGACGTTGGGCACGGGCCAGAACACCTTCGGTGGGACGGTGCCCACACGCGTGGCAGAGGCGTACCAGGCCATCTTGGCGCTGGGGACCCCATAGGTCTTGTTGCCGGGCGGCGCCACCAGACGGTCGGCCACCTCGAGCTGCACCATCACGAGTCCCTTGTGCCAGCCGGGAAATCGCGCCAGGAGGTGCAACAACACGGGCACGGACACGTTGTACGGGAGATTGGCCACCACTGCCGTGGGGTCATCTCCGGGGAGGTCCATGATGCGCAGGGCATCGGCATTGACCACTGAGAGCCGGTCCGCCGCACCCTGCCCGAGCCGTTCGGACACCGTTTGTGGCAGCCGTTCTGCCAGCCGGTCCTCGATCTCGACGACCGTGACGGACCGCGCCACGTCCAGCAACCCCAGGGTCAGGGAGCCCAGGCCGGGTCCCACTTCCAGCACGACGTCGTCCGGGGTGACTCCCGACAAGGAGACGATGCGCCGCACCGTGTTGGGGTCGATGACGAAGTTCTGGCCTCGTTGCTTGGTGGGCCGAAGGTCCATCTCAGCCGCGAGACGACGGATCGATGAGGGGTCCAGCAGGCCCACCTCAGGCATCCTCGCCCCACGGGCCGCCATAGGCGTCGAAGGTGTTGCTGACGAGTTGGTCGCAGAACGCCGCGAGGTCGACCTCCAGCAGGTCTGCCACGAACCGCACGGTGTGGGGCAGCAGGTAGGGGGCGTTGGGTTTGCCCCGTTGTGGCTTCGGGGTGAGGTACGGCGCGTCGGTCTCCACGAGGAGCTTGTCCAACGGCACTTCCCTGGCCGCCAGCCGCAGCGGCTCGGCGGTGCCGAATGTCACCACGCCCGGCAGCGAAATCCAGTAGCCGCGTGCCACACACTCCCGGGCAAAATCCGCATCGCCGGAGAAGCAGTGCATCACCACGCGCTCCGGCGTCGTGGTGCTGTCCAGCACATCGAGGATCTCCTGGTGCGCGTCACGATCGTGAATCATCAGGGTGAGGTCCAGTTCCCGTGCCACTTTGATGTGGGAAAGGAACGAGTGCACCTGGGCGCGGCGGCCGTCCCCACTGCGTGTGCGGAAGTGGTCGAGCCCGGTCTCACCGATGGAGCGCACCACCTTGAACGCTGCCAGCGCGGGAATCTGGAGCAGCTGCGCGTTCAGCTCGTCGTGCCCCTTCTGCTCGAAGACGTGGGCTGCGTGGTTGGGGTGCAGCGCGACGGATGCCACCACGCGGGGATCGGTCAGAGCCAGCGCTATGGCTTCGCGTGACGATTCAAGGTCGACGCCCACGTCGATGGCGCGAGTCACGCCCACGGTGCTCGCCAGGTCCAAGGAGTCCTTGGCGCTGAGGCCGGAGAACCTTTGTGTGGAAGGAAAGTGCGTGTGGTTGTCGACCACGGGACGAGGCAGCGGCTCCGGCAACGGGGGCAGCTTGAGTTCATCGATGACGCTCATGCCTTCTCCTTTCTCGCCGCCAGTGCGGCTTCGTACAGCTCCTTGCGATTGGCTCCCGTCACATCGGCAACGGAGCGAACCGCTGTGGACAGCTTCTCACCATCGGCGATGCGGGCGGACACCAGTTCCAGCGCGTCGTCGACGCCAGCGGTTTGCACCTCGGCCCCACCGACCACCAGGGTCACCTCGCCGCGCACCCCGTCCGCCGCCCACTCCCGCAGGGAGGACAGCGTGCCGCGGATGATTTCCTCATACGGCTTGGTCAGTTCGCGGCAGACCACGGCTGCCCGGTCAGGCCCCAGCACCACAGCGGCATCGGCCAGGAAATCGGCGAGCCTGTGCGGGGCCTCGAAGAACACCATGGTGCGGGTCTCGCCCGCTACACCGCTCAACCGGGAACGTCGTTCCCCCGACTTGCGGGGCAGGAATCCCTCGAAACAGAACCGGTCAGTGGGGAGGCCGGACACGGCCAGAGCTGTCAGCACTGCCGAGGGGCCGGGCATGGCCGTGACACGCAGACCACGCTCGATGCAGGCCTTGACGATGCGGTAGCCGGGGTCACTGACCGACGGCATGCCTGCATCGGTGACCAGCGCGACGGTCTGTCCGGCCTCGATGGCGTCCAGGAGTTCCGCGGTCCGTCCCTCCTCGTTGCCCTCGTAGAAGGAGACCACCCGTCCCGTCGCGACCACTTGCAGGCGCCGCAGGAGCATCGCAAACTTCCGGGTGTCCTCCGCGGCCACCACGTCTGCTTCTGCGAGCAGGGATCGCAGTGATTCGCTGGCGTCGCGGTGGGATCCGATGGGCGTGGCAGCGAGCACCAGGGCGCCAGTTGGCTGGTCAGTCATGGCATCAGCCTAGAATGCTTCTCGTGCTGTCAACTGTGGAGGCGCTCGACGAGGCGCGCATGCGGGATCGTCGAGCCGGTTGGCTCGTCACCATCGG
>JAUNVL010000125.1 GCA_030537675.1 Propionibacteriaceae bacterium | reverse complement strand
ACCTCCGCCAAGATCTCCGCCGTCGCGCTGGACAAGACGGGCACCCTCACCAAGGGCACGCCGAGGCTGACCGACATCATCGTGCTGGATCCGACGTCGAACCGCTCCGAGGTGCTTCGCTGGGCAGCCGCAGCTGAGTTCGGCTCCGAGCATCCCCTGTCCCGTCCCATCCTCCAGCGTGCACGCGACGAGGGCGTGGCACCCAGCGGCATCCCCGGTGAGGTGACGCCCGTGCCCGGAAAGGGCATCGTCTCCGACGTCGATGCTCGGCGGGTCCTGATCGGCAATGTGGCGCTCCTGGAGGAGTACGGCATCAGCGATGACATGGGTGCGGCCCTTCAGGCGGAGTCTCTCGCAGCCCAGGGCAGAACACCCATGATTGTGGCGGTTGATGACCGGGTCATCGGACTCATTGCCGTCGCCGACGAAATCCGTGAGGATGCGGCAGAGATGGTGCGGCGTCTGCACTCCGCTGGCGTCAAGAAGGTCGTCATGCTGACCGGTGATACCCAACTCGTGGCCGAGGCCATCGGCGAAGCCACCGGCATCGACGAGATCCACGCCAGCCTCCTGCCCGAGGACAAGCTGGATGCCGTCGCGAAGCTGCAAGCAGAGGGGTACGTCGTCGCGATGGTCGGCGACGGTGTGAACGACGCCCCCGCATTGGCGACCGCCAACATTGGTGTGGCGATGGGTGCGGCCGGATCGGCAGTCGCGGTGGAGACCGCGGACATCGCGCTCATGGGAGACAACCTGCTGAAGCTGCCCGAAGCGATCAGCCTGGCCAAGCGCACCGTCAGCGTCATGAAGCAGAACATGGCGATCTCGCTGATCACGGTCGTCGCACTGCTCGTGGGCGTCTTCGCCGGCGGCGTCACGATGTCGATCGGCATGCTGGTCCACGAGGGCTCGGTGCTGATCGTGATCATCAACGCGATGCGGCTGCTGCGCAACACCCATGGCCTGACCGCACTGGGCACGAGCGAAAGGACGCCCGTCGAGGCTGCCGTCGCAGCTGATCAGGTCGATGCCTGATGGCGCCGGATGCACTGCTGACAAACGTCGAACCCTCCACACACACATTCCTCACGCACGACAGAAGGAGTTCCCATGTCCAAGGTTTTCGTCTTCAAGAACTACGGTGGCCCCGAGCACCAGGCACTGATCGAGCTTCCCACCGCTGATCCGGGTGCCGATGAGATCGCCATCCAGGTCAAGGCGGCCGGGGTGAACCCGGTTGACTGGAAGATCCGCGAGGGACTCCTGGGCAGGCATGAGGCGCCGCCGGTCCCCATGGGCCGGGAGGCGTCTGGCATCGTGACTGCGGTGGGTGAAGGTGTGGAGGACTTCGTCGTCGGCGACGAAGTCCTGGGGCTGGTGGCACACGGAGCTGGTGCCTTCGCCGAGTACACCCTCCTGCGTGCGGACAGGACGGTGGCCAAGCCTGAAGAGATTTCCTTCGAGGACGCGGCCGCGATTCCCGTCTCCGGTACGGCCGCCTACGACGCCACCCACCAGATCGAACTTGAGTCGGGTCAGACGCTCCTGATTGTCGGCGCCGGTGGCGGGGTGGGCCGGATGGCAGTCCAGATCGGGAAAGTCCACAATTTCAAGGTCCTCGGCGTTGCGAGTGCCGCCAAGCGTGAACTTGTCGAGTCAGCAGGTGCAACGTTCATCGAGTCCGGAGACGGACTTGCCGAGCGCGCCCGGCAGGCGGCACCTGACGGCGTGGACCTGATCGTGGACCTGGCGGGTGGGGACGCTCTCCGCGCCGTCGCCCCCGTAGCAAAGGATCCGTCGCTGATCCTGACGCTCGCCGACGGTGACACCGCACGCGAGGTCGGCGGCTCCGTCGTCAAGCGGACGGACGACAGCTTGGGCAAGATCACCGATGTGATCAAGTACGGCCTCGTGGATCCCACGGTGACGTCGCGCTATGCCCTGGCCAAGGCCGCCCAGGCGATCGCCGAGGTCGAGGACGGTCATGCAGCCGGAAAGGTGATCGTCCTGCCGTGAGCCATTGCCAGGGCATCCAGGCGCGGACCAGGGACAAAGTGCAGTCCCATCGCCTCGTACAGCTGTGCGCACGGCTCGCGCACAGCGTGCACCTCGTCTCGAGGGCCTGCCATTTGGATCCATCGGGTTCCAGGCCGACCGTTGACAACCGCCGTGCCGCGGGCGCAGTGTGGGAGGAGCCCCCGTCAACGGAGGAGCACACATGAATGGAGGCGCACATGGTGAAGCGCGTTTCGCACCGGGATTTCCATGATGCAGACGGGGTCAAGGACTGGCGGGTGCTGTTCGGTGGCGCGATGGCCCACTTCTCCACGGGATCCTTCGCCAAAGGCGTGGAACTGGTGGAAGCCATCGGGCTGCTGGCAGATGAGGCAGACCATCATCCGGACGTCGACCTGCGCTACGGGGGAGTGAGGGTGGCGCTGGTCACCCATGAAATCGGCGACATCAGCGAGCGCGACGTCGCGCTCGCGCAGCAGATCTCCGCGGCAGCACGCGAACTGGGGATTTCTGCCGATCCTTCCATGGTCCACGTGCTGCAGGTCTCCGTCGACGCACTGGACATTGCGAAAATACGGCCCTTCTGGTGCGCGGCACTCGGCTACAGGGAAGAGGGCGACGAGGACGCCGTGGACCCGCTCGGCTTCGGGCCCGTGGTGACCTTCCAGCAGATGGATGAGCCGCGGCCACAACGCAACCGCATGCACGTCGATGTTTCGATTCCGCGCGATCAGGTGGAGGGGCGCATCGCCGCCGCACTCGCCGCGGGCGGTCGCATGGTGAACGACGCGAACGCACCCTACTGGTGGACACTCGCTGACGCGGAGGGCAATGAGGTCGACATCGCACCCTGGGCGGACGACCTCGACTGATGAGGGGCGTGATCGTTTCTGTGAGCTTTGTCTTCGAGGCACCTCAGCCGCGCTGCGCTAGTAGCGTCGCAACGAAGTAGCCACGCGCCCCACCGGTCCGTGCGTGTCCGTCATCGAAGGAGCGTCATGAGTTACGAGGTCACCAGCCATCCGTTGACGGGCATCGAAGCTCGACCCGGTTCAGGTCACTACGGCGTCTTCGACCATGGAGCCCACGTCTGGGCCTGGCAGCCGAGCGGTGAGAAGCCAGTCCTGTGGATGAGCGCGAAGTCGATGTACGAGCCAGGTCAGGCCGTTCGTGGGGGAGTGCCGGTCATTTTCCCGTGGTTCGGCGCAGGCCCCTTGGGTGTGTTGAAGCCGGCGCATGGCTTCGGACGCACCAACACGTGGACCCGCGCAGGCGTCGACGACAGCATCGACGCTGACGGCAGGCTCGTCGTCGAGTACGAGCTCGACCAGACCGAGATCGGTCCCCAGGCGGATTTCCCCTACGCCTTCCTCGCCAACGTACGGGTCGTCTTCACGCCGGGTTACTTGCAGGTCGAGCTGACGGTCACCAATCGCGACGACGTGTCGTTCACGTTCGAGAACGCCCTGCACACCTACATCGCGGTGGGTGAAGTGGCTCGCGTCAGCGTTGAGGGGCTCGAGGGCGCCGACTACCTGGATCGTGCGGCCGGGGCTCCGACGCTGGAATGCGTCCAGGACGCTCCGGTGACGATCACAGCGGAGACTGACCGCCTGTACATGCACACGGGCGCCGTCGTGCTCGATGACCCGGTGTGGGGCCGACGGCTGGAGATCAGCAAGGAGGGGTCGGCCAACACCGTGGTCTGGAACCCCTGGGTCGCCAAGTCTGCGGCCATGCCGGACTTCGGAGACGACGAGTGGGGCGGCATGCTCTGCATCGAGGCTGTCAACGCTCTTGACGAGGCGATCACCCTGGCACCGGGCGACACCCATGTGATGCGGCAGCGGATCTCGCTCGTGGCGCAAGGACGGTGAGCAAGATGATGGATCACGGACTGGTTCTGGGGGCGTACGCGCTCTTCAGTGGGGTGCCGGATGAGGAACTCGTTGAGGCGTACCGCGCACTGGAAGCGCAGCCACTCGTGGGGGCCCTTGAGATGCCGCTCGCTGAGGCCCTCGGAGAACGCGATTGCTTGGGTGAACCGCGCAACGGACTGCCCGGGATTGTTGCTGACCGTTGGGACGTGGTCATCACGTGCATCCCGACGGTGATGGGGAGGCTGGGTTCAGATCCACGCTATGGACTCGCCTCCGAGGATGCGGAGGGACGTCGGGCAGCAGTCGGCGATGTTCGGCGCGCGCTGGAGTTGGCACGCCGGACCGCGGAGGTCAGCGGGCGGCAGCGCATCCGGGCCATTGAGATCCACAGCGCGCCCAGACATCCTCTGGGCTCGATGTCGGCGTTCGAGGCGTCCCTCACTGAACTGTTGGAGATTGAAGCGGGGGGCACTGCGCTGGTGGTGGAGCACTGCGACGCGACACGGCCCGGTTTCGCGCCCGAGAAGGGATTCCTGGAGCTTTCTGAGGAGTTGGAGGTACTCAGGTCCATCAGTGATGACCGCCTCGGTCTTTCCATCAACTGGGGCAGGTCAGCCATTGAGGGCCGCTCCGCCCGGACCCCGGTGGAACACGTGGCTTGCGCGGCTCGGGAAGGGCTTCTGAAGGGGATCATGTTCTCGGGAGCCAGCGACGTTGAAGGTCCATGGGGTGCTCCGTGGTCCGACGGGCACATCGCCCCCCGAGGGGCAGGTCCCGATCCCACGGCGTGGAGCGACAGCCTGCTCGGCTCCGACGAGATTCAGGAGACACTGGCGGCTGCCGACGGAGCCGCGCTTGGCTACCTTGGTGTGAAGGTCACGGTAGCGCCGGCTGCATCGACGGTTGCCGAGCGACTCATCGTCGCTGATCGCACATTGGCACTCGTTGCTCTGATTGACGAACAAGTCCGAGGGACTGCCCTGAGCTGACGTGTCGGACCTCGCGTCTGGAAAACGGCCGCTGGGTGTTATCGCGACCCGGGGAGAAATTCGAACCGCACGGCAATGTCTGGATCAATGCTGGTGATGATTCCGCTGTAGAAAAGTCGTGCCTGTTCTTCCAGGACCTCCAGGTTGGACTGGATGTACTGAGCTTGTGTGTCCTTGTTGAGGATCTCGTTGATCGCCTCCACGGAATCAATCTTGGGCGTGACGGCGCTCAGTAGACCGTTTTTCTCGGCGATCATCTTGAAGCCGACGTCATCGTGGCCAATGAAGATGAACTCTGGAATCCGAACGAGGTATTCACTGTCCCCGGTCTGCGATACCTCGACGTCCTTGCCCTCGATGCCCAACTTGGCAGAGAATTTGTACTGCAGGAAGGATGCCCTGTCGCTCCCCGGGATCTCCATCCCCAGGAACCGGCTCTTGTCGCTCTTCTGGGATATTCCCTCAATGCCCAGACTCATCAGAACGACTTGTTCCTTCCGGGTGATGTACCTGATCACCTGACTGTCGCTGGTTTCGGACTCCGATTGCAGCAGCGGCACGTTGGAAGAGACGGCCAAAGCCGCGAACACCACGAGACCTCCAACGATGAAGGAGGTGATCACCTTGAGCAATGTCTTCATTGGTGTTCCGGACCTTCTCTAGCTCTGTTGTCCACGGGGACATGATCGTCGGTGTTCATCATCCGGGATTGTGTCCCGGATGTACATCTATTGCGGCTTTGTGCGCTGGCGTCGTAGTGACTGAGTAACTGTGACGCTGTTGACAACCTTGATCGTCGCACGACGCGTGGCCACGGCGGGCCTGCCCCGTCAGACATCGCACAGGACAATCAAGCGCGGTGACCGCCGTGTCTGCACAGTCAGACACGCACATGTGTCTTTCAGGAGAGCGCTGGCTGCGTCTAGGAGCGCGTGCCACAGGAGTGCGGATCCTGCGTGGTGGGTTTGCCTCTGGTGCCGGGATCCAGCCACGATGCTTCGCTTCGCGTCGCACTGCGGCGCGGTGCGTGCGTATGGGGCCGAGTACGCGCCACCCGACGCGGCGAAGCGTGCCAGGCGTCGCCGCTGGGAGTGGTGAAATTCCCACTGAATCCCAGAGAACTGCCCTGTGTGATTCAGGTATCCACGCAAGTTGATTGGCTGTCAATTCTGGAGGATGGATTTCTGGGGGTGTGGCCCCTTTGCGTGGTCATTTCTGTCGAAGGCAGTAGAAATGGCTGGACAGTATTGGTGCGGCTGATGTGGCTCCACGATTCCATCAAGATGTTCTCAATCGGCTGTGACAAGCGCGGACAGTGCGAGAGTGTCTTCAGTGGAAATATTATCGTCAGCCAAATCAGGTCGCTTCGATCATGGAATAAATGCGATGGTGAATAAAACCCAATATGTGGATTGGTCGGCGGTGGATATGTCCTCATTCAACATGCGAGGAAATCTCATGCAGCGTGGTATATCTGAGCCATCGGCTTCAGTGGATGTTTCGTCCGTGATCTGCCGGACTCTAGGAGAGAATTAATGACAATTCCCGAAATCCGCAACACAAATTCGCATACGCAAAGGGCCAAATCCATCAAATTTGTGGCCGCCGGGGCGTTGATCGCCCTGGCTGGGGCGTCGGGATTTCTCTTCGCCACGTCCCCTGCTTCCGCGATCGGCACCGCCGTGGATCTTGGAACGGCTGGGTCGTACTCAGTTCTCGGCGGCGCGTCGGTCACCAATACCGGGCCGAGCGTGCTGAACAAGGATCTGGGAGTCAGCCCGGGGACCGCCATCACCGGCTTTCCGCCGGGTCTGGTGAACGGCACCACACACGCAGCGGACGCCCACGCGCTCCAAGCACAATCCGACCTCACCATCGCCTACAACGCGGCGGCCGGACAGGCGCCTGACGCCAGCATCACAGGCAACCTGGGCGGTACCACCGTGGTTCCCGGCGTCTACAACAGCACCAGCTCCATGGGCCTCACCGGAACCCTCACCCTTGATGCCGAAGGTGACCCCAATGCTGTCTTCGTCTTCCAGGTCGGCTCCGCCCTGACCACGGCCACATCGAGCAGTGTCGTCCTGCTCAATGGGGCACAGGGCTGCAATGTGTTCTGGCAAATCGGGAGTTCAGCAACGCTGGGCACCAACACCACGTTCGTCGGCAACATCCTGGCGTTGACATCGATCACAGCCGATACCGGAACCACGGTCGACGGACGCGCCCTCGCTCGCAACGGATCGGTCACCCTCGACACGAACACCTTCAAGGGCGGGCCCTGCGTCAACGTGCCGACGTCCACAGCCACTTCCACGCCGACCTCGACGGCTACGTCGCCAACATCGACTCCGACCTCGACGGCTACGT
>JAUNVL010000124.1:6182-7715 GCA_030537675.1 Propionibacteriaceae bacterium | reverse complement strand
GCAAGGGACTCCGGGTCCCCCGCCGGCACGAGGAACCCCTCCTGCCCGTCGCGGACCTGCTGGGGTACGCCACCGACTCCCGTCGCCACCACCGGCAGACCGGCGGCAAACGCCTCCATGATCACCACCGGCAGTCCCTCATGGGCCGAACCCATGACGAAGATGTCGGCTGCCGCCATCAGATCGCGGACGTCGCGGCGGAACCCTAGTAGCTGGAAGCCGTCACCCAGGCCGAGCGACGCGTGGAGGGCAGCGACCTCCCCCTCGAGCGGTCCCTGCCCCACTGCGGCGAACCGGAGTTCAGGCGCCTCGTCACGAGCACGCTTCGCCGCTGCCAAGAGGTTCGGATAGTCCTTGTTTCGCCTGAGGTTTCCCACAGTGAGGGCAAGGACTTCGTCGTCCTCCACTCCGAGTTCTTTGCGCAGTCTCTTTCGCGCCATCGAGTCTGGCGCTGCGGCCGAAGTATTGATGCCATGAATCAACACCTCCGTACGGGACCGTTGCGATGGCCAGACCGTCTCGCGCACCTGATCCGAGACCGCCCAGCGATAGGTGTCCAACGGCGCGGTCAAACCATTGGCCAAACGGGTCAAGCGGTGGTGGCTTGTCCATTCATTGTGCTCGGTGACGACGACGGCCGGTCGGCGCTTCTTCGGCAACGTAAGGGACAACAACCGTGTCAGCGAGGCGAGGACCGGGGAATGGACGTGGGCGACGTCGGCCCATGCCAGTTGTTGCCTCAGCTCGGTGACCCACGCAAGCCTGCCCTTCCCCTTGGTGCCCAGGCGCTGTGGCGCCAGTCCTGATGCCTCGAATTCGGGGACCAGGTGGGTCTTGTCCGGGCGCACGAAGCACAGTCGGTAGGTGAACCGTTCACGGTCGGCGATCTGGGCTGACAGGAGGAGTAGCTGCTCGGCACCACCAGGGCCAAGACCCTTGACCAACCACAGCACGCGGACCGGGTCCATCACTACTCCGTTCAAGGGGACGTCAACACAAACCCCTAGACTAGCCGTCATTCCTCCACGAGATTGGGTTGCCAATGAGCACCATGAATGCCGCGGATCTTGAGTTCCGCCGTGCTCAGCCGTCGGATGACGACCAGATCATTCCGCTCTTGCGTGCATCGCTGAAGAAGGACGACGACCCCAATTATCCTGCCTTCCTCGATTGGAAGCATCGCCAGAACGCATTCGGGGTGTCCCCCGCCTGGGTGGCGCTCCACGAAGACCGCATTGTTGGTTACCGGACACTCCTGCGTTGGCGGTTTGTGAACAATGACGGCAAGCGGGTGACCGCGGTGCGCGCCGTCGACACTGCCACCCATCCTGAGTACCAGGGTTTGGGCATCTTCCGCAGGTTGACGCTCATGGGTGTTTCTGAGCTGACCTTGGCTGGCGATGGAATCGTCTTCAACACCCCGAATGACCAGAGCACCCCCGGGTACCTGAAAATGGGCTGGAGCAAGGTCAAGCGCCTCCCCGTGGGGGTGCTGCCCTCCGGCCCTGCTGCGCTGGTGAAGATGGCCACGTC
>JAUNVL010000124.1:0-6082 GCA_030537675.1 Propionibacteriaceae bacterium | reverse complement strand
AGATGGCCACGTCGCGGGTGCCCGCCCGGCTGTGGTCCGAAGAGAGCTCCGTGGGTGTAGACGCGCCCGCTGCGCTGACGGACCGCAACCTGGCCGAGGCGTTACTCACCCACGCCCCCTCCAGCGGATTCCGGACTGATCGGACGCCCGAGTACCTCGCCTGGCGCACGGCGTTTGCCCCCCTGCGGTACCGCCTCCTGTTGGCCGACGACCGGGACCCCGGCGCCGGCGGTGTGATCTTCCGCCTGAGGCGGCGGGGCGATGCCGTCGAGGCGGCCATCGTGGAGCAATTGGCGCCCACGTGGCGAACGGGCGCACGCCTGGTCTCCCGTGTTCTGCGCGAGACCGGCGCGGACTACGCCATCGGGCTGCGAACCGGCCCGCACGCCGGCCTCTTCCCCATGCCGGTGCCCGGCCCGCTGTTGACGACCCGGCCCCTGGCCTCCTCTCCTCCGCCACCTAGCGCTTGGCGGCTCACACTGGCCGACATCGAACTGTTCTGACGGACGGGGCCTTCATCAGCCGGACCACATAGGCTTCCCACCATGAACGGGTCACAGCAGATGGAAGGCGAGTCGAGGCTGCGCGTGCTGTTTGTGTGTACGGCGAACATCGCGCGCTCACCTTATGCAGAGCGGCGCACAGCCATGCTCCTGGCCGATCATTCGGTCGACGTCGCAAGCGTCGGAGTTCGAGCGCGAGGCGGGAAAGCGATGGATGAGGCGATGGCAGCAGAACTGGTTGCCCGAGGCGGATCTGGGCAAGGCCACCTGAGTCGGCAGGTTGACGATGCGGACCTGGCGGCGGCTGACCTCATCATCACGCTCGGTTACTCCCACCACATGGATCTGCTGCGGAAGTGGCCCCAGCATGCGGACCGGATTGTTGGCCTACGTCAATTGGCTCTCGCTGTGAGAGATATCCCAACGACCCTTGGCCCTGACACCCTCGATGAGATGCGACGAGCGCTACCCGCAGCGTCGATGACGTTGGACGTGGCTGATCCATACGGGCGCGGAAAGAAGGCGGCTGCTGTGTGCGCGTCGGAGATCGATGGAGCCCTGGATGTCGTGGCACCGTTCTTGGCGCGTCTGTCGGGCGATGAACCTCGCCTGATCGAAAGCGAAGCGCGTGAGGTTCCTGCGAGCAAAAGCTTCCGACGATTCTTCTCCCGCCCCGGAGAGTGAGGGCACACCTCAAGCTGAGCTTCAGCGTGTAACCGTCCCAGCCGCCCGCTCCGAGGTACTTACTGAGCCAGTCTTTCTACGGCTGAGTGATCAACTGCGATCCGCTGCGCCTCGTCCGCCCACTCACGGGTAGGAGCGATCTGTTCCTGAATATCGGCCACCATCTGCTCCACAGCAGTCGAGCCGGTGACCGGACCTCCCGCGAGTAGCCCATCCATGCCCAGCAACACTGCAGAGGGGCGGCCGGTGATGCCGAAGACGGAGCCCACTGCGCCGTCAGCCTCCTCGATGTAGAACGGGGCCCACTGTGGTTCTTCCTCCGCCACGTCCGCGTGCGTCATCCAGCACAGCACTCGGAAATCAATCTCCGGCAAGTCTCGCTCCCAGTCGGTGAGCTTGCTGGTGACCAGCGAGCACGGGCCACAATCGGGTTGGACGAAAAAAAGCAACTGCGCTCGCTCCTGGGGGAGGTCGCGCAGCGAGATGCGCTCACCGCTGGCTTCCGCGCGAACCGCGACATCCGGAATCGGCAACCTTAGATAGTCCTCTTCGGGCCCGTCATCCACACTGGCCGACCGAGGTGCTGGGGCGTCATCACGGGTCACGAGATAGGTGAGCCCAGCGGTGAGCATCAAGGCCAGCACCCACCACCACCCCTCCCCCAGGCCACCAAACCGGGCGACCGCTGATCCGCCCAAGGCCGCATCCACGAGCATGAGTGCGGCCAAAAGAGCCAATAGAGCGTTTCGGCCCAGCGTCCAGCGGTCCACGGTGGCGGAGCCGAGGGAACCGAAGCAATTGCACGAGGCGTTCTTCCCCGAGGCGACCACCCGCCAGATGAAGAACAGGTATGCCGAGAAGAGCGCGAATGCGAAAGCCGCAGCGACCACGGAGCCCGGGTGGGGCAACGCGAGCAGGAGTGTGGCCAGTGCGATCTCTGCCCACGGGTGCGCCTGGATGATCCACCGGCGGTTCAGCCACTTCGGCGCGCCCAGCGCAACAAAAGCCTCCTCGGCACCCTGCGGATGGCGGATTTTGCCGATACCGCTAGCGATCAGAACGACGACGATTATGAGCCAAGCGGCAAGTACGGCAGCAACATCCACGCCCATAGGCTACGTGCCCCGGCTTGGGTGCCTAGACCCGAGTCAAGCATCCCCTCCGCGACCCAGCCAATCCCGGCTCTTCCGCACGACGAAGTGGCGGAAAGCCTCAACCGCACCTCTTGCGATCATCGCCTGTGCGAATCGTCGGAGGGATCACCCGTCCGACCACTTGCGGTGGAGATAGCGAAAGTCCGCGTCTGTGTCTCGTCGGAACGACTGGTAGTGCTCATCGAACTTTGGCTGAGCATGCAGGCAGTAGAAACCTTCGTCGTGCACTGTCAGGAGAATGCCGTACGCCCGCGTGAAAAAGTCATTGTGATCCACGCGCTTCAGGGAGTCGTCCCAGCCCACCATACGGAGCCGGTCGGTGCGGGCGATGAAGAACTGCGGCACCTTGAACAGCACCGGCAGACCATCCACCACCGTGCCCAGCGGGAGAACTGGTTCTCCCCGGTATGCGAACAGTTGAGCGGTGGAGTAGTCGACGACCTGCAGGAGCGGAAGGTTGATAACCGCCCCGCCGACGATGTCCACCTCCGGGTTGCGGCGCAGGTAGTCCACCACTCGGTTTAGGTCCACGTCCGCCGTGAACACGAAATCGTCGTCCACGGACATGACGAACTCGGTACCGACCTCCGCGAGAGCGGCATTCCGCCCGTGAGCCACCCCTGAGTCGAAGGGCAGGTGGACCTCTTGGATGCCAGGATCCGCAAATGTCTGGGGGGTCCGCGAGTCATCCGCAACGACTATCGGCCCATCGAAGACCCGGCGCAGACTGCCGAGCATTCGCCGCGCAGCACCTGGCCGTTCGAAAGTCTTGGCAATAGCTGTCAGTCCAGGAACCGTGTGGCTGGCTTTTGGGTGACGCCGAGCGGCAGCGGAGAAGGCCGCGATCTCCAGCCACGACACTGCGGTGTAGCCCATGCGCAAGGGCGCACCAAGCTTTCCTCGCGCTACGCGAGCCAGGTCACGTTTTCCAACCACATTGGAAGCCTATCGGGCCGCCCCCGAGGCTGGCTCAAGCCGAACAGACCTTCCTTCTGGGCAGCCGATATTGTGGGCGCAGGCATCGTATGGAAGGGAGTGGCTGCGTGGAGCTAAAGGTCCTGGGAACGCGAGTCCGCGTGGACACGTCCTGCCTCACACAGAACGAACGTGCCGAAATTCATAGGCTCTGGGAGTGGTCCATGGCCGATGGTCAACCGTCCCCGGAGGAACCGAGCATCCGGCTTGTCCGTGTACACGACGGGCTGGAGGACTCTGCCGTCCAGCTACTTGTCGGTGAAGACTGGGAGGCTTTCCCGTACCTCCTCTCAGGGGCCGTAACCATGGACGCCCTCAGAAAACGTGTCGGTACGGACCTTCTATTCCACGCCGCCGGGCTCGCCGACGAGGCGGGCCGCGTCGTCGTCCTCGTGGCGCCCTCTGGGATGGGCAAGACGACGGCGGCTCGAACGCTGGGCACCACCCTCGGTTATGTGTCTGACGAGTCAGTGGCGATCCGCCGTGACGGCACCGTGGGCGCCTATCCCAAGCCGCTCTCACTGGTGAAGGGCGAGAACCGCACACGCAAGATCGAGGTATCGCCCAGGGAGGCAGGGTTGCGTCGGCACCCGGACACGCTGGTTTTCTCCCGGCTCGTGTTGCTCGTCCGTGATCCGGATCACCAGGGTCCCCCCGTAGTCGAGGAGATGGACCTCCTCGATGCCGCGGTACAGGCGGCTGCGCAAACCTCGGGACTGGCGAAACTGGAGGCCCCACTCGACTGGCTGGCGCGCTCCTTGACTACTGGCGGGGACCCGGTGACGGTCAAATACCGTGAGATCTACGACGGTGCAAGTCTGATCCACGATCTTTTGGCAGAGACGAGCCCTAAGACAGTCACGTGGACACACCACGCGACGAGCGGTGGATTTCCACCCAAACCCGGCGGCTGGGCCCGAAATCCGTATGTAGACGCCATCGAGTCTTCTGGACGGGCATTGGTGCTCACCGAACAAGGTGTTGTGTTGCTCGACGGTATTGGTGCCTTGGTATGGCTTGCCGCTGAGCGCAGCGTGACCAAGGAGGCTTTCCTTGAAAGGGCACTGGTTACGTTAGGTCCACATCCGGATGCCAAGGAGATCCTCGACGGCGCCCTCACCCAACTCGTGAAGTTGGGGCTGCTCAGCACCGCCTGACCAAGGGATTCGAGTGATACTACGGCGCCAGGGGGCCGCTGGCACGCAAGTGCTGGTAGTCCCCCCTTGAGTAAACAAAGTGCTGGAATTATCGTCCAGCCAGACAGGTGGACGCCAAGAGCTTTGCCTATCGAGCGTCTCACAGTGATCGAGATGGGTTGGCAACAGCTCTTCGCCATAGATCAAGATGAGTGCTTGGTACCAGTCATCCCGGTCCTCATACCCCGTTCAACCCATCTCAAAATGTGATCACAACCAGCCAAACATTTTCTGTTGAGCCGAGGCCCGGTTTTTTTGGTAGCCGAGAAATAGGCAAAGGTGAGCACGAGCCGCTATGGTGCAGGGTGAGACCCCAACAATCATTGCGAGATCGAGGACTGCTGAGATGAATTCACAACCAACCGGTGGGCAGGTCAAGCGCCGCACAGTCGTCAAGGGTGCAGCGTGGAGCGTACCTGCCATCGCCGTCATGGGCGCTACTCCTGCCTTTGCGTCCTCACTGAATGTCACCATCACCACCACTGGCACGGCCTGCAAGTTGCCAGGAGCCAGCTGCAAGACGCAAACAGGTGTCACGAAGGGATACCTCATCGGTGTCAAGCTTTGCGCGACGGGCCTGACTGGCAATGTAGTGATTACTTTCGACCAAACACTGTTGGAAGTAAAGTTGAACGGCGTAGTCTCGACCGGCTGGACTATCAACCCCAATCCACTGACCGTCACTGGTGGGGCTTGTCGTACCGTCACACTGGCCATTCAGGGTGAGCCGAACAGCCAGAACGTGTCCATCAGCGGCAAGGGACCCTTCAAGTGGTCTGCCCAGAATGGCGCCTACACTGGTACAGGCGAGATGACCTTCGCGGCACCCAGTACACCGCCATGCGACGATTGCAAACTCCCCGCCAATATGGCCTTGGCCGCTAAGACTGCCGAGGCCGAAGTCCTCGCTGACGACTCCGCAATCCAGCCAACGGAGCCCGAAGCAACGAGCTCACAGCCTGCAGAGCCCGAAGCAACGAGCTCACAACTTGCCGAGGCTGAAGCACAGCCCGAGCTGTGATCGTCAGCGGCTGATTATCTGATCCCCCAGGAAAGGGCCCGTCCTTACAGACGGGCCCTTTTGGTTTTCGCCAAAGCTGCTCGGCACCGGTTTTTCGGCTAAGGGGAACGAAATCGATAGTCGATGAGCGGACGACTGTGAAGCTGGGGCCGCTTCCGGGAGGTACGAGCCGCGCCCTGGGGCAGGCGAAGCTAGACAACAAACCGACCCTAAGAATAACTCGGACGTAGATTCACGAGAGGACAACGGCAGCAGCCAACACGGCCTACGGTGTCTGCTGCAGGGTGAGGAGCCCGCGCTCCGTGAGTTCCTTCAGGAACTCACCCACATGCACGGCGATCTCCTCCGGTGCCTCGCCCACCAAGTCAGCTACTACGGTGGCGACGTCGTTCCCTTCGACCGCCACCAGCCAGATCAGCCGGGCCGTCCCCCTCAAAAGCACAGTCTCCCCGGAAGGGAGGCGCGACAGACACAGTTCATCAGTTCCCACCAACTCGGCGACGTCCACCCAAGCGATGTCATCGGGAATCGTGTGCCCCATCAACGCTC
>JAUNVL010000123.1 GCA_030537675.1 Propionibacteriaceae bacterium | reverse complement strand
GACACCGATGACGCCATCATCGAGGAACTGTTCATGACCAATGTCATCGGCCCGCTGTGGTTGATGCGGCGCCTGACGCCCCTGCTCGTCGAGTCCGACGGCTTCGTCGTCAACATCTCGGCAGTCGTGGCCGAGAAGCCGATGGCGGGGATGGCGTCGTACTCCGCCACGAAGGCGGCGCTCACGGCGGCTGACCACGCCATGGGCCGTGAGCTGCGGAAGTCGGGTGTTGACGTGTACGACGTCCGCCCCCCACACACGGAGACCGGCCTGGTGAACCGTGCCCTGGCCGGCCAGGCACCCAAGCTGCCCGAGGGGCTGGCCCCGGAGGTCACGGCGAAGCGCATCGTCGACGCCATCGAGGCCGGCCAGTTCGACGTGGCGGCCAGCGACTTCTCGTCCTGAACGGCAGGAATCCCTCGGAGGCACCTACACCTCCGAGGGATTCCTTTGTTTCAGCGTGATCTGCCGAGCCGCCAAATGCGGGAGAACAGCAGGAACACCACGGCACTGATGGCGGCCAGCACTCCCAGCGCCGGCAGGAGATTCGTGATCCCCAGCGAGATCTCGTCCGTGGTGGAAACGAGGGTGGCCTCCGCCCACCACAGGGACACGATGCGGGTTCCGCCGCCGACGTACTGGAGGGTGTCCAGAGTGCCGATGGCGTAGGCCATCAGCAGGAAGACGACGATGCAGATCGCCGCGCCGGCCGCCATGGCACCCGTTCCGTAACGGGGGCCCGCTGCGTCAGTTCCCCCGGTGTACCCCTCCGCCAGAATCCCGGGATCGCCGAGGCCAGCGAGCGCCTCGCGCATTCCCGTCTCGGAAGCCGTCGCAGTGACGTCGCGTCGCAGATCCCGCAGGATGCGTCGTCCCTCCCCCGTGGGCAGATTGCGCAGCCCCCAGTCGAGGCGGGTCATGTACCACTCGCGTCGGATGAGGTCTCCGAGGCCTGGACGGTATCGATTGCGTGCGGTGGTGCTCATGAGATCTTTCCCTTCGTGGTGGTGGCGGATGCCGCGGGTGACGTGCCCGCATCGGTTGGTGCATGGGTGCCTGCCGAGCCCAGGACGGCTCCGACAGCGGAAGCCAGGTGTTCCCAGCCGCTGATGGCGTCGCTGAGGGCGCCCTTGCCCTTGTCCGTGACCCCGTAGTACTTGCGGGCCGGACCCGCGGTGGAGGCCACGAGGCGGGAGCCGAGGAGGCCCTCCTTCTCGAGCCTGTTGAGGACCGGGTACACGGTCCCCGTGGAGATACCCGCCAGACCGCGATCGGTCAGCCGGGTGACGAGCTCGTAACCGTAGGTCTCCTCATCGCGAAGCACCTGGAGGACGAGCATGCGCAGCACTCCCTTGAGCAACTGCGGGTCGTGACTGTTCTCTTCCATGCACTTACATTAAACCTACTACTTGGCATTGTCAACTAGTCGGTCATGTTTACTACTCGGCGATCCACAACAGCGGGTTGCGGGCTGACCTGCCCGGCTTCGCGCTGTCCAGCACAGGCGGCCAAACCTCATGCCGTTTCGCCGTTACCATGGCTGGGCATGGCGTGTTTTGAGGAGCGGTCCCTGTGAAGCATCTACCCGTACCGCCGCTGCGGCAAAGCCTCGACCGCTTTCTGGAGGCTGTCCAGCCACTGTCGAATGCCGAGCAGCAGCGCCATGCCGAGGAGGTGGTGGCGCAGTTCAGTGCCGCCGATGGCCATGCCTGCCAGGCGGAACTTTTCCGGTTCGCCAACCATGAGAACGAGGCTGGCCGCAGTTGGTTGTCTCGCGCATGGCTCTCGGCCTACCTCACCAGTCGGGATCCGTTGCCGCTGGTCAGCAGCGTTGGATTTCGCATGCGATGGGACGGCGGGAACACCGGCATCGCCCGGGCGGCTGACGTCCTCCACCGCGTCGGCTCCGTCCATCTGGCCTACCTCCGAGGCGAGATCGACAACGAGGTGAGTGCTCGCGGCGACGCCATGGACATGTCCCAGTGGCAGGTGCTGGCTGGTGGACTGCGGCACCCCCTGCCGGGCGAGGACGTCATCCTGGAGGGGCGTCCCGAGGCGGCTTCGCGCGAGATCGGGGTGCTGTGGCAGGGCCGGCTCGTCATGATGCCCATCAGTGACGGTGCCGGGCGGCCCGTGCCGCGCTCAGCCCTGGAGGAGGCCCTGCACCGCCTCCCGGAACTTGAGCTGTCGGACGACGACTTCTTCACGCACCCCTCCTACCTGGGCAGCGCCCGTGCGTCGATTCTTCTCGATGTCCTCCTTGCGGATCCGGACAATGCGGCTGTCTACGAGCGGCTCGTCCATGCGGTGTTCATCGTCAACCTGACGGACATCCCTGCCAGCGATGAGGAGCACCAGGAACGCACAACTTTCCATCCCGGCCAGGCATGGGCCTACAAGCCGTTCACCTATCAGGTCAGCCTCGTCGACGACTTCGTCGGGGTGCACGCCGAGCACAGCAGCGTCGACGGCGTCACGCTGCGGTCGATGATCGCCCTGATGCAGAAGGCGGAACCGGTGGACGGTGACGCCGAGCCCCTCAGCCTGGAGCACCTCACGTGGCGCATGCCCGAGGATCTCCGGAAACAGTTGTTGGACGACATCGCGTCGTATCGGCAGCAGGCTGCGGCACACCGGGTGCGGATCCTCCACATTCCTGTGGCTGTGCCTCCGGATCTGCCGTTTCGCGTGAGCCATGACGCCCTCCAGCAGTTCGTCCTCCTCTACGCCCAGCTCGTGGCGTACGGTCGCGCGCGCAGCACCTACGAGGCGGCGGACATGCGCGAGTACCAGTCGGGGCGCACGGAATGCCTGCGCCCTGTCACCAGTGATGCGCTCGCGCTGGTGCAGGCGCTGATCGATGGTTGTGCGGCACCCGACCATCTGTATCTCGCCCTGGCCGCCCACAGGGACCAGATCATCACCTGCAAGTCCGGGCAGGGATTCAACCGGCACTTGTTCGGTCTTCGTCTCATGGCGGAACACCTTGGCCTCGAAGCGCCGCTGTTCAACGACGCGTCGTACCACCGGCTGACGACTGATTTCCTGTCCACCTCATCCGTCGGTGACGCTGCCCAGATCATGCGTTTCACATTCGCCCCCACCAGTGCGGGAGGCATCGGCGTGAACTACAGCCTGACCGACGGCGTCTACGAGTACTGCCTGATCCACAACACTGACCAGGTGGAGCACATTGACGACTTCGTCCGGGCTCTGGAAGCCGGGGTCAGCGCGCTCGGACAACTTCTGGCAAGGGTTGGGGAGGGCTGACCCACGGACCCTCCCCGGTTGGTGCCCCGCACGCATAGCATTGTGCAACATGGCCCAGTTTGATCTTCCTCTTGCCGAACTCCGCGACTACCGCCCCGAGGTGCGCGAAGCGCCAGGCTTTGATGACTTCTGGGCGCGCACGCTGGAGGCCGGACCCGCCGTCACAGCGAAAGAGGTCCTCCTGGACAACCGCCTGGTCACCGTCGACACCTACGACGTCACGTTCACGGGCTTCGACTGCGCCCCCATCAAGGCGTGGCTGCACGTTCCGGCAGGCACGGTCGCCCCCCTGCCGACGGTGGTCTGTTATCGGGGTCACTCCGAGTCACGCGGCATGCCACTGTCGGCCGTGTACGCGGCCGCGGGATACGCCCATTTCGTGATGGACTCACGCGGCCAGGGCTGGTCAGCGGGCAACCTGTTCGGCGGCACCGCAGACCACCACACTGACGCGGGCACTTTCGGACCCCCCGGACCCATGACCAAGGGCATCGAGTCCGCCGAGAGTTACTACTACCGCCGCCTCATCACCGACGCTGTCCGGCTGCTGCAGCACGTCGCGTCACACCCACTCGTGGACCCCACCCGCATCTTCGTGGCCGGTGGCTCGCAGGGCGGCTACATGGCCATTGCGGTGGCCGGCCTGGCACCCACGCTGGGCATCCCACTGGCGGGCGCACTCCCGGACGTGGCGTTCATGTGCAACATCCGTCGCGGCGTGGAGCTGACCGACTCCCAGCCCTATTCCCTCGTGGCACAATTTCTGGCGGCTGCACCCCACCTCGAGGACAAGGTGTGGGACACCCTCAGCCACTTCGACGGCGTGTCCTTCGCCCGCCGCGCGATCTGTCCTGGGTACTTCTCCGTTGCCCTGTCCGACGTGGTCTGCCCACCCTCGACGGTGTTCACCGCCTACAACGCCTGGGGTGGGGACAAGGACATCGAGGTCTACCCGTACAACAACCACGAGGGCGGCGGCGACGTCCAGGCATGGAAACAGCTCGGCTGGCTGGCGAACCGTCGCTGACCATCCCGAACTCCTGCAACGAGTTCGCGGTTGTGGTCGCAAAAGCTACTCGTCATGGCCCATCCGTGGCTGGTGTGCGCTCTACTCGCCCGTTTGACCGTCGACGGCCTCGCGAAGGAAGTCAGCGTGACCGTTGTGGCGGGCGTACTCCTCCACCATGTGTGTCACGATCCAGCGAAGGGATACCCGCGCCTGACCACCCCAGGCGGCGTGGGTTGCGGCCAGTGCGGCGGGGTGGTCCTCCGCCAGCAGGGAAGTGGTGACCTCGCGGGAGCGAGCCACGGAACCATTCCAGTGCTCGCGCAAGTCTTCGGCCGAATCTTCTAGCGCGCTCACCCACTCCCACTCCGGGTCGTCGTCGCTGACGGCGTCCCACGGGGGTGGGCACGGCCTTCCGGCTGCAACGACGGTGAACCAGTAGTCCTCCACGAAGGTCAGATGTTTCATCAGCCCCGCCAAGGTCATGGTGCTGGGATGCTCCAAGCGGTGCCGAAACTGCGTCGCGGTCAGGGCCCGGGTCTTCCACTCGAAAGTGGCGCGCTGGAAATCCAGGAAACCCATCAAGGTGCCTGCCTCATCTGCGGCCAGCGGCGGCTCGGGCCTGCCGTGATCATCGACGACGACTTCGGGGGGCTCGGTTTCGCTGCTCATGGCGTCGATCCTAGATCTCGGCACCTCGCGTTGCCTCGCGTCACTCAAGACAGGTGGGTTGGCTCAGGCGGTGACCACCGGGAACATCTCAAAGAGTGCGTGCAGGCGAGCATCGGTCGTCTTGGGGATCGTGGCGAACGCTTCGATCTCCAGGATTCGCCTGCCAGGCCGTCCACCCCGCCTCCAGAATCCCTTGACTGCCCCGTTGACCACGACGGATCGGCGGAAGACGCCATTGTTTCCGGGAACCAGCAACTTCTCCTGCTCCTGCGTCATGGCGAAGGTTCGGTCCTGGTACCCCAGGATGAACTCGTCGAAGCCGGGGAGCAGGAGCGGTTCGGATGCCCGTTTGCCGGCATCGGCCACCTCGTCGAGCAGGCCCGGTCTCCAGTAACTGGTCTCGGATTCACCGTCGGACTCCAGGTCAGCGACGGCTTCCGGGGCGGCTGCCCTGATCTCACGAAGCGGAAGCTTGGTCCACCAGGCAAAGTCGCGAATGGTGGCGGGACCGTGGGACATCAGGTACCGGCGCAACCATTCCGCCGTCGCTGCCACGCGGTCGCCATGGAACCGCGAGTCGAGGTCTGTTCCCTGCGGAAGCCAGGCGTTGGCCAGCGCCACGTTCTGGTCCGTGCCATTCCACGGTCCGTGGCAGAGGGTGCCCTCACCGATGAGGTGGGCCAGCAGGTGATATCCCACGCCACCCGTGGTCGGCTGCCCATCCGCATCCCACCGGGCCATGAGTTCAGCCCTGCCCAGTCCATTGGGCTCAGCGGCGAGGACTTCCACGGCGAGTTCCCGGGCGCGGTCCACCCTGACGCTGTCCAGACCCAGAAGGTGGCGTCGCTTCTCTGCGGCACGCAGCGCGGGCGCCGCGCACAGCGCGCTGGTCCAGAGCAAGTCCTCTGCAGCCATCAGGAACACCGTGCCCCGCATGGGGTACCCGCGCACGAGTCGACCCTCGGCCAGGTCCCGCAGCACCTCGCCCACGTCGCCGCTGTGGGTGCGCAGAGCAGCGGAGGCGATCACGCCCGGAAGGTCCTGGCCCTGCATGGCACCCATCGAGGAAACGGCGGCAGCCGGCGTCCCGTGGGGCCGGGTGACAAGCCCCTGCGCGACGAGCCTTGTCCGGGCGAGCTGGGGATCTGTCATGGGACAGTTCTACCGTCAACCGGGAGCAGCCGTGCCAGTAACACAGTGCACGACCTCAGCCCTGGGTGCGGGAGCAGATCAGGCGCAGTTGCGCGCCACGGCGGCTGCCACTTCAAGCCCGGAGCGCACGGCACCTTCCATGTAGCCGTTGAAGCGGTTCGAGTACTCGGCTCCTGCCCAGTGGAGCGTCCCCTCGGGCTCGGCCAGGACTGGACCGTTGGTGGTCCAGACGCCGGGCGCGAAGTGCGCGCCGTGGCACCCCGCGGTGAAGGGTTCTGTGGACCAGTCGCGCTCGATGTAGTCGATGGGCTTGGCTGCGACATCCCCGAACGTCTTGACGACGGAGTCGACGAAGGAGCGCTGGCGCAGGGTCACCGAGCGCTTGGACAGGCTGTCTGCGTCGGCTCCCTCGAAGTAGCCCATGAGGAGGCCTCGCTCGCTCTCCCCTGTGGTGGTGTCGAATGTCACGCGGACGGAGCCCTCGTCGGCGCTGGACTGTCCGGAGAGACCCAACTCACGCCAGAACGGCTTCTCATAGACCAGGAATGCCTTGATGACGTTGCCGGCGGCCACCTTGGCTGCCGTCTCGGTGCGCCAACTGGGCAGCGGTGGGTCGTAGGTCATTTTGGTGGAGAGCCGCGGGGGCAGCGTCGAGATGACGTTGCTGGCTGTGATGCGCTCACCGTCGGAGAGCACCACCGTTGCTGAGCGTTCGCCGTGTTCGATGGTGTCGACGACGGCGCCGAGCCGGACTCGCCCACCCAGATCCTCAGCCATCGCGCGACAGACCTCGAACATGCCGCCCTCGACGCGGCGCTGGTTCAGGCCACCATTGGAGGCCAGCATCGATTCCAGGTCCGGTCCGGAGTTCACCTGGTGCAGGCCCTCCAGCAGGGTCGCCTCACGGCTCATCGGTCCGAAGGCTGCAGAATAGACCTCGATGAATCGTTGCTGCGCGCCCTGGGTGCGAAGGTTGGTCTTGATCCAGCGGCGAAGGTCCTGGCGCAGCCACTTGTCGTTGGCGCCCGACCATGCCGCGTCGCTGCGGAGGCGCTGCGCGAGTCGTCGGAGACGCAGGAGGCCCTGTCCCAGGTCGGAGACCTCGAACGGGCTGAGCGCAGGGCCGTCACCGGCTGACGGGACCTCAACGGCCTGCCCCCGAAGACGCATGACGAGATTGCCCTTGTTCGGCAGACCGACGGTCATCAGGCCGTAGCGCTCCACCAGTTCCTGCACCGCGTCGTGACCAGCGCCAATCCACTGGCCGCCCAGTTCGACGTACTGACCGTCGTCCAGGATGCCGTTCTCGATGCGGCCACCCACGCGGTCACGTGCCTCGAGGACGACGACATCCAGACCACGCTTGACGAGGTCCAGGGCAGCCGTGAGGCCCGCCAGTCCGCCTCCCACGATGGCGCAGTCGAGCATCTTTCCTCCTGAAAGCTAGCGGCGGGCGCTTGTGAGCGCCAGCGTGCACCAGAGTACAAGGCGACCCCGGACGGCCCACCAACGCCCCCTCCTAGTGGGGACCTGCCGCGCTCTGAATGGGCCTCTTCCTCCCACATCACGCTGGGACAGAGAAAGGACCCCAACCGGCTGGTCAGGGTCCTTGTCTCATCCGAGCCGCCCACGGGAATCGAACCCGTGACCTACGCTTTACGAGAGCGTCGCTCTTCCAACTGAGCTAGGGCGGCAGCAAGCAGAAACT
>JAUNVL010000122.1 GCA_030537675.1 Propionibacteriaceae bacterium | reverse complement strand
CCACCGCAGCCGCAGAACAGCATGAAGCCGCCCTCGTTCTCATGCGTCAGGTTGTACTCGAACAGGTTGCCCGCGGTGCCGTAGTCGGCGTCGAATGCTGTGCCGTCCCACGTGCCGGGGACCATGGCGGTTTTGAAGATGTGGTTGGCACGGAACGTCACGTAGTCGGAGTCCCAGGACCAGACTGCGGCGTTGTTGCCGTTGTTGGACTTGCCGCCATGATGGTTGGAGGAGTCCCACACCGTGTTGTTCGCGATGATCGAACCCTCGGCAAACTGGTTGACGATGGCGTCGCCGCCAATGTTCGACAAGATGTTGTCGTGGATGTCCAGGGGGCCCCAGGGGTAGAAGGGGTTGCCGCCGATGCTGCCACCCACGGAGTTCCGCTTCCGGAAGTCGGAGCCGACGTTGATGCCGGAGCGGTTGACGTTCTTGATCTCGTTGTAGGCGACCTTGACACCATCAAATGCGGTGGGGACGTTGTCCGTGCCTGCGTAGGTCTCGAACTGGATGCCGCCGGAGCCGCCGAGGTCCTTCTTGTTCTCACCCCACACGTGGTGGATGTAGTTGTCGGTGACCTGGTAGTCCTGGCCGCGGCCGTAATCCGTCAGGGCCACGACGATGCCACGTCGCGGGGAACGGTAGTCCGTCGCGTCACCGGTGGTGTTGGTGATCTCCAGGTTGCGGATCTCCCAGTGCTCACCGTTGTCGATGCGCACAGTCTCGGGAACCCCCTTGCCATTGAGGATGGGGGCGTTGTCCGCAGCGTCACCGTAGGCATTGATCGCGATGCGCTTGCCGTCCTCGCCGGAAAAGCCGGTGTAGGTCAGAGCGCCTTCGCAGGTGGTGCCACGCTTCAGCAGCACCTCGTCACCTGCTGCCAGAGTCAGAGCGGAGGCGGCGGCGAGGGTGTTGAGAGGGGAAGCCTCAGTCAGGCCGGTGCCGCCCGCGGCTGCCTGGCAGTCGACGAAGTGGCGCGTGCCCTTGGCTGCGACGCTGAGGTCGACCATCTTGGGTGTCGTGGATGGGCGTGCACCGATGACGCGACCGTCAATTTCGACCGCGATCGGGGTCTTGTCAACGTCGTCAGCCTTGCGGCCGTCCAGCGCGTGCGGCGTCAGGAGGTCAATGGCTTTGACAGGTTCGGCCGCGTTGGCCAGCGGGAGTGTCGGCGTCAGGGAGATCATCCCCGCCACCAGAGCCGCGCCCATCACTGGCGCGAGCAATTTACGGAATTTTGACAACTTCGTCCTCCATCGGAGTGGATCCAACAAGCCCTCGCAACCTAACAGCAAATCCACTGTCCCCCGTAGGAAAGTCATGTGCGCGAGCACCCCCGTTGAGCGTGTTATCGCTTGCGAAGCGGCAATCGCCACCCGATTTCGCCTGCCTGTTCCAGCCAGCCGAGTTCCACCAGTTCATCGACCGCCACGAGGCATTCCGGCACTGACAACCCAGTTCGCTCAATGAGATCGTTCACATTGATCTCCTCCCGTGGCGCCACCACCTCCCGCACACAACGAAGTCTCTCCGGCAGCCGGTCCAGCGGAGTACTTTCACCCCACAACGGCAGCTCCAGCTCAGGCTGCAGCGGCGACAGCAACTCGAGCACGTCCGCCACCGACGTCACCAGCGTGGCCGTGGCATCCCGGATCAACCGATGCGGCGTCACCGACAACGACGACGTCACCGGACCCGGCACCGCCATCACCTGCCGCCCCAACGCCGCCGCCCAACTGGCCGTGTTCCGGGCACCGGAGCGGGCAGCCGCCTCCACCACCACCACACCATCGGTCAGCGCCGCGATCAGCCGGTTCCGAGCCAGGAACGCCGCCTTCAACGGACGACACCCCGGCGGCGCCTCCGACACCACCGCACCGCGCGCCACCACCCCCTCCATCAGACTCGAATGCGCCACCGGATAGGCCGCATCCACCCCGTTGGCCAGCACCGCCACCGTCGGATGACGACCCGACAGCGCGCCGCGATGGGCAGCGGCATCAATCCCGAACGCCAAACCAGAGACCACCACCCTTCCGGCCAACCCCAGATCCGCACCAAACTCGGTGGCCACATGGTTCCCGTACGCGGTGGATGCCCGTGCCCCCACCACAGCGACCGCCCCCACCACTTCGGAAAGCTTCAGGGTGCCCCGCACCCACAACCCCAATGGCGTCCCGCCCTGCCCAGCGAGCCGGACCCCGTCGAGATCGTCCAGGGCCGCCGGCCACTCGTCATCACCGGGCACCACAAAACGGGCCTGCCACCGCTGAGTGTCCTGGACGAGCTGCTCCGGACTGATGGCAGCGGCCCGTCTCCCCCACACACTGCCCGCATCACGCCCCAGCACTGCCCCCCACACATCACATGCACCATGGACCCCCACCAGATCGGACAACTCCGGGTTCCCCAACGGCTGCAACGCGCACAACGCCATCCGCGCCGCGCGTTCATCAAGACTTGCCATCTCAGGCCACCCTCCCCAACTCGCCCTGACGCATCAGCATCGCCACACGCAGGCTCCCCTTGCTGATCCGGTCATCCCCCTCCAGGTCAGCCAACGTCCACGCCAGCCGCAGGACCCTGTCCACACCCCGGGCACTCAACGTCCCCATCGACAACCCCCGCTCCAACGGTCCCAAGTCCTCAGGCAGAGGAAGCCCCCGGCGCATGTAGGAGCCCGGAACCTCCCCATTGGTGCGCCACGGCGTGTCCCGCAACCGACTCATCTGCCGCCCCCTCGCCTCGATCACCCTGGCCAGAACCTGCGCGCTCCTCTCGGGCGCAACATCCGCATCCAGCAGGAAAGCCCGCGTCAGCGGCAGCATGTGATGCCGAATATCGACGCGATCCAGAATGGGTCCGGACAACCGCTCCCGATACCGCCTCACCGACATGGCCGGACACGAGCACACCTTCCCCGCCACCCCGAACATCCCGCAGGGACACGGATTCGCGGCAAGAACCAGCTGAAATCTGGCCGGATAGCGGACCTGCTGACTCACACGCCCGATGGTGACCCACCCGTTCTCCATCGGCGTCCGCAGAGCGTCCAACGTCCGACTCCCGAACTCCGGGGCCTCATCCAAGAACAGCACTCCGCGATGCGCCAACGAGATGGACCCGGGACGGATCTCCCGTCCGCCACCACCAACCAGTGCGGCCATGGTGGAACTGTGGTGCGGGTCCGAGTACGGCGGCCGGACCACCAGACCCGACTCCAGTTCGTGCCCGGCGAGGGAATGCAGCGCCGACACCTCGATGGCGTCCTCGTGTTCCAGGTCCGGGAGGATCGAGGGCAGCCGCGAGGCAAGCATCGTCTTGCCCACCCCGGGGGCCCCGTGCAGGTACACGTGATGGCGACCCGCGGCCGCGACCTCCATGGCCCATTTCCCATCGCTGTGCCCCTGGACATCGGCGAAGTCGGCATATTCCCCGACGTCCTCGGCAGTGTGCTCAGGCTCTTCCCGCCCCGGTAGTACCGGCCGCCCGTGCAAGACGTCCACAGCCTCATGGAGGTCCCTCACTGCCCACACGCTGAGACCGGGCACGAGCGCGGCTTCCTGCGCCTGTCCGTGAGGGACGATGACACGCTCGTATCCAGCCCTTGATGCGGCCAGCATGGCCGGCAGAATGCCGCGCACCTTTCGCACCGTCCCATCAAGGCCCAACTCCCCGAAGAACATGGTGGCATTGACAACCTCAGCTGGGACTTCCTCCATGGCCGCGAGGATCGCGGCGGCGATGGCGAGGTCATAGTGCGAGCCGTTTTTCGGCAGGTTTGCCGGAGCCAGGTTGATGGTGAGAATCTGCGGGGGAAAAGCGTACCCGGCGCCACTGATGGCCGCCCGGACGCGCTCCCGAGCCTGATAGAGCGCAGAATCCGGCAGTCCGACCAGAGTGATCTTGGGCAGCCCCTGTCCCGTGGCGACCTCCACCTGCACCACGGCCCCGTCCAGACCCGAGAGGGCAACGGACCACGAGGAGGCAATCCTCATGCCCCGATCTCCCGGACGTGCGTGACCTCAGGGATGCCATCCCTGCCCAGGAGAACCCCGATGGCGTCGAGGCGGATGTTGCGCACTCGGGGTGTGGTCGCCCTCAGCCACAGGATGGCCAACTCCCGCAGTTTCGTCAGCTTGCGCCAGGTGATGGCTTCGATGGGCTCACCGAACGCCACACTGGATCGGCTCTTGACCTCCACGAAGACGATCGCCTGGGCGGCCTCGTCCCACGCGATGATGTCCACCTCACCGGCCGGGCAACGCCAGTTCCGTTCGATGATCTGCCAGCCCTGCGCTTCGAGGAACGCGGTGGCAATGTCCTCCCCGCGCACCCCGAGGGCCGCTGCCCTACCGTTGATGGCCATGGATCCCACCTCCCACGCACACTGTCGTCAGCGCACGGGGCAAAAACCACTACTCCACAGAAAACGTGGACCAGTGTTGATTCTTCGTCAGGGAAGGGGGTGCTTCACATCGGCGCCAAGCTGGGCCTCGCTCAACGGGCGGAACTGGAAGATCTGCTGATGCGAGATCCCAGCCGGCGACTTCCAACGGATGATGATTTTTGTGGGCGAGTGGAATGCCTTGTACGCCAGGCCGTCGACCGCGGCGACCACGGAGGGGGAATCAGGTCGCATGGTCACTGCATTGCCTGCTGTGTCCTTCCAGCGACGGTTCAGCTGCTCGCGCACCATGCGCTTGCGCTCGGCCGGAAAGAGCGTGAGGCTCGCGTCGATCTTCATGTCGCCCACGTCGCGGGCAAGCCAACGGAAGCTGCCGACGTAGAAGAAGATCTGCACGTGCTGGGCATCATCGGGGCCGTACTGCACGACGCGCAGACGTCGATCAATGACGTGCGCCGGCTCGTTCAGGGGCAGGATGTCGTCCCAGGTCACGCCCCAGTTGATCTCGTGCAGTTCGTCCTCACGACGTTGCACCCGCTCCTGCTCATCGCGGGTCAGGCGCAGCGCCTCTGTGGCGAGACTCACTGCATCACGCACCGCGCTGTTGTTCGCCTCGGCAACCACTTGCTGCTCAGCAGAGAGTGCAGTGGCCTCCTTGGCCCGCGCCAAAGCGTCCTCCGCCAACGCACTCGCCGCGTCCGCGGACCCACGTGCCCTGCCTGCCCGGGACAGTGCGAACCACGCAAAGACTGCGGCTGCAATCGCGGCAACACTCGCCACCGCGGCGATGATCATGACCCACATACTCGACTCCTACGTGAAAAAAATCTGGTGGCGACGCACCGATACGAGAGGCCAAGCACCCAGGGGCGGGCCCGGCTCACGTATCATTCCTGCGTCATTCGTGGTGGCTCAGTGATCCTCGGGGACCTGGAACTCCGAGTGGGCGATCTCCTCGATGGAGACGTCGCGGAACGTCAGGACCTTGGCCGACTTCACGAAGCGTGCCGGGCGGTACATGTCCCACACCCAGGCATCCCCCATGGACACCTCGTAGTAGACATCCCCGCCTTCCGTCCGGACCTTGAGGTCCACGGCATTGCAGAGGTAGAACCGTCGCTCGGTCTCCACGGCATAGGTGAAGATGCTGACGACATCCTTGTACTCGCGGTACAGGTCAAGCTCCAGCTTGCTCTCGTACTGCTCCAGGTCTTCAGCGCTCATGATGAGCCAACCCTAGCTGTTCTGACGACGTTGTCGAAGCACCAGCGGTGGATGCCACACGGTCCGTGCTCCTCCAGCGCTGCTTGGTGCATTGCGGTGCAGTAGCCCTTGTGGATGGCAAAGCCATACTCCGGGTACGTGGCGTCGTAGGCCGTCATGATGGCATCTCTGGTGACTTTCGCGACGATGGAGGCGGCACTGACGCAGGCTGCCACTTTGTCCCCCTTCCAGATCCCGAGACCGGGGACACCGAGGCCGTCGACGGGGAAGCCGTCGGTGAGCACGAAGGCAGGAGGCACCGCCAGGCGGGCGACGGCGCGCCGGAGCGCGTGCAGGTCTGCCTGGTGCATCCCCAGGCGGTCGCACTCGTCGTGCTCCACCCGAACGGTTGCCACGGCGACCGCCTTGTGCAGGATCTCGTCGTGCAGCCTCTCCCGTTGCCGGGCAGTCAACACCTTGGAGTCATCGAGGCCCTTGATGGGGCGACGAGGGTCAAGGACCACAGATGCAGCCACCAGCGGCCCGGCACAGGCCCCGCGGCCTGCCTCGTCAGCACCGGCAACCGGGGAGAGACCTGCCCGTCCCAGTGCCCTCTCGTAGCCGTAGCTACCGCGTCCGGGCCTGATCACTCAGCACCCCGGGCTGGCTTCGATGATCTCGGGATCCACCGGGGCGGGCTGATCGGGATCCGGAACGGTGGAGAAGGTGTCGGGCACCGTGAACGTGGAGAATCGGTCCAGTGGGGACACGATCGCGACGGACGCACCCACCACCTTGTCCACCGGCACGAACGCCGCCATACCGGGCGGCTCGCCCGCGAGAAAATCCGTCAGTCGACAACGGGAGTCGTTCGAGGCGTTGCGGTGGTCTCCCATGACGAAGATGTGGCCATCCGGAACGACGATCTCGAACGGAATGATTGCGGGCGAGACCTGCACTCCGCCTTCGGAGAACAGGTAGGCGGACTCCTCCAGGGCAACGCCATTGACGGTCAGCCGGCCGTCAGCGTCGCAACACTTCACGTGGTCCCCCGGCATGCCGATGACACGCTTGATGAGATGTTCCTTGGCCGAGTTTGGCAGCACGCCGATGAACTCCAGACCCTTGCGGAACGGGTTCTCGGAGACGGGCGAAGGGGGCAGCCAACTGCCGGGATCTTCGAACACCACCACGTCACCGCGCTGGAATCCGCCGAACTTTGCCACCAACACGCGGTCGTTGACCTGCAGGGTGTTCTCCATGCTCCCACTGGGAATCAGGAACATCTGCCCCACAAAGGTGCGCAGCAGCGTGGAGATGATCAGGGCACCGATGATGATGATGGCGGCCTCCGACAGGAAGCCGAGCACCCGTCGACCGAACGACTTGCGCTTCACCCCGTGATCCTGGGAATGCCCTGCATCGACCGCTGCGTCTCCATCGGCATCCACAAACATTTCCCCTTAACGTCCATCCCTCAAGCGCGGCTCGCCGCAACTTGGATGATACCGGCCCGCACCATGTCCACTTCCACGCCGGGACACGACGACGGGCCGCCGGCTGTGCCGACGACCCGTGGTGTCTGTTCCGCTCGCGCGAAGGATCAGCGCTTTTCCTTGATCTTGGCTGCCTTGCCGCGCAGGTTGCGCAGGTAGTACAGCTTGGCGCGACGCACATCTCCGCGACGCTCAACCTCGATCTTCTCGATGATGGGGCTGTGCAGCGGGAACGTACGCTCGACGCCGACGCCGAAGCTCACCTTGCGCACGGTGAAAGCCTCCTGGATGCCGCCAGCGTTGCGGGCGATCACCACACCGGCGAACACCTGAACACGGGAGCGAGAGCCTTCAACAACCTTCACGTGCACCCGAACCGTGTCACCGGCGCGGAACTTGGGGAGGTCGTCGCGGAGACCGGCCTGGTCGATGGCCTTGATCAGCTGGTTTGTCATATTTGTCCTCGTCAGTGCCGCAGGTCACCGCGTAAGTAATTGCGCACCGAGCCCCAGACAATCCCCCTGTGGCAGGAGCTGGAAGTCGGCCGATTGCCACTGATGGGCAACAGCGACAAATTATGCCACAGCCGAGTGCTGAGAAACAAAGCACAGTGAGGGGGATCTCGACACAGCGACAGCTCCTTCGTCGCGGTCGCCTACTCGATCACCTGAGAACACAGCGACACCTCCTTCGTTGCGATCGCCTACTCGAT
>JAUNVL010000121.1 GCA_030537675.1 Propionibacteriaceae bacterium | reverse complement strand
GGCCCGATGGGTGCCGACTCCCACAACAAGTACGCCCGCCGCAAGACGGGCCGCGAGCAGGTGGAACCCATCCACCCCGAACTCGCGGAGGCGCTGGAGCCCATCCTGGGCGAGACCTATGGCCTGATCGTGTACCAGGAGCAGGTCATGGCCATCGCGCAGCAACTGGCCGGATACACCCTGGGTGGCGCCGACGAACTGCGTCGCGCCATGGGCAAGAAGAAGCACGAGGTGCTGGCCCAGCAGTACGAGATCTTCGCGGCAGGGATGAAGGACCGCGGCTTCAGCGCGAACTCCGTCAAGACGCTGTGGGACGTGCTCGTCCCCTTCGCCGACTACGCCTTCAACAAAGCACACTCCGCCGCCTACGGCCTGGTCTCCTACTGGACGGCCTACCTCAAGGCCAACTTCCCCACGGAGTACATGGCTGCACTGCTGCAATCGGTGCGTGACGACAAGGACAAGTCGGCGGGCTATCTCGCCGAGTGCCGGCACATGGGCATCCAGGTGCTGCCACCGGACATCAACTCCTCCGAGTTGGCCTTCACCCCCGTGGGTACCAACATCCGTTTCGGCCTGGGGGCTGTGCGCAACGTCGGCGACAAGGTGGTCTCCGCCTGGACCGCGGAGCGCGCAACGCAGGCACCTGCCACCAGCTTCCACGACTTCCTGGACAAGGCGCCCCTGCTGATCTGCAACAAGCGCGTCATCGAGTCGCTGATCAAGGCGGGAGCCTTCGACGAGATGGGGCACACGCGTCGTGGTCTGCTGAGCATTCACGAAGGCGCCGTCGACGGCATCATCGACGTCAAGAAGAACGCCGAGAACGGCCAGGACGACCTGTTCGGCGCGGCCTTCGGTGGCGGTGGCGACGACGAGGGCATGGAGCGCCCCACCGTTCCCGACGTGGACGAATGGGACCGGCGCACCAAGCTCGCCTTCGAACGCGAGATGCTGGGGCTCTACGTCTCCGACCATCCGCTCAACGGGCTCGAACACGTGCTGGCAGCCAATGGCAACCAGTCGGTGGCTGCCGTCGCGGCCATTGACGGGTACCGGGGCGAGACCACCGTCTGCGGTCTCATCACGTCGGTGAACCGGCGCGTCAACAAGAAGGGCGCGTTCTACGCCCAGATCATGCTCGAGGACCTGGCCGCCTCCATCGAGGTCACGATCTTCCCCCGCGTGTACGACGCCGTCGCCATGCACCTTGCGCCCGACACCATCGTGGCGGTCAGAGGTGTCGTGGAGGCTGCCGAGGACCGTGCCCGGATGCGAGCCGTGGACCTGTTCGCGCCCCAGATCAGTCTTGATGGCGAGGCCCCGCCGGTGGTCCTCACCCTGCCCGCCGTGCGGTGCACACCCGGCATCGTGGCGAACCTCAAGCACATCCTGACCGGCTACCCGGGCTCCGCCGAGGTCCACCTCCAACTCCGCAATGGCGAGAAGGTCACCACGTTCAAGCTGGGGGAGGGCTTCAAGGTTGCGCCCAGTTCTCCGCTCTTCGCGGACCTGAAGGCCATCCTCGGTCCGTCCGCGGTGGGCGTCGGCAGGCTGGGCAGCCATGACTGAGGCGGCCATCCCACCGCGGCGCCGCGTGCTCCCGCAGATGCGCTGGCGGGCGACGGTCTTCCTGCTCTCCTGCCTCGGTGCCGGCGTGGTGGCAGGAGTGATCTGGGCACTGGCCTCATTCAGGCCGGGCTACCACGTGGCCGACGATCTCGGCGCGTCATTGCAGGAGCGGGGGCTCGCACAGATCTTTGCGTCCGACGCACTCTTCAGCGTGTTGCTCGCCGTCGTGGGGCTCGGTATCGGCGTCGCCTGCTGGCTGCTCTTCCATCGCAATGGCTGGTGGGTGTGCGCGCTGGCGGTCCTGGGCGCCATCATCGCGGCCGTGGTCGCTTGGCAGGTGGGATTGCTCGTGACACCCAGCGACTTCCCCGAGCGGCTCGCCAGCGCCGTGGGCGGCGAGGACGTGCCGGTTGATCTACAACTCCACGCGGCGGCCGCTCTTCTGGTGGCGCCTTTCACCGCCATCACGCCGGTGATGCTGCTCGCCGCATTCTGGCCGGAATCGCCCGCGCCCACCACTTCCGACGAGAGGCCTCGGGACGCTCGCCCCACTGATTGATCCGGGCCCGGGTGGGTACCGGTACCCCAAGAACTCCCGGGCTCTGGACTTTTTGGTCGAAGCACCGTTGCATGGGGGGATGAGCCACAGCGACGATCGGTCCACCACCGTCCACATCGAGGCGACGGAGCGATTCGCCGCACACAACTACGCACCCCTGCCCGTTGTGCTCACCTCGGGTTCCGGGGCGTGGGTGACCGATGTTGAGGGTCGTCGATACCTCGACTGCCTCGCCGGCTATTCCGCGCTGAACTTCGGCCACGGCCATTCGCGACTGGTGGCCCGGGCCTCGGAACAACTCCATCGGCTCACGCTGACCAGCCGTGCGTTCTACAACGACCAGTTGGGCGGCTTCGCCGAAGCCCTCACCACGTTGACGGGCAAGGACATGATGCTGCCCATGAACTCCGGTGCGGAAGCAGTGGAGACGGCCATCAAGGTGAGCCGTAAATGGGGCTACGAAGTCAAGGGTGTTCGGCCGGGGGAGGCCTCCATCATCACGATGTCCGGCAACTTCCACGGCCGCACCACCACGATCGTCAGCTTCTCCGACGACGAGGTGGCAGCCGGCGGCTACGCCCCGTACACGCCCGGTTTTCGCACCGTGGCATTCGGGGACATCGACGCGGTGGCTGCCGCCATGGATGAGACGGTGGTGGCCGTGCTGGTCGAACCGGTGCAGGGCGAGGGCGGCGTCGTGATCCCACCGGAGGGCTTCCTCACCGCGCTCAGGAAGCTCTGCACAGACAATGACGTCCTGATGGTGGCGGATGAGATCCAGTCAGGTCTGGCCCGCACGGGCAGGACGTTCGCGTGTGACCACGAAGATGTGGTGCCGGACATCTACGTCCTGGGCAAGGCTTTGGGGGGCGGCCTGTACCCCGTGTCCGCCATCGCCGCGGACCGCAACGTCCTCGACGTCATCACGCCCGGTTCCCACGGCTCCACCTTCGGCGGAAACCCCATGGCGTGCGCCATCGGCAGCGAGGTGGTGGCAATGCTCGAAGAAGGCCACTTCCAGGAGCGCTCAGCCCAGATGGGTGAGCAGTTGCGCGCCGGATTGTCACCGCTCGTGGGCCACGGCCTGGACGCCATCAGGGTCCGCGGCGCGTGGGCGGGTGTCGACATCGATCCGGCGTTGATGTCGGGCCGTCAGATGAGCGTCGCGCTCATGGGGGAGGGGATCCTCGCCAAGGAAACCCACGGCTCCACCTTGCGGTTCGCGCCACCGTTGGTGGCCACGGATTCCGAGGTCGACCTGTTGATCCGGGCGATCAGGAGTGTGCTGGGCTGACGCCCGCCACCCCACTGGCCACGTAGATGGTGGCCGTCGACTCCCCGCGCGTCAACGCGTTGGGGAAGGTGATGACCGTCGCCACCCAGGTCGTGAAGGTGGCCGCGAGGACCGCCGTGAAGTCCTCGTCGGGCGGGTCGTCGGACCACAGCGCGAAGACCCCGTCGGCACGAAGATGATCCTGCAGAGCTCTCAGCCCACCCACGGTGTACAGGTCGGCATGGCTCGGGTGCAGCAGGTGGCGGGGTGTGTGGTCGATGTCCAGCAGGATGGCGTCGAACACGGCGGGCGCATCTGCGCCGAGCGTGGCCGTCCCGCGCATCAGCGCGAAGAAGTCGGCCTCCACCAGGGTGGTGCGGGCATCGGAGGTGAGGGCGGTCTCGGGGAGCAGTCCGCGCTCGTGCCAACCGATCACCTCACGCAGGGCGTCGACCACGGTGAGGGTGCGGATGCGCTCGTCGCGCAGCGCCTCCACCGCCGTGTACCCGAGTCCCAGGCCGCCCACGAGCACGTCGAGGTCCTCGCCGCGGGTGGATGCCAGCCCCAGTCTCGCAAGTTCGCGTTCCGCGACGGTGAAGGCGCTCGACATGAGGAACTCGTCGCCGAGCTTCACCTCGTAGATCTCCGAGCGCAGCGCGGGATCGAACCGGCGACGCAGCGTGAGCAGGCCAAGCCGCGTTCCTTGTGCATCGAGTTCTTCGAACATGCGCGTCACGGGGGTTGCCTCACATCGGGAAACGGGGATCGCCAACGTAACATGACACCCGCGTCCGGGCCCGGCAGCAGTGTCGGCTCCTGTGGGAGGAGCAACTAGACTCCGTGACTGTGTTGAGAACCGTTGACCTGACAGGGATCACCTCCGACTACCGCTCCCACCTGCCGCGCGCCGATTTCGACGTGGAGGCAGCTCTGGAGGTGGTGCGGCCCATCTGCGCCGACGTCCGTGCGCGCGGGGCCGAGGCGCTCACCGACTACTCGAAGCAATTCGACGGCATAGTGCCCGACTCCTTCCGCGTCCCCGCCGAGGTCCTGGAGCGCTGCGCCCAAGAGCTCGACCCGCTGCTCGCGGAGGCCTTCGCCGAGAGCATCCGTCGTCGTCGCCATGTTGCCGAAACGCTCGAACTGGAGACCGACGCAGCGCCCGCCGTGCTCGCCGACGGCGCCCACGTGGGCCTGCGGACCATCCCCGTTGATCGCGTCGGCCTCTACGTGCCGGGAGGGCTCGCACCGCTGGCCTCCAGCGTGATCATGAACACGGTCCCGGCCCAGGTGGCAGGCGTGCGTCAGATCGCCGTCGCGTCGCCACCGCAGAAGGAATTCGGCGGCTGGCCGCACCCCAACATCCTGGCGTTGTGCCACATGCTCGGAGTGGACGAGGTCTACGCGGTGGGTGGAGCCCAGGCCATCGCCATGTTCGCCCACGGTGTGAAGGATCTCTGCGAGCCGGTCTCGCTCGTGACCGGGCCGGGCAACATCTGGGTGGTGGCCGCCAAGCGTCAGCTCCGGGGAGTGGTCGGCATCGATTCCGAGGCCGGGCCCACCGAGATCGCCATCGTCGCCGACTCCACGGCCAACCCCGTGTTCGTGGCGGCCGACATCATTTCCCAGGCCGAGCACGACCCGCTGGCGGCTTCCGTCCTCATCACCGACTCCTCGGCCCTGGCCGAGGCGGTCATCCCCGAGGTGGAGAAGCAGTTGGCTGCCACCAAGCACATCGAGCGGATCCGTACGTCCCTGACGGGGCAGCAGAGCGCCATCGTCATGGTGCGAGACATCGACCAGGCCGTCGCCGTTGCGGATGCCTACGGTGCCGAGCACCTGGAGATCCAGACGGCTGACGCATCCGCCGTCGCTGCCCGGATCCGCAATGCGGGTGCCATCTTCGTGGGGGACCACTCACCGGTCAGCCTCGGCGACTACTCCGCCGGCTCCACGCACGTGCTGCCCACCGCTGGCTGCGCGCGCCACAGCTCCGGGCTGAACGTTCGCAGCTTCATGCGCACCGTGCACGTCATCGACTACACCCGGGACGCGCTGCTGGAGATCGCCGACGGGGTGGAGCGTTTTGCACTGGCAGAGGACCTGCCCGGACACGCACACGCCATCACCGTGAGGAGGTCGCAGTGATCACGCTGGCCGACCTGCCGTTGCGCGCCGACCTCATCGGGGCCGAGCCCTACGGCGCCCCGCAGCTCGTGGTCCCCGTGGTGCTGAACGTGAACGAGAATCCCTATCCACCCAGCGAAGTGGTGCGCCGCGAGATGGCCGACGCCGTCGTCGACGCGGCCGCGGGCCTGAACCGTTATCCCGACCGGGAGGCACTTGAGCTGCGCCGGGACCTCGCTTCGTACCTCGGTCACGGGCTCGGCCCGGACAACATCTGGGTGGCCAACGGCTCCAACGAGATCATGTCGCACCTCCTCACCGCCTTCGGCGGACCGGGGCGCCGCGTGCTGGCGTTCACACCGACGTACTCCATGTACCCCGAATACGCCCGCAACACCTGCACGCAGTACGTCACGGTCTCGCGCCATCCCGACTTCACGCTCGATGCCGACCTCATCTGTGACGCCATAGACGAGCAGCAGCCCACCGTCGTACTGATCACCACGCCCAACAACCCGACGGGCACCACCACCTCGCTGGAGGTCATCGACGAGGTGTGCCGACGCAGCGACGTCATCGTCGTGGTGGACGAGGCGTACCAGGAGTTCGCCCGCACCCCTTCGGCGCTGGAGTTGCTGCAGAAGCATCCGCGACTCGTGGTCAGCCGCACGATGAGCAAGGCGTTCGCGCTGGCCGGCGGTCGCGTCGGCTACCTCGCGGCGCATCCCGCCGTCGTGGATGCGTGCCGCATCGTGCGTCTGCCGTACCACCTCAGCGCCCAGACCCAGGCCGTCGCGCGGGTCGCACTGCGCCACAGCGATGAGCTGTTGGGAAGGGTCGACGAACTCGCCGGGACGGCGCGCGATTTCGAGGCATGGCTGCGAACCCGCGGGTACGCCGTCGTCGATTCGGAGGCGAACTTCACCCTGTTCGGAAGGTTCGCCGACCGGCACGACGTCTGGCAGCAATTGCTCGACAGGGGCATCCTCATTCGGGAGACCGGACCCGAGGGTTTCCTGCGCGCCTCCGCCGGCACGCCCGCGGAGATGGCAGCACTGCGGGACGCCCTGGACGACATCACGCCCACGATGCAGACAGACACCACCACTCAAGGAGAGACGGCATGAGCCGCACCGCCACCGCCCAGCGCTCGACGAGCGAATCCACCATCACGGTCTCGATCGACCTCGACGGCACGGGCACGTCCACCATCTCCACCGGCGTCGGGTTCTACGACCACATGCTGACGGCGTTGTCGAAGCACTCGCTCATCGACATGGACATCTCAGCCGTGGGTGACGTCCACATCGACGGCCACCACGTGGTGGAGGACACCGCCATCGTGCTGGGACAGGCGCTCGCCGAGGCGCTGGGAGACAAGGCCGGAATCCGCCGCTACGCCGACGCCACCGTGCCACTGGACGAGGCGCTCGCACACTGTGTCGTCGATGTCGCCGGGCGTCCCTACGCCGTCTGCACCGGGGAGCCCGACGGTCAGATCTATGCCCTCATTGGCGGGTCAGGCGTGCCGTATGCCGGGTCCATGACCTACCACGTCATCGAGACGCTGGCCCTCAATGCCGGCCTCTGCGTTCACATGCGTCTCCTCGCGGGCAGGGACCCGCACCACATCGTCGAGGCACAGTTCAAGGCGCTCGCCAGGGCGCTTCGTGACGCCATCGCCTTCGACCCGCGCCAGCAGGGGATTCCCAGCACCAAGGGCGCCCTCTGATGGTGGCGCCCCGCGTGGGGCTGCTGGATTACGGGTCGGGCAACCTGCACTCGGCCGCACGTGCGCTGTCGCTGGCGGGGGCGGAGGTTGTCGTGTCGAGCGACCCTGCCGAGATGCGCCGCCAGGACCGGTTGGTAGTGCCGGGCGTCGGAGCTTTTGCTGCCTGCATGCGCGGCTTGGACGCCGTCGGTGGGAGGGATCTCATCAGGGGATGGCTCGCCGACCAGCGGCCGGTGCTCGCGATCTGTGTGGGTCACCAGATTCTCTTCGAGACAGGCACAGAGCATGGTCTCGCCACCCCCGGGCTGGGGGTGCTGGCCGGCAGTGTTGAGCAGCTTCCTGCCCGACGGCTGCCCCACATGGGGTGGAACGAGGTCCATGTGCCGACGAACTCCCGGCTGTTCCGCGGGATCGAGGGGGAGCGCTTCTACTTCGTGCACTCCTATGGCGTGCTGCCCTCCCCACGGGGCTCAGTCGTCACAACGACGCAGCACGAGGACGTGACGTTCGTGGCCGCGGTGGAGAAGGGGAGCCTCAGCTCCACCCAGTTCCACCCGGAGAAGTCGGGCGCAGCCGG
>JAUNVL010000120.1 GCA_030537675.1 Propionibacteriaceae bacterium | reverse complement strand
CGGTCGTCATCGAATTCGTCGGTGGCATCGCGTTCATCTGGCTCGTCATCAGGAAGGCAAGCTCATGATCGACATCAACGGCGTCACCAAGCGCTACGGAAAGACGGCGGTCGTCGACGACGTGTCGCTGAAGCTGCCACGCGGCGGCCTGACGGCCATCGTCGGCGCCAATGGTGCGGGAAAGTCGACCCTGCTGTCCATGATCGCGCGCCTGCTGGTCACCGACGAGGGCGCCATCACCATCGGCGACCTCGACATCGCCAACTGTGACTCTCGCGAACTGGCCAAGCGTCTGGCCATCCTGCGGCAGACCAATGACCTGCAGTCGCGGCTGACGGTGTCCGACCTGGTGGGCTTCGGCCGCTTCCCCCATTCTGGTGGACGGCTGACCGCCACGGATCGCGCAGCCATCGACCAGGCCATCGCCTGGATGAACCTTGAGGATCTGCGTCATCGCTTCCTCGACGAGATGAGCGGTGGCCAGCGCCAACGGGCCTTCGTCGCCATGGTGCTGGCACAGGACACCGAGTACCTCCTGCTGGATGAGCCCCTGAACAACCTCGACGTTGCCCACGCCCACGCCATGCTGACGACGCTGCGTCGGGCTGCGGATGAGCTGAACAAGACCGTGGTGATCGTGGTGCACGACATCAACTACGCCTCATGCTGGGCCGATCAGATCGTGGCCATGAAGCACGGCGTCATCCGCGCCGTCGGATCACCACGCGAAATCATGAACCGGCCGCTGCTGAAGGACGTCTTCGACCTCGACATCGAAGTGGTGGAACTGCGGGGTCACCCCATCGCGCACTTCTACCTACCCGTGCCCATCTGCGCCAACTGCAATTCCGCCAACGAGGCGTGCTGCCTGCAGCGGACACCAGTCGAGTTGGGACTGCCCGCCATGTCGGCGTAGCGGCCCCCGGCTGGCGGACTGGCGGGGGGAAACTGTGTTGCCTGAGGAGGCTCGATGTCTGTTGTGATTGCCGGGTGTGGCGATCTGGGTACCGAAGCGGCGCTGCGATTCGCCGCCATGGGACATCGCACCATCGGTCTCAGACGCACTGCCGAGAAACTGCCGCGAGAAATCGAAGGACAATCGGTCGATCTCTCCGTGGAGGTGCCGACTCTGCCGGCAGACACCACCATCGTGGTCATTGCCCTGAGCCCGGATGAACGCAGTGTCGACGGCTACCGGAAGGTGTACGTCGACAGCGTTCGCAACATGGTCGCGGCCATCCACCAGCACTGCACCGCACAGCCGCGTGTTCTGTTCGTGTCCTCCACAGCGGTCTACGGCGTCGACGACGGTTCCTGGGTCGACGCGTCGACTCCAACCAACCCCGGCATGCCGACAGCAGTCACCCTGCGAGAGGGAGAGGACGCGCTGCTCGAGCAGATCCCTGATGCAACACTCCTGCGCCTGGGTGGCATTTACGGACCAGGCCGGACCCGCGAGGTCGACCGCGTGCGTGCAGGGATCAACGAGGTCTCGTCGACGCCACGATTCACCAACCGGATACACCGTGATGATGCTGCAGGGGCCATCGTGCACCTCACGACCATGCAGGAGGCGCCCCACACTGTCTACATCGGAGTGGACGACCGTCCCACTGACCACCACGAGGTGATCGAGTACCTGGCTGAGCGTCTCGGTGTGAAGACGCCGCCGATCGTCACCGATCCCGGTCGCACTCGTGAACAACGGGGCAAGAGGTGCCGCAACACAGCGTTGCGTGAGTCAGGGTTCGTCTTTTCCTACCCCACGTACAGGGAAGGCTACGCGGCTGTGCTGGAGGGCAAGGGCGTCCGCCACCCCTGACCCCACGTCTCCAGCCGACGGGAATGAGGGTACGGACGTCGCTCCAGATCCTTGGCTAGAGAAAGATGTCGGGGAAAAGCCGGTCATCGGGCGTACCGGGAACGGCGGCGTAGCCGGAAAAGTCCGTCACCCCCGCTTCGGCCAGGACGTCCTCGACAATCAGGCTCTGCCCCGACAGTCCACCCGCCGGTTGCGTCAGCACTTCCCAGGCCGCATCAGCATAGATCTCCGGTGTGCGGGACACCGACATCAGCCGGTCACCGCCCAGGAGGTTCAACACCGCAGCCGTGGCGATGGTGGTCCGCGGCCACAGGGTGTTGGCGGCGATGCCTTCGAACTCGGCCGCCAGCCCAAGAGTGGCCATGCTCATGCCGTACTTGGCCATGGTGTAGCCGGTGTGTGCGCCCAACCACTTCGGGTCGAGGTTCAGCGGCGGCGCCAGCGACAGGATGTGGGGGTTCGTGCTTTTCAACAGGTGCGGCACTGCGGCGCGCGACAGCATGAAGGTGCCACGAACATTCACGTCGGCCATCAGGTCGTACTTCTTGGCCTGGAGGTCCAGGGAACGTGAGAGGTCGATGGCGCTGGCGTTGTTGACGACGATGTCGATGCCGCCGAACTCCTGGAGCGTTGAGGCGACCGCTCGGGCGATGTCGTCGTCGTTGCGGACGTCACCGACGATCGGCAGCGCCCTGCCGCCGGCAGCCCGAATCTCCTCGGCTGCGGTGTGGACGGTACCGGGGAGCTTGGGGTGTGGCACGTCGGTCTTGGCGAGGATCGCGATGTTGGCCCCGTCGGCTGCAGCACGCAGCGCGATGGCAAGGCCGATGCCGCGGCTACCGCCCGACATGAGGATGGTGCGTCCTGCCAGCGTCCTGCCGGAGTCGTGCCGTGCCATGTCAGCGCGCCTTGCGTGCTGAGGCGGCAGCGAAGGCGGACACTCGGGCGCGGGCATCGTCGGTGTCGAACATGGCGCCGATGGTACGCGCCTCCTCCGCCAGTTGTTCCGCAATCGTGGACTCCGTCGCCGAGCGCACCAAACGTTTGGCCTGACCGTAGGCCGCGTGTGCGCCAGCCAGCCAGAACCGGGCCACCTCCTCGGCGCGGGCCCGCACGGCATCCGCGAGCACCGCAGGCTCGGGGGTTTCCCCCGCGGTGACCACCTCCGCCACCAGACCCCATGACAGGGCCTCATCGGCGGTCAGGAGCCGGTCCTGCAGCACGAGTTGCAGCGCGCGCCGCTCCCCCACCGCCCGGGCGAGGTGGGCGGTCACCGAGAGGTCGGGGGTGAGCCCGATGTTGGCGTACAGGCTGCCGATCCGTGAGTTGGCGCCGACGACGGCGTAGTCGGAGCTCAGCAGCAATCCCAGGCCACCTCCGGCGGTGGTGCCGTGCGCAGCAGCAACCACGGGGACGCTTGAGGTGCTCAGCGCTGCCAGGCCAGTGTTGATGACGTGGGCCAGCGCAGTCACATCCTTGCCGGACCGCATGGAAGTGGCCATGTCAATCACGTCCCCACCCGCGCAGAAAGCCGGCCCGGCGGCATCGATGAGGATGGCACCGACGTCGTCGCGGGCGGTCACCGCCACGGCGGTCTCCGCGAACGCTTCGGCGAGTTCCTGGTTGAAGGCATTGAGCCTCGTGGGCCGGTTCAACGTGAGACGGGCAAGCCCGTCACGGACGTCCAGCAGGATTGGATCGGACACTCCACGCTCCCTTGCGTTGATGTGCAGCCAGTTTCCCGTGACCTTGCCAGACACGGGTCCCCGGCGCCAGTCGAGGCGTGGGCGCGCGACTCAGGGTGAGTACTGCATTGCTGCCAGGAAGGCGCCGCCGAACGCCCCCGTTGCCATGGTCAGCCCGACGATGACCGCTCCCCACGCCCAGGCGGATGTCCGGATGGTGGCCAACGGGATCAGCAACGGGAAGAGCGGGAGGAATTGGCGCGGCTCGCTCCAGAAGTAGGTGCTGCGCGACAGGATCAACAGGGATGCCAGAAGTGTATACAGCACCATCCAGCCATGGTCCGTCTTCCGCCACCACCCCATCAGCAGTACCAGGAGCACGACGTAGCCCAGGATGATGGGCACGTACAGGTCGACGGAGATCAGCAGGGCGTTGCTGCTTCTGAGCTGCTCGGTGATCTGTTCCCAGAAGGCCCATGGACCGCCCATCTGCAGGTTCCACTGTTTCTGCACCGCGAAGTAGCCGAACAGGTCATCCATTCGCCACGCCGTGTAGGCCACGAATGACGCCAGGCCCACCGGAGCGAGCATGGCCGCCGCTGGCCAGCGCAACCGGCGCAGCGGGTCGCGACGCCACTGGAGAAAGCACCACACCACCATCACCGCAACCAACGGCACCGCGGACGGGCGCAGCAACCCGGCCATCGTCACCGCGACGGCGGCCGGAAGCGGACGTCGCTGCATCATGAACAACAGCGCCCACGCAGTGGCTGCGGTGAACCATCCCTCCGGATATCCCATCACCAGCACAAACGACTGCGGACTGGCTCCCCAGAGCAACGTCAGCACCAGCCCCACCCGCGCCGAGTACAAGTGCCTGCCGATGGCGAAGATGGGCCACGCCGCCAGCACCGAGCCCACGAACGCCAGTGCCAGGAGCGCCGTGCTCGTCGAGGCGCCCGTGACGAGCGTGAGAGCCTTCGCCATGCCGGGGAACAGGGGAAAGAAGGCCAGGCTGCTGATTTTCAGGCCTGCCTCACCCGCAAGCTGGTACCCGTGCTCGACGACTCGGCCGTACCAGAGGGAGTCATACGCCATCAGCGACGACACCAGCTTGTCCTGCCCGACGCCCCCGGCGATCATCAGGACAGTCAGTCCCCGTTGCAGCAGGGCAACTCCCAGCACCAGCCCCACCAGCGCGACCGAGCGCTTGCGCGTCGAGGCGTCCTTCGTCGTCAGTTCCACACCGCGTGCCTCAGCCTGCCCAGTAGGCGCGCAGCGCCCGCGCCAGAAGCATGGGATCCTCCACACCGCACATCTCGCGGGCAGAGTGCATGCTCAGCACACCGATTCCGACGTCGACGGTGGTGAGGCCCAGTCGCGTGGCCGTGATGGGGCCGATGGTGGAGCCGCAGGGCATGGCGTTGTTCGACACGAACGGTTGCGTCGGCACACCAGCGTCATCGCACGCCTTGAGCCAGATGGCGCCGCCGACGGCGTCCGTGGCGTACCGCTGGTTCGCGTTGAGTTTGATCAGCGGCCCCTTGTTGGGCAGCGGCTTGACCACGGGATCGTGGTGGTTGGGGTAGTTGGGGTGCACGAGGTGGCCGGTGTCGGCCGAGACGCAGGAGGAGCGGGCCAGCATCGCGCGGGTGCCGTCAATGTCTTGCCCCATCGTGGAGGCGATGCGGTAGAGGACGTCCTCCAGCAGTGGGCCGGCGGCGCCGGAACTGGTGGCGGAACCCACCTCCTCGTGGTCGAAGGCGGCGAAGATCGCGATGTCGCGCGATCCCTCGAAATCCTCCATGGCAGTCAGCGCCGCGTGGGTGCTGGAGAGGTTGTCGAGTCGCCCGGAGGCGAAGAACTCGTCGTGCAGTCCAAAGACGCTGGGGGCGGCCACGTCGAAGGTGAAGAGGTCGTGCAGTGCCACGTCCTCCGGTGCGATGCCCGCCAGCTCACACAGGTGCGGCAACAGCCCACCCTGCGGTGCCATGGCCAGCACCGGCTGCATGTTGGTCTGACGGTCCAGCTTGAGACCGTCGTTGACCTGCCGGTCCAGGTGGATGGCCAGCTGTGGGATGCGCGCGACAGCGCCGGTGCGCACCAGGTGCTGGACACCGCCCCGCGTCACGATGCGGCCCGCGATGCCGAGTTCTCGATCAAGCCAGGAGTTGAGGAGCATCCCGCCGTAGATCTCCACGCCCAGCTGGCTCCATCCGACGCTCGTCAGCAGCGCACCCGGCTTCACCTTGAGGGCCGGAGAGTCGGTGTGCGTGCCCACGACGCGGAATCCCGCGTCTGAAGCCACCTCCTCGGGCTGCACCCATGCGACCACAGCCCCATGACGCACCAGGAAACGACGCCCCCCGCCCCGCGGGAACGCCGTCGTTTCATCCACTCGCTCAAAGCCTGCCGCCTCCAGTCGTGCTGCGGCGACGGCCGCCGCGTGATAGGAGCTGGGTGATGCGGCGACGTAGGCCGCCAGGTCATCGAGGTGTGCACGGGGTGAGGTGAGCATGACACCAGTAAACACTGGCCACAGTTTGACTGGCATGACACCCTTGGGGATGTGAGCTCACACTTCTCCGCGCGGTCGCGCGACGACTACTGGTTCAGCCTTGGCCGTTTCCAGATCACCACGACACTGCTCGTGGTGTTGCTCGGCGCCGTGGGCATGCTGGCCTGGGTCTTCTCGGGAGGCCGCACGGTGGCTCTCGCCTTCATCCCGGAAGCCGTTTTCGGCGGGCAGGTCTGGCGACTGTTCACCTGGCCCCTGGCCGAGTACCTGGACCTGTGGCAGGTCCTGATGCTCGTGATGCTGTGGTACTTCGGGCGCGACATCGAAACCACCATCGGCCGCAACCAGATGGCCAAGCTGTTCCTCGGCATCTGGGTTTCGCTGACCGTCGCGGCGCTGATCATCGGTGTGCTGCTGCCCGGAGTGGGGCTGGCCGGGATCCGCCAGGTTCAATTCGCCATCCTTCTCCTGTGGATCGCGGAGTACCCCACCCGAAAGTTCTTCTTCGGCATCCCGGCGTGGGTGCTCGGCTCCGTGCTGCTCGGCATCCAGATCCTGGGAATGATCGGCGGGAGGACATGGGGAGCCTTGTTCGTCCTGCTCTTCGGGCTGCTCGGCGTGGCCATTGCTGCGCGCCGGGTGGGACTGTTGTCCAACGCGACGATGGTCCCCGGTGCCATCAACCGCAACCGACCGTCACGCTCGTCGTCGGCGAGGAAGAGCCAGCCGACGCGCCAGGATCGCCGCCACGTCTCCGACGAGGACCGCATGGACGCGCTCCTCGGCAAGATCAGCGCTGAGGGGATCCACAGTCTGACCAAGGGCGAACGCGCCGAACTGGAGAAGCTGAGGCAGCGCCGACGTCGCTGACGTCGCTGACGAGATGGTCCAAATCTCCTGATCCGCGCAGATGGAGAGTTGATCACGAGATTGTGGGGTGCTCACTGAAAGAGTGGGATTCATGAGCATCACCGATGTCCTCGTCCTGGTCCTCTTGCTGATCGCCGGCATCGTGCTGGGCTGGGTGCTGGGCCGTCGTCGGAACCATCAGCAGGCTGTTGAGCAGGAGTCCCGCGCCATCACGGATGCACGGCTCGACGCGCAGACTGCACGCGCCGAGGCGAGTCGCGCACGCGAGGAAGCCGCCCAGCGGCTGGCGGAGCAGGCAAATCTGCGAACAGCAGTCGCGCAGGCCGAGCGGCAGTTGGCAGAGGAACGCACTGCCACTGCCCGCGCCACGTCCGCCACCGCGGCGGCCCTCTCGCAAAGGGCAACCGTCGAGGCGCAGCGCGACGCCGCTCTGCTCCGTGCGGAGGAGATTGCCGCAGACCGCAAGACCCTGGAGAACCAGTTCAAGGTCCTCTCCGAGGAGTCGCTGGACAAGCAGGGCCTGAAGGCGGAGAAGACCGCCACGGAGCGCATGGCTGCCACGCAGCAGCTCGTCACGCCCCTGACCGAGGGTCTGCGCCAACTCAACGACCGCCTCAACGAGGTGGAGAAGGAGCGCTCCCGGTTGGCCGCCGAGTTGGGTGAGCAGGTCAGGGCGGTCCGGGACTCCGGCGAGACCATCCGGAAAGAAGCCCAGAGCCTGGGCAACGCACTGCGAACGCCTCAGGTGCGTGGCGCCTGGGGTGAGCAGAGCCTGCGTCGTATCGTGGAGATCTCCGGGCTCACGGCCCGCTGCGACTTCGACGACCAGCACAGCTACACCGACGCGGATGGCGACCGCTTCCGCCCCGACATGCGCATCAATCTGGCCGACGGGAAGATCATCTTCGTGGACTCCAAGGTGCCGTTGTCCGCGGTCCTGGAGGCCTACAACACCGAGGACGCGGCGCAGCAGAAGGTGCACCTGGGCCGGTTTGCCGGTCATGTCCGCAAGCACATCGAGGACCTGAGCGGCAAGAGCTACTGGCAACTGGATTCAGGCTCGCCCGAGTTCGTGGTGCTGTTCCTCGGCAGCGACGAGTTCTACCGGCTCGCCCAGGA
>JAUNVL010000119.1 GCA_030537675.1 Propionibacteriaceae bacterium | reverse complement strand
ATGGCCAAGAAGTCCGACTACCGGCGCTTCATCATCAAGTCGTTCGAGGGCTCCAACGACGTCGCCGCCATGGACGAGGTGCTGCGTCGGCGCCTCCGGCGGCTGCTCGACGACCGGCCGGATCCGTCCGAGGCGGAAGGTCCGTTGCTCATCGACCCCACCACCGGCGTGCCGCGCAAGTTCTCCTACGCGCCCGCCCTGATCGTCGTGGACGGCGGCCTCCCGCAGGTCAACGCAGCGCAGAAGGTGCTGGACGACCTTGGACTGAGCGACGAGATTGCACTGTGCGGGTTGGCCAAACGGCTGGAGGAGGTGTGGATTCCGGGCACGGAGTATCCCGTGATCCTGCCTCGTGCGAGCGAAGGTCTCTACCTGTTGCAACGTCTCCGGGACGAGGCGCACAGGTTCGCGATCACCCACCACCGGTCCCGGCGTGCCAAGAACATGGTGGCCTCCACCCTGGATGCCGTGCCAGGTCTGGGGGAGATGCGACGCAAGGCGCTGCTCACCTACTTCGGCAGCCTCCGCAAGCTTCGTGCTGCCACCCTCGAGGACATCGCGCAGGTTCCCGGTTTCGGACCGCGGCTTGCCGAGGCTGTGTTCGTCGCGGTCGCCGACACCGGCGGGGAGGCCATCAACCTGAGCACGGGTGAGGTCACCGAGACCTGAGGGATGCGCGATGCCGCTGTGCCCGGCGACGTCATCGTGCAGTTGCCGGTGCCCAGACTTGAACACTGTTCAAGTCTGGGTGTTGAATGACCGGGAGGTGACTCACACCCGCCCCCATGAAGGGATCAGAACCACATGAGCACAACCACATGAGCACACTGGTGGACACCAGCGCCCGCCGTCGGCCGCTGGCCCCCGCGGACCTGGCGCGCATCGCGGTGTTCGCCGCGCTGATCGCTGCCTTGGCGCTGACCCCGGCCATCCCTCTGGGCCCGGTACCCATCACCCTCCAGACACTGGGGGTGTCCCTGGCGGGGCTGTGTCTTGGCCCATGGCGTGGTTTTGCCGCCGTCGCCCTCTACGTGGCGGTGGGTGCGGCAGGCCTGCCGGTCTTCTCCAACGGCGCCGCCGGGTTCGGCGTCCTGGTGGGTCCCACTGGCGGTTACCTCCTGTCCTTTCCGCTCGCGGCCCTGGTCAGCGGGTTCGTGGCGCGGTGGGCCGTCCGCCGCGGCCTCAGCAAGGTCACCCCTTTCATGTTGTTCGGGGGCCTGGTGCTCGCCCGCTATCTCATCATCATGCCCATCGGCGTCACGCACCTGTCGCGCGTGCTCGGGACGACGTGGATGCAGGCGTTGGTGGCCGTCGACATGCTGTTCTGGGTCGTTGACCTCGTCAAATCGGTCATTGCCGTCATGCTCGCCCTCGCCGTCCACAAGGCCTTCCCCCGCCTGCTGGGGCGATGATCCACCTCGATGACGTGACCGTCGTCGTGCCAGCGAGCCGGCGCCGCGAGCCGGATCGAACGCTTCTGTCCACCATCACACTGACCTTGTCGCAGCAGCGCATCTGCATCATCGGGGCGAATGGCTCCGGCAAGTCCACGCTGCTGCGCCTCCTCAATGGTCTGAGGCTCCCCACCACCGGCACGGTCACGGCCGGTGGCTTCGACACTGCGACGCACGGGCGGCAGGTGCGTACCCGCGTGGGATTCATCTTCACCGACCCGCTCGCGCAACTGGTGATGTCCACCCCCGTCGAGGACGTCGAACTGAGCCTGCGCGGCCGTATCAAGGGACGTGCCAACCGCGCCACAGAAGCCATGAGGTTGTTGGAGGAACGGACACTCGGCCACCTTGCCCACCAGAGCATCCACGACCTCTCCGGCGGGGAGCGGCAACTCGTGGCACTGACCAGTGTGCTGGCCGTCGAGCCGGAGATCATCGTGGCTGATGAGCCCACCACACTGCTGGACCTGCGCAACAAACTCGCCCTGCGTGAGACCTTCGCTGCGCTGCCCCAGCAGCTCATTTTCTCCACGCATGACATGGACGTGGCCTCCGACGCGGAGAGGGTCCTGGTGGTGGATGACGGAAAACTGGTGGCCGACGGCGAGCCCGCCGCGGCCATCTCCTTCTACGAACGCTCCATGGCAGGCACCCGGTGAACGCCCACGCGAACGTGCTGGGCTTCCACGAGCCGGGCGATGGCTGGCTGTTCCGCTGGCCCGTGGGTGCGAAGTACCTGTTGATGCTCGCCATCGTCATTCCGGCGCTCGCTATGGTGCAGTGGCAGGTGAGTCTCGGTGCACTGGTCTGCACGATGGTGTTCCTGGTCACCAGCGGCATCAGCGTGGCGAGGTCCCTGCGGCTGGGATGGATGATGTGGAGCCTCCTCGCAGTGCTGGCGCTGTTCCATCTGGCCACCCTCGCGCCCGTCTCCGCGTTCGTGCGTCCCGGCAACCTGCTCGTGGCCGTGCTCTGCGCCCGCATGCTCACCCTCACCACGCCGACGCCGGAACTCATGGACGCACTCGTGTCCGTGCTGGCTCCGCTGCGGCCACTCGGGGTCAACCCCGACCAGGTCGCCCTCGCTGTGGCGCTGATGATCCGCTCCATCCCGTACCTTCTCGGAACTGTCGACGATGCCCGCGCGGCAGCCCGTGCACGGGGTCTGGAACGCAATCCCGCGCTCCTGCTCACCCCCGTCATCATCGGAGCTGTGGCATACGCGGAGCGCAGCGGCGAGGCTCTGGCCGCCCGCGGCATCGGGGAGCGACCACTCGCTGACTGAAACAGTCCTGCGGGGCGACGCGGGTCGCATCGCACTAGGGTGGGTTGCATGCCAAGCACCAAACCGACGCAACGGCTGGTCATCGTCACCGGCATGTCCGGTGCGGGCCGCCGCACCGCCGCGCACGCCATGGAGGACCTCGGCTGGTACGTCGTGGACAATCTGCCACCGGTCATGCTGCCCGGTCTGGCCGTGGAACTCGCGCGGACCGGCACCGAGCGTGTCGCCGTCGGTTTCGACGTGCGGAGCAGGGAGCAGTTTGAGCAGTTGCCGGCCGCGCTCCAGGAACTCAGGGACCACGGCGTCGAGGTCACCGTCATGTTCCTGGAAGCCAGCGACGAGATCATCGTCCAGCGCCAGGAATCCAACCGGCGTCCGCTGCCGCTGCAGGGCGACGGTCGCCTCGTCGATGGGATGGTCCGGGAGCGGCGGCTGCTCTCCGAACTGCGGGCCCGGGCGGACATCGTGGTCAACACCTCCGGCCTGACCCCCCGGCAACTCTCCCAACGCGTCGCCAACCACTTCGGGGACGACACCACGGACACGCTCCGCATCGCTCTGATGTCCTTCGGGTTCAAGAACGGTCTTCCCATCGACGCGGATGTCGTGTTCGACGTGCGGTTCCTGCCCAACCCCTTCTGGGTACCGGAACTGAGACCCAAGACAGGGCTGTCGCCAGACGTTGCCCACTACGTGCTGGACCAGCCCGCAGCAAGTGCTTTCCAGACGAATGCGTTGTCGCTGTTGGAGGTGATGGCCCCCGGCTACATGCGGGAGGGCAAAAGGCAGGTCACTGTGGCCATTGGTTGCACCGGCGGCAAGCACCGCTCGACCGCGATCTGCGAGGCCCTGGCACCTCAGCTGCAGGAACGGGGTTACGGCGTCACCATCCTCCATCGAGACATGGGCAAGGAGTAAGCATGATGGTCGGGAGCAGTGTCCTGCCGCGGGTCGTGGCCTTCGGCGGTGGCCATGGGCTCTCGGCCTCTCTGACCGCACTTCGGAGGATCACCGACCACCTGACTGCCGTCGTGACGGTGGCGGATGATGGTGGTTCCTCCGGTCAGCTGCGCAAAGAACTGGGGTGCCTGCCGCCGGGAGACCTCAGGATGGCGCTGGCTGCGCTCTGCAGCGATGATCTGGCGGGCCGCACCTGGGCCAGCGTCCTGCAGGCACGGTTCACCGGTGACGGTGCACTGTCCGGTCACGCCATCGGCAACCTGCTCATCGCCGGACTGTGGCAGCAACTCGACGATCCCGTGGCCGGCCTCGACATGGTCGCGGACCTGTTGCGTACCCGGGGGCGGGTGCTCCCCATGTCATCGATTCCATTGGAGATCGAGGCGGATGTGCTGGGGCTGGAGGACGGCCCCCCTGATGAGCTCCGCACGCTGACCGGCCAGGCAACAATCGCCAGCACGGCCGGAACGGTGCAGGCCGTGCGCATCATTCCCGGGGGACCGCCGGCCTGCCAGGAGGCAGTGGAGGCTGTCATGGAGGCGGATTCCATCGTGCTCGGCCCCGGCTCGTGGTTCACGTCGGTGATTCCGCACCTGCTCGTCCCGGATCTTGCACACGCAATCCTGTCCACACCTGCACAGCGCGTCCTGGTGCTCAACATCGCGCCCGCTGACGAGACCGATGGTTTCTCGCCGTCGCGCCACATCGAACTGCTGTCGGAGCACGCTCCCCAGCTTCGCCTGGACGTGGTGATCGCCGACGATGGATTCGCCGGGACTGACCCGCACCTGGAGAGATTCGCCGCCTCGCTGGGGGCCCGACTGGTGGTGGCGGACATCGGCATGCGTGATGGATCGCCCCGCCACGACACCAACCGGTTGGCCTCCGTGTTCTCCGAGGTGCTCGCCCTCTGACGACGCAGTGCCGAGGGCATGGCAGTATCTAGGCATGGCCCTGACACAGAAGGTGAAGTCCGAACTCGCTGCCGTGGCCACCCCACACCCCAATGCCCGGCGCGCCGAGGTGGCCACCATGCTGCGTTTTGCAGGTGGACTGCACCTCGTGGGCGGACGCATCGTGGTCGAGGCAGAAATGGACAGCAGCGCGGCGGCCCGCCGCCTCAGGGCGTTCATCAATGAGTTGTACTCGCTGGACAGCGAGATGATGGTGATCAATTCCTCGGGCATTCGACGGACCACCCGCTACACGGTCCGCGTCGTGCGTGACGGTGAGGCGCTCGCGCGCCTCAGCGGGCTCGTCGACCAGCAGCGTCGGCCCGTGCGTGGGCTGCCCCCCTCGGTGGTGGGCGGATCGCTGGCCGATGCCGTCGCCGTCTGGCGCGGCGCGTTCCTTGCCAGGGGATCGTTGACGGAGCCGGGACGTTCCATGGCGCTCGAGATCACCTGCCCGGGGTCCGAGGCCGCGCTGGCGCTCGTCGGCGCAGCACGGCGTCTCGGCATCACCGTCAAGGCCAGGGAGGTGCGTGGCGTCGACCGGGTGGTCCTGCGCGACGGTGAAGCCATCGCCGATCTGCTGACACGTATGGGCGCCCAGGAAGCCCGTCTCGTGTGGGAGGAACGACGCATGCGTCGGGAGGTGCGAGCCCAGGCCAACCGCCTCGCCAACTTCGACGACGCCAACCTCAGGCGGTCCGCGCGGGCAGCGGTCGCGGCCGGTGCACGGGTGGGGCGGGCGCTGGAGATCCTCGCCGACGACGTGCCGGAGCACTTGCGGATGGCCGGCGAACTACGTCTGGAGCATCGTCAGGCGAGCCTTGAGGAACTCGGGAAACTGCACGATCCACCTTTGACCAAGGACGCGATCGCAGGCCGGATCCGACGGCTCCTCGCCACGGCGGACAAGGCAGCACTCGCCGCCGGGATACCCGGGACGGATGCCGGACTGCCGAAGGACATGGCGAACGACGACTGAGGGCCGGACAGCGGGCCCCAGGACACCGCGGAATGAACCCCCCGTGGTGGTCGCCCCCGCCGTGTCGTTAGGATGGGTGACGTCCATTGATGCTTGCGTCCCGGGTTCCGCTGCGGGCGCAGCGATAGTCTCTCGAAGGGGATCCATCAACAATGACCGTCAAGGTTGGAATCAACGGCTTCGGCCGCATTGGCCGTAACTACTTCCGGGCCCTCGTGGCCTCCGGTGCTGACGTGGAGGTCGTGGCAGTCAATGACCTCACCGACAACCACACGCTCGCGCACCTGCTGAAGTACGACTCGATCCTGGGCCGCTTCCCCGGTGAAGTGACCTACGACGACGACGCCATCATCGTCGACGGCAAGCAGATCAAGGCATTCGCCGAGAAGGATCCCGCGAACCTGCCCTGGGGCGACCTGGGCGTTGACGTCGTCATCGAGTCCACAGGCTTCTTCACGGATGCCACCAAGGCCAAGGCCCACATCACGGCCGGCGCCAAGAAGGTCATCATCTCCGCCCCGGCGAAGAACGAGGACATCACCATCGTCATGGGTGTGAACGACGACAAGTACGACGCCGCCGCACACCACATCATCTCGAACGCCTCCTGCACCACGAACTGCCTGGCCCCCATGGCCAAGGCACTCAACGACGGGCTGGGCATCGAGAAGGGTCTCATGACCACGATCCACGCCTACACGCAGGACCAGAACCTGCAGGACGCCCCCCACAGCGACCTGCGTCGCGCCCGCGCCGCCGCCCTCAACATGGTTCCGACCACGACGGGCGCAGCCAAGGCCGTCTCCCTCGTGCTCCCCGAACTCAAGGGCAAGCTCGATGGCTACGCCATGCGCGTCCCGGTACCCACCGGCTCGGCAACGGACCTGACGTTCGAGGCATCGCGCGAGACCACCGTCGAGGAGGTCAACGCCATCGTCAAGAAGGCTGCCGAAGGCGCCATGAAGGGTGTTCTCGTCTACAACGAGGACCCCATCGTCTCCAAGGACATCGAGACCGATCCCGCGTCCTGCGTGTTCGACGCCCCGATGACCAAGGTCATCGGCAACCAGGTCAAGGTGCTCGGCTGGTACGACAACGAGTGGGGCTACTCCAACCGTTGCGTGGACCTCACCGTCCTCGTCGGCGCCTCGCTCTGACACCCACCACCAGCTACAGATGAAGGGAAGGCCTAGACAAAGTGAAGTCCATAGATGACCTCGGCAACCTGTCGGGCAAGCGGGTCCTGATCCGCTGCGATTTCAATGTCCCGCTCGACGGCGAGACCATCACTGATGACGGGCGTATCCGCGCTGCCCTGCCAACGCTCACGGCGTTGCGGGAGCAGGGCGCACGCGTCGTCATCATGGCTCACCTGGGCCGACCCAAGGGTGCTTTCAACCCGAAGTACTCCCTGGCCCCGGTTGCCGGGCGGCTCTCAGAGCTGCTCGGCACCGAGGTCAAGCTCGCCACGGACGTGGTGGGCGCCTCTGCTGCACAGACGGTCGACTCCCTGGGCGACGGCGACGTCGCACTCCTGGAGAACGTCCGCTTCGAGGCCGCGGAAGAATCCAAGGACGAGGCCGAGAGGGCTGATCTCGCGGTCAAGTACGCCGCTTTCGGTGACATTTTCGTCTCCGACGGCTTCGGCGTCGTGCACCGCAAGCAGGCGTCCGTCTACGACGTGGCTGCCCTGCTGCCCAACGCCGCCGGATACCTGGTGGCCAAGGAGATCGACGTCCTGCGTCGCCTCACCGAGACCCCCGAGCGCCCGTTCGTCGTCGTGCTCGGCGGCGCCAAGGTGGCCGACAAGCTCTCTGTCATCGACAACCTGCTGAAGGTGGCCGACACCCTGGTCATCGGCGGTGGCATGGTGTTCACCTTCCTCAAGGCGCAGGGCTACGACATCGGCAGCTCGCTGGTGGATGAGACCAACCTCGAGACGTGCCGCGGATACCTCGCGTCAGCACGCGAGCAGGGCAAACAGATCCTGCTGCCCGTCGACGTGCGCGTCGCCGACGGCATGGACTTCGGCGCCCGCACCGTGACCGGTGACGTCGACGTGGTGCCCGCCAACGAGATCCCGAGCGACAAGATGGGCCTCGACATCGGCCCCGAAACCGAGAAGATTTTCGCCGACGCCATCCGCGTCGCGAAGACCGTGTTCTGGAACGGGCCCATGGGCGTGTTCGAGATCAAGGAACTCAGCGGCGGCACCGCTGCAGTGGCCAAGGCGCTCACCGAGGTCGACGGTCTGTCCGTCGTCGGTGGCGGGGACTCGGCAGCAGCCGTGCGCATTCTTGGGCACGCTGACGACGAATTCGGCCACATCTCCACGGGCGGCGGCGCCTCGTTGGAATTCCTCGAGGGCAAGGAACTGCCCGGCATCTCCGTCCTGGAAGAAGGAACAAACTGATGACACGCAAGCCGATCATGGCAGGCAACTGGAAGATGAACCTCGACCACGTCGAGGCCAC
>JAUNVL010000008.1:8763-51691 GCA_030537675.1 Propionibacteriaceae bacterium | reverse complement strand
GTCCTTGACGGGTGAGTCCTCGTCGGCGGCAAGGAGGTCGCGGAGTCCCACCACGCCCAGGAGGCGTCGGCTCTCGTTGACCACGGGCAGCGTGTAGATGGTCTCGGCCTCAAGTGCTCGGGACTTCGCCTTCGCCAATGCCTGCCCGACGGTGCTGGCGATGGGAATGGTCACCACTTCGGGGCTCATGCGTCGGCCGATCGAGCCGACCGCGTAGCCGAGCACCACGGCGGTCAGTTCGCGCTCCCCGGCGGACAGGCCCCGCATCAGCTTGGCAGCGATGCCGGCGGGTAGTTCGTCGATCAGGCTCACCCTGTCGTCAGGGTCCAGGTCTTCGAACACCGCGGCGGTCTCGTGGGCCTGCAACAGCCGCACCAGGTCACCCTGCGTGGGGTAGTCGAGCCGTTCGAAGACCTCCAGCGCCTGATCCTTCGCCAGCAGCCGGAACACGATGGCGCGGTCGTCGCCGCGCAGCCGGCTCAACTCCTCCACGATGTCTGCCGAGTGCGCAGCGTGCAGCATGGAACTCAGCGCGACGAGGTCGTTCTCGGACAGTGCGTCCCTGAGATCATCAGGGCTCAGTGCGACCTGCGTCATGGAGTCCTCCTGGGTGGTGCGGGATCCCGGCGGCGGTCTGCCGCCGGGTGTGGCGAAACGGTTCAGATCACCAGCGCGTGTGCACGAACTGGCGGATGCGGCGGTCGTAAATCTCTTCGAGCGCGGTGAGTTGCTTGGTGGTGAGGGGCAGCATCGAGCCCGCGACGGCGTTGGACTTTGCCTGATCAGGGTGGCTGGCGCCGGGGATGACGGCGCTGACGCCGGGCTGATCAATGACCCACCGCAGGGCGAGTTGCGCCGGGCTCACACCGTCGCGGGCCAGAGCGGCCACCTCGCGGGCAGCTTCGATGCCCTCCTCGAAGGGAACACCGGAGAACGTTTCGCCCTGGTCGAACGACTCACCGTGCCGGTTGAAGGTGCGGTGGTCGGTGGCGGCGAATGTGGTGTCCTTGGTGAATTTCCCGGACAGCAACCCACTGGCCAGCGGGACGCGGGCGATGATTCCCACGCCAGCGGCCTTGGCTGCGGGCAGCACCTCCTCCAGCGGCTTGCGCCGGAAGATGTTGAGGATGATCTGGATGGTGGCCAGGTTCGGGCGTTGCAGGGAGGTCATGGCCTCGTCGACGGTTTCTACGGAGACGCCGTAGGCCTTCATGCGTCCCTCCTCGACCATCTCGTCGAGGACGTCGAACACCTCGTCGTTGCTGTAGACGGGTGTGGGCGGGCAGTGCAACTGCACCAGGTCAAGGGTGTCCACGCCGAGAAGGCGGCGGGAACGGTCGTTCCAGGCACGGAGGTTCGTGGCCGTGAACTCCTGTGGTTCGTGAGGATCTGCGCGGCGGCCCATCTTGGTGGCCACGACGATGGCCGGGTCGTTGCGTTCCTTCAGGAAGCGGCCCACCAGTTCCTCGCTGTGGCCGTCGCCATAGACGTCGGCGGTGTCGAAGAACGTGATCCCCGAGTCGGCGGCGGTGTGCAGCACACGCATGGCTGTCGCGTCACTGACATCTCCCCAGTCGCCACCGAACTGCCAGCAGCCCTGACCCACGACGGAAACCTCGCGCTGTGTCCGCCCCAACTTTGTTGTGTCCATGCCCCAACCATTCCACATGTGGGGGGACCGCCCGGATCAGTCCTCCTGGTAGGCGGGGCGCTTGTAGAACTGGACGACGATGACTGCGACCCCGATGGCGATGGCCGGCACCAGGACGGCCTGTGACATGGCAGTGGCGAGTCCTTCCCGGACGTGCTCCGGAAGGTCAGTGCCCATGGAGGTGGGGGAGAAGTCGGCGCCGTCGGAACCGAGATTCGCGGCGATGCGGCTGCTGATCAGCGTGGCGATGACGGCACTGCCCATCACCGCACCCACCTGCCGGGCCGTGTTGTAGACACCGGAGCCGGCGCCAGCGCGGAGCGGAGGCAGGTTGCCGGTGGCTGCGGTGGACAGGGGGCCCCAAACGAAGCTGCTGGAGACGCCCAGCAGGGTCATGGGCAACAGGATCAGCCACACGGGGCTGGAGGTGTTCATGACGGCGACCAGCCCGAAGAGGGCAGCAGACCACATGGCGCACCCCAGGGTGGCGAGCACTCGTGGGTGCACCCTGTCCACGAGGTTGCCGACGGGACGGGCCAGGACCAGCGACATCAGGGCTGTCGGCGCGCTCAGGAGGGCGGCCTGCGTGGGGGAGAAGCCGCGGGCAGCCTGCGCCCAGATCATCAGCGCGAACGGCATCGCCGTCACGGAGAATCCCACCAACACAATGGCGATGTTGGAGACGGTGAAGTTGCGGTCGGCGAACAGTTCCAGTGGCAGCAGCGGTTCGCCGCGGTTGAACTTCTGCCACACGACGAATCCCACCATGACCACGATTCCGAAGACGATGAGCGAGATCACGGTGATGGGTCCCCAGATCTGACCCCACTGGAACGTGTCTGCTTCCTGCAGGCCGAAGACGATGCAGAACAGCCCGACGGCGCTGAGCGCCACGCCGAGCCAGTCGAAGCGGTGGTTGTTGACCGGCATGAGGGGGACGTACTTCACCACGGCGATGAAGCCGATGACGCCGACGGGAACGTTGATGAAGAAGATCCATTCCCAGCCAAGGGAGTCCAGGAGCAGCCCGCCCAGGACGGGGCCGATCAGCGTGGCGATGCCGGCGACGGCGCCCCAGATGGCCATGGCCTTGCCGCGCTCGTTGGCAGGGAACAGGCGGGTGATGGTGGCCATGGTCTGGGGGGTCATCATGGACGCGCCCAGACCCTGGACCACGCGGGCAATGATGAGCGGCGTGACGCTGCCCACCAGCCCGCAGGCCAGTGAGGACAGGGTGAAGATCACCAGCCCGGCGAGGTAGACCTTCTTGGGGCCGTAGCGATCTCCCATGCGGCCCATGATGAGCAGTGGTACGGCGTAGGCGAGCAGGTAGGCGCTGGAGACCCAGATGGCCTCGGCCACTCCCGCGTTCAGTTCCGAGATGATCGTCGGGGTGGCCACCGACACGATGGTGGTGTCCACCAAAATCATGAAGAAGCCGATGACGAGTGCCCACAGAGCCGGCCACGGGCGCGACTCCTGCTGCTCAGTGGCGGCCTTGACGGCAGTGTGTTCCGGCGCGGACATGGAGCTCCTGTGAAATGGGCGGGCGTCCGGTGTGCCGGGGTGCCATCGTCCAAAGTAACCGCAAAACCGGCCCATCCCAACAGCGTGCTCACAAGATGGGCGGCCAGCGGCGGCGGGTCACCCGGTCACGTGAATCGTCTTGGGCTCCACGACATTTCGGCTGGTCAACCAGCCGAAATGTTGCCAGGTCTGACGTCGATCGTCAGCTGGCCAGCGCTTCCAGATCCTCGACCGCAAGTGCTGGCAGATCCGCAAGAGCGGCAAGTACCGCATCGCCTGCGGTGACCACGCTCTGGGCCAGTTCGTTGAGACGGTCCGGGTCGGGAAGCCCGGTCCACTCGTCCATGAAGGTCTTCTTGAACTCCAACGTCATGACGCAGCCGGTGCCCGGGTAACGATTGTGGACCCACTGCGACATCTGCTTGGGGAAGAATTTGACCTCGTCGCGGACGTCGAAGCCCTGGGCGCTCATGGAGTCACGCAGCGCGTCGATGACGGGGGTGAACCGCTCGCGGTCCACCATGCCGGTGCCCAGATCGAGCTCGGGGTTCTTCTCCCACGACTCATCCGGCTGGTCGGGGCCGGGGCGGCGGTGGTTGTAGCTGTGGATGTCAAAGATGACGAAGGGGCCGCGTGCGGCGAGTTCGTCGAGGCGGACGGCGAGGTCGGCGTAGAAGGCGTCCCAGTACTCGAGGCTGCGCGCCAGAGGTCCTGCGGGCAGTCCGCCTGTGCTCCAAACGTTGAATCCCCAGCAATATTGGGGTCCGGCATACACGGCCATGTCACGGGACCGGTTCAGGTCCGCCTCAAAGCGGGAGCGGTGCACCATGAGCCGTGCGGGCATCAGGGAGCCGATGGCGTCGGTGAACGGGTCTTCCTCGCGGAGCCTGTCCTCCTCATCCAGGATCATCAGATCAGCGATTTCTGGACGGAGATCGTGACCGGCGTGGATGGAGGTGGTCACCAGTTGACCGGACCAGTCGCCGAGGAACTCGTAGGGAAGCATTGAGTATTCATACCCCAAGGGGGACCGCTGCGGTGCATGTCCCACTCAAAGGATCACCGGCGAGTCGCTGCTGAAAGGTTGAGATGAAGCGCGTGCTGGATGCGCTGGACCGAGTCTGAACAGAGGTCCCGGTTCTCGATGCGGGTGGTCCGCGTGAGCTTGGTCACGGCTGTGGTCACCTCGTCGTGACGTCCCTGCAGCGCAAGGATGACTATCCGTCGGATGGCAAGTGTCTCGTCGTCCCCCATCGCCAGCTGTCCCTGGCTGATTGCCCAGAGTGCGTCGTCCAGCTCGCCCTGCGTGGTGCAGCGATCGGCCAGAACGACGGCCGCGTCGCTGATCATGCCGAGCATGTCGGTGAGCCAGGATGCTGCCCACGGCCACTGGAAGGTGACGCCGTCCAGCGGACAGCCTCGCACCAGTGAAAGGGCCTGTCTCAGCAATGGCGTACTGCTCCGGTTGACCCCACCGGCGAGCAGGGACTGGAAGTGTTCCCAGTCGGATGTCACCTGCGGGGCAAGGGCAATGTGTCCGGAATATGCGTCGGGCAGGTAGGGGCTGCCCATCGGATCGTTGCCCAGCCACGTCCGGAGGCGGCTCATGTTGGAGCGACGGGTTCCCTCGGCCACCAGCAGTTCACGCACCATGGCAGTCGGTGTTGATCCGGGGTGCATCAACAACCACGCGCAGTACTCCATGCATTGGCCGACTGCGCGCGTGGGGAGCGTGCCCCGGGTACCGATGAGGTCCACCGGTCCCAGAACGAGCAGGGTGGGATGGTCAGGGTTGTGGGACCAGGCAGGCATCGCGTTGTCCTCGGGGGTCTCCTCCGCCACGTTCGGCGAATTGGTCACGACTGCTGGGGCACCATCACGCCACCACGGCGCGGGCTCGGTGTCCTCGTCCACGGCGGACGCGAACAGGGACATCACGGCATGGCGCGCTGGCTGGTTGAGCAGTTGGGGCTCGAACGTCTCGTTGACTGCTCCCAATCGGGCCAGCGTCCCGGATTCGATGGCGAGGAGAGTGGAGGAGTCGTGGTGGTCGGTCCCTGGCTGCGCGGTGGCGACGACGCTGACTCCCACCCGCCCCAGTGACAGACAATCGCGAATGTGATCAAGCTGACCGGGGTGGAGGCTCTGGCAGAACACGAACACCACGGGGGCCCAGACGCTGGCCCTGTCCGCGTCGGCGCGTTCGGTGTTGAGGTCGGAGTGACCCAGTTGGAGCCTGCGTTGGGCGCACAGTCGCTGGAGATGGGCCAGAGCCTCACCGGGATCTGCTTCAGTGGTCAGCCGTGGCTCGTCGAGAGCGTTCGACCAATCCTCGTGGGGCTGGACCAGGACCATCTCGACGGACGAGGACCATTCGGCGCAGGACAAGCTCGTCAGGACGGTGGCAGCCATGCCGGACGTCATCTCTTCGGTGCCTGCAATCAGCATGCAGCGCTCGTGCTCGAGTTCCACGATGACGTCCTCGTTGCCCCGCCACCCAAGGACCACGGAGGTGGGTTGGAGACCACGCTCGTCCGGATCCGCTGCGTGTGAGCGCATGACCAGCGCAGAGAAGAAGCGCTGCAGTGGCGGGGCCACGGTGGTGATTCGTCGACCCACTGCCCGCTGGATGAGCTGCCCATGGCGACGGACGGCCACCCCCGCCACCAGACCGGCGGCGAGCATGCCACCGACGGGACCCAGCAGATCAAGAGCGGAAGCGTCGTCATCCACCGTCTCCATGTGATCACTGCGGTGGGAGGTGGGGTGGTGCGTGGCCGTCGATACAGCATCTGGACGAGCATGGGGCGCCGCTGAAGACGTCGGTCTGATGAGAACGCTCGCCGTCGGCGTGGGAAGTCCCTGCTGCTCGACTGGAACGCCTGGCTCGACGTCCATTGGTGGAGGCGGCGTGGGTACTTCCGGGTCTTCCTCCTCCGGGGCGATTGCTGCGTCGGCCACGGCCGTCCCAGCAGACGGCGGTAGTGACAGCTGCCATCCGATGTCGATTTCGTCCGGGTCATCGATGATGTCCTGATTGGCCTTGAAAAGCTCCGGCCAGCGTTGCGGGTCACCCAGGTGCTCCCGTGCGAGGTCCCACAATGTGTCTCCCCGCTGCACCGTGAGGCGGCGGACCGTTTCTGGTGCGGCAGCAGCAGCGGCCATCAGACGGTCGGCAGGCAGGAAGATGGTGGATCCTGCGAGCAGGGAGGTGTCCGCAGTCATGCCGGGGTTGCACTGCAGGATGGAGCGCCAGTCCGCGCCTGATCCGAGTTGTCGCTCAGCCACAGCCCACAGTTCGTCTCCTGGCTGCACGGTGTAGCTGCGCACGCCGGGATCAGGCGTCGCGGCTGTTTCTGCGGCGCTTGGAACGTGTTTTCCTGCATGCAGTGGAGCGTGTGTGCTCACCGATGGTGGTGGATCATCTGCTTGGCTGGACAGGACGGGTGTCAGAGCCATGGCCACCAGTGCTCCGACGACTGGCCGAAGCCAGTTGATTCCCGGCATCTGGATGCGGAGTTTTTGGCGGGACAGGTGGGCCACAACTTCCACCACGGCCGTCACGCTGATCAATGCCCAGGCCAGCCATCCGAGAACGCTGAGAACGCCCAGCAACAGCGTGCCGTCATCCGGCCGCAACAATGCGGTGGACCACGTGACGTCCAGCAGCGCCAAGGGGTCACCCCAGGCCGACAGCAGGAGGGGTACTCCGACGAGGAGCGCAGCCAGCAGCAGCAGGGCCGCCAGCGCCTTCAGCATCCTCATCTGATCACCCCTGTCCTGCTGCACATCGACGTGTACCCGCCCGTCGCATCAGGCTGGGAGACGTGATTTCACGTAGGCGGTGATCACCGTCACAACCAGTACGGCGACGGTGACCGCGCCGGCCAGGAGGATGGCATTCTCCGTGGACTGGGACAGTCCGCGCTCATCCCTGACTGGCAGAGGGTGGGAGATCCCCCACCACAGGGCCAAGGCCATGTGCAACATTTTCATGTGACTTCCTTTCTCTGTTTCCACTGTGGTCACCGCTGGTCGGTGGCCGCACTTGTCCACAACTCTCTTTTCTGAGCCGTTCATGAGCTTGTCAACCGCAACAACGGAGGGATGATGAAGGCAAGCCCCAGCAGGAGTGCCGGCAGGGTCATCCACAGGGTGAGCGACTCCGTCGCTTCGTGCGCGGCGCTCCGCTGCTGCGACAGGTGCGAGTCCCGCAGCTCCTTCACGCGCGCTTGGAGCACGTCAGCCAGCGCCGCACCCTGCTCCTCCAATTGCATGACGTCGGCGAAGTCGTCGAGTTCCGGAACGCTCCACTCCTTTGCCACGCGTCGCAGCTCTGGCCAGGGTGTGCTCTGTTCGAGGCGCGCACGCTCCAGACCGGAGGCGATCCTTCTGAACAGCGGCGCCTCCGAGATCCCCGCGGCTGCTGAGACCGCTTGGGTTGCGGAGGCGTTGGCCATCCGTTCGAGTGCGACGAGGTCGAAGAATGTGTGGATACTCTCCGTGGTGGTCCTTCGCAGCTGTGTCGACGACGTTGACAGTCGCCAATCCGCCAGGAAGTATCCGACGACAGCGCCAAGGACCGAGAACACCAGTGGAATCGGCCCTGGAGCGGAGCCCAAGGCGTACTGCAGGAGAACCCAGAGGGTGGGAAGCAGAAATCCCGCCAGCGACAGCACCACTTTCTCAGCGAAGAAGTCCGCCACTGAGCGATTGTGCAGGAGCAGCAGTTGCTGCTGTTTTACGGTCACCGGCAGCCGGAGGCGACGCTGCATCCACCCACCCAGCGCCTCCAGCCCACGAGCGTCGGGATCGGGCTGCACGACCACCACGTCGTCCACGCCGTCGAGAACGGCAAGTGCATCGCCCAATCGAAGTGTTCGTCGAGTTGTTCCCATGGCGACGCAGAAGAGTCCAAGCCCCACCAGGGCGCCGCACAGAACCATGAGCCCCCATCCCGTGATCATCGCGGGGAGCTCCGAAGGAATCGGGCCGCAGGCTCAGGGATGGTGCGACGGCGGAGCATGACCAACGCCCCCACATAGGCCGCCGCCAAGGCCAGGGCGAGTGCCTGGCCCACAGGGGTGCGGTAGGGCTCGAAGAAATTCCCGCCGAGCAGCATGGAGCCACCCAGCACGAGGAGGGTGATGATGGTGACCTGTCGAACGACGGCCCTCGGCTTGGCCCGCTCAGACGAGATCTCCCTCAGCGAGTGCAACCGCTCGGCGGAATTCTCCGACAGCGCAGCGAGCGTCGTGCGGGTGCCGACCCCGCCCCGGCTCGACGAGATGGCCAGTGCCGCCAGCACTGCGTCGGCATCCGCGCAGGACAGGTCATCGGCCATCGCCAACAGTGCTTCCTTGGTGGTCCAGCCCTGGTCCACGCGCGCCACGAGCCGCGCCACCGGCTCGCGCAGGATGGCTGGCGCCTGTGTTCTGGTGGCCAGGATGGCGTCCCGAATCGATTTCCCCGTCGCGATCGAAGGTGCCAGGAGCCGGATCCACCGGTCGAGTCCAGCCAACGTCGCGATCTCATGTTGCGGAGGTTCCGAGAGGAGGGCAGGGATACCGAGCAGGGCCAGCGGGACCAGCACGATCCCGATCAGCCATCCGGTTGCCACCGCGACCACGACGCCTGCGACGACTGAGCCCACCACCCATATCCGACGGAGAACGGACCACGAACTCCACAGGAACGTGGCCTTTCTCCACAGCCCTGTGGAGTCAGCGGTGGAGAACGGTCTTTCCACGCGTCGGAGACCTGCGAGCAGGAGGACAGGACCGAGAGCGAGCATTGCGCCGATGGAGGCTGCCATCACGAGTTCCATTGCGCCCCCACGTCGTATCGCGAGAGCTCAGCGGCCATCTCCGCCTCGGGATGGAACAGTTCACCGTGGGTGTGTGTCGCCGCGCGATAGACGAGATGGGTGGTGGGTCGGCCGTTCTCGATGGACCCCGTCATCTGCCGAACCTCGCTGACGTAGCGACGTCTCACCCCTCCGCGCCACGAGTTGTCCTCGAGATGCACGTGGATGATGAAGCTGATGTTGTGGGCGATCTGTCGCATTGCCTCCTCCACCGTCAGGACGCCACCTTGCGCGACCCGGGAAGCGAGACGGTCGACGGTGGAGGAGGCCGAATGTGAGTGCGTGGTGCTGAGGGTTCCGGCTCCGGCCGTCATCGCTTCAAACATCGCTCCGGCCTCGGAGCCGCGGACCTCACCGATGATGAGTCGTGTGAGGTTCTGGCGCAGGGCCTCGGGGATCAGGTCTGCGACGCTCCACGACCCGACCGCCTGGCCGGAGATGCTCTCTCCCAGTCCGATCCGCGCCTGGAGAGCGATGACGTTGCGTCGTTGTTTCTGCAGATGGGTGAGCAGTTCGTAATCTGTCTCGATGGTGCCGAATCGCTCACCGGGATGGATGGCGGCAATCAGTGCGCGCAGCAAAGTGGTCTTGCCGGCGCCCTGGTCCCCGGAGATCACGATGGACTTGCGGGCCAGCACGGCCGATTGCAGGAGTCGCGCGAGCGGCTGCGAGAGCATGCCGTCCTCGGCGAGGTCGGACAGTGTGACCTCGGTGAGGATGTGCTGGCGGATCGCGACGGTGGGGCGGTGAGTGATGGAGAATCCCATCGCGTGGAGGCGGAAGCGGTCACCGAGAGCCACTGTCATTGACGGATGCGCATCATCGAAGGGGCGGGGGGCCGACGCCGTTTCCCCGAGGAAGCGGATGGCGTCCACCAGTTCCTCGTCTGAATCCGCCACGGGCGGGTGCGACGTGCGGCTACCGTCGCCGTACTGCACCATGACGGAGTCCCAGCCGTGGATTTCGATGTTCTCTGCGGTCGGGATGTCGAAGAGTGGCTGGAGGCGGCCGAAACCGAAGATCGCGCTCTCGACGGCGTTGGCGTAGCGGTTTTCCAACTCGAGTGGCCACAGTGCCTCGCCCAGATCACTGAGACGCTCGGCGTGGGTGTGCACCACGGAGCGAATGATGGAGCGACCCTGCACGCGGCGGTCCTCCGGGGGCATCGGCGCGTTGCGCTCATCGCGCCACCGATCGCTGGCAAGTCCGATCTGCTCGGCGGCTGTGCGTCGTAGCGAGACCACGAGCTGCCAATCCACGTCCGTCACCGTCGAGGAGGGGACGAACTCATCACCGTTGCGACGTGGCGTTGCGGGTGGATGCCAGTCGGATGCGGCAAGAGTCGAGAAGGCTCCACCCAGGCTGGGGAGCTGGGACGCAGGGCTAGACATGGGCGCCCGTTCTGGCCGTCATCGCGCGTTCAAGTTCCGCGGCGTTGCGAATGCGTTCGCGCAGCCGGAGCCCCATGGCCCGGTACTGGTTCATGAGAGAGCTCTCGGTGAACCGTCTTGGTTCTGCGGCACCGTCGGAGAGCACCATGGCCAGTCTGGTGTTGTATTCCAGTTCTGCCCAGCAGGCGACGCCGAACTGGGCTGCGATCTCGTTGCCCGAATAGGGGTTGTTGGGATCCACGAGCACGAGCCCCAGAGCTTTCGGTACGGGGAAGTGCGCCAACTGCTCAGCGACCAGCGGAAGGTACAGGCGGGCCGCTGCCAGGGGACGGAGGCCTGTCCGTGTCACGAAGCACACCGCGTCGGCCTGCGCCAGCAGCGGCAGGGGAAGACCGTCGCGCCCAACCCTTCCAGCGTCGACGATGACGTCGACACCCTGCTCATCGAGCGCCGCGAAGGCGTCGGCGAGCTCCGGCCACACGCTGTCGAACAGGCGTACGGTGGCGGGCTGCGAAAAACCGGGCAGGAAACGCCGCTGCTCATCACCGAGTGCCAGGGGGACCGTGTGTCGCCACAGGTCCGGCGCGAGCGCCCGGTTCTCCCGATGCAGCCTCGCCAGGGCTGCCAAACCGCGGCCACCGTGATCCATGCCGCGCAGGTACCCGGCCTGCACGGCCTGCGACGGGTCGCGATCACAGTCGGCCAGCAGGACATCCCTGGACCACGTGAGCACCAAGCCCACGGCTGTGGTGGTCACGCCGGGTGAGCCCGACGCGCTGGTGAAGACGATGGTGGCCATCACCCATCACCCGCGGCGATGAGTACCAGTTGATCCGTGGCGGCGAGCGTCGCGACGGTGGCAGCCGAATCGAGCGGCACCGTCACGTCCAGCAAAAGTCCGGATCCGTCGTCGGCGAGCGCCGGAGCGGACGCCACGACGGCGTCGACCACAGTGTCATCGCCCTCGGCCAGGCTGACGAGCTGGACACGGGTACCCGGTGGGAGTTCTGCCGAGGGAAGTCGGCCCGGGCTGAGTTTCATCCCCACCAGGAAGTGGCCCGCTGGGATGGGTTCCTGCCCCAGGTGCCGTGTCAGAGGAAAGGAACCGGCCGGAAGGTCGCTGCGCGCAGTCTGGCCGACCATCCGGTCCAGTTCATCCACACCGCTCATCTGGACCTGCAACCCCGAGGGCACGCTCACCACCGTGAGGTCGGCGGCCTTGATCTCGTCGCCGCGGACCACGTCGTTGGCCATGACGACGACGCTCACGTGGTCGGTATTCATCGAGTAGAGGGCAGCCGCGCCCAACGCACCGAGCACGACAGCCAGTACTCCGACGGCAATCAGGCGGGGGCTTCTGCGAGCGCGGAGCTGTACGGCGTCGGGCCGTGGCGCCGGTGGTGGCGTGATGTCAGCCTTCGTCGGCTGGTGATCGAGGAGCATTCCTCACCTCCTAGACCACGCAATGTATGTCGCGAATGGTCCAGCAAGCAGAGGTTCGTGACGATCTGTGGACAAGTGAGTTAGCTGGGGACTACTCAAACATGGCCAGCCACGTGTGAAGCGTCAGGGCTTTCTTGGCGCTTGGAAACGTCGTGGTCGAGATTCTGAGCACGGTCCTATTGACACTCAGCTGCCTTAACTCTACTTGAGAGATGACTTAAGGCTACTAGTGGCACCTGTAGGTGCAGTAAACTATAGAACATGGAGCGCTATCAGATACCTGACCCGCTCGTGGAGATGACCCTCGAGCAGATCGGCGGGTACCTGTCCGCATGGCGGAAACTGCAGCAGCTCACCATGGCACAACTCGCCAAACGTGCAGGCGTGTCGACCCCGGTGGTCGCCCGGCTTGAAAAAGGTCAAGAGGGCGTCGGCATCGGAGCCCTCATGCGAGTCCTCTCAGTCCTCGAACTCACCGACAACCTCACACGAGCCCTCGACCCGTACCAGGACCGGTACGGCCGTGAGCTCGCCCACCGCACGACGGTCCAGAGGGTGCGCAAACGATCGGGGCAGCTGTGACCGCGGAACGCGCTCGTCGAGTCGAAGTGCACCTGCACACGGCAGGGCGAACCGTGCAAGTGGGAGAACTGACCGTGTATGGACGTGGAGGGCTTGCCACGTCACACTTCACCTACGAACCGGAGTTCCTCTACGGCAGAGACGGTTTCCCGCTGAACAACGCATCCCGTCTCGACGACGAACCGATCCAGACTCGCGGCGTGCCCATGTTTCTTGAGGACACCGGACCAGACCGGTGGGGCAAGCTCCTTCTCCAACGAGAAGCGCACGCCGCCCAGCAGGGACCTTTCGATGACCTGGACTACATCACTGGCGCATCCGACCTCGCGCGCCAAGGCGCATTGCGCTTCAAACACGTGGGTGGCGACGAGTGGCTCACCTGTAGCGGCCCACCTGCCCGACTCCCACTCGCAGAACTGCTCCACGCTGCCGACCAGGTTGAGGCAGACAGTGCCGACCAGATGGGGGCCATCTCAGAACTCGTCCAAGCAGGATCGACCGCGCTCGGTGGGGCACGCCCGAAGGCTTCAGTGGTGGAACCCGACGGACGCCTGTGGCTTGCGAAGTTCCCCATGCGCACCGATTCCCGCAACGTCGAAGCGTGGGAGAAGACGGCGCTCGACCTCGCAGCCGCCGCCGGAATCGACGTGCCCAGGAATCGCCTGGTCAGGATCGGGATACGCGACGCGCTACTCCTGGCCCGTTTCGACAGGGACGACAGCGGAGACCGGATCCCCTACATGTCGTTCCGGACGATGATGAACAATCCCGATGACGGCAATAAGCCCCGTGCCGACTACAACCACATCGCACGGTTCCTCCGAGCCCGCACAGACGTTGACCTGCACGCATTCTTCCGACGCACCACATTCTCGGTGATGATCAACAACACCGACGACCACCTCCGTAACATGGGCCTCGTCCGCAGAGGCGGATCCTGGCACCTGTCCCCGATGTTCGATGTCAACCCCGAGCAGGCGGCCGGGGACCCACGCCACACCCCCCTGTCGGGCATCCACACGCACATCGGTCTGGCGAGCGCACTCGTCACCCTCGGCACACACTGCGGAATCAACCTCTCCGGGGTCCGCGCGCACATCGACGAAGTCGCGCAGGTGATCGGGACGATGCCAGACGTGGCTGCCGCCCATGGTTTGGGCGAGCAGGACGTCAACCGGCAAGTCGCAGCGCTGGAAACCATCCGGTGCCACGCCCAGACACCCGCATCCAGCTAGCCGCGGGGGCGCGCTGCACTGGAATCATTTGTGGAGAACGAGCCAGTTTTGCACTTGGAGTTATCCACATCGTGGACAACTCTGTGGAGAAGGTCCTGCTAGCTCTGTGGCACCTGTCCTGCCAGGACCCAGCTGATGAATTCCTTCAGGGTCCCGGTCTCGCCGTCGCGTCCGCCCTTGCCCACCGTCAGTGACGGCTGGGTGCCCGGCAACTGCACACCGCGGAACCGTTCCTTCCAGCCTCCGGGGACGATGAGGAAGTGGTAGCCGCCGTCGACGTCGATGGCGATGGACTTGTTCTGCCGCAGGTACCATCCGGTCTTGTCCGTCTTGACGACGTGGCCGTCCAGCGTGGTGGCTTTCAGGGGAACCGGCTCCATGCCCTGAGCCAGCGCAGTCTTGACGAACTCGTCGATCAGGATCTGCGCGGCCGTCGCCTCACGGCGGGCGGCCTGCTCGCCCAGCTCCACACGTCGGCGTGCATCGGCTGCCCGCTCTTCCCTGTCGCTCATGGGCTCATCCTAGGACGAGGCGATCACCAGCCGCGGTCAACCCATTCCTGCAGGTGCGGGGACTCCTCGCCGATGGAGGTGGAGGGGCCGTGACCAGTGTGGACGACCGTGTCGTCGGGCAGCGTGAACAACTGGCTCTGGATGGACGCGATGATCCGCTCGAAGCTTGAGTAGTCCCAGCGCGTGGCGCCCGGACCGCCCTGGAACAGCGTGTCGCCGGTGAACACTGCGTGCAGGTCGCTGCAGTACAGGCTCATGGAGCCGGGGGTGTGGCCGGGAGTGCCCGTCACCTCCAGCGTTGTGCCTGCGACGGTGAACACCTTGCCCTCCAGCAACGGCTCAAAAGGGGCGTCGCCGTGGCTGTCCACCCAGAGGAACCGGTCCTCGGGCGACAGGTAGACGGCGGGGTCACCGACGAGCGCCGCGAACTCGCGGACGGCGCGCACGTGGTCCCAGTGTCCATGGGTCAGGACGACGGCGACGACGCGGCGCCCGGCGACGGCATCGGCCACGGCCTGCGGGTCGTGGGCGGGATCGATGACCAGCACTTCGTCCTCGTCCCCGATCAGCCAGACGTTGTTCTCGTGCTCCGGGGGGCCCTGGAGGTCGAAGTTTCCGGCGGTGACGAGCTGGTGAATTTCAGGCATGGGGGACTTCCTTCGGCTGTGACAAGGCGAGTGCTACTGGTCCGATCAAATCACGCACGTCGGTCCGGGTGCTGTTCATGTCGTAGAAGAAGAGCGATTCGAGCACATCCACGAGTTGCCTCGTGGTGAGGCGGAACTCTATTCCCAACTGGGCGGCGAGGTGGTCGATGAAGCGGTCCATGCCAGGGCGGATCTCGGCGTTGAGCTTCTGCAGTCGCTGCGCCAGCTCCGGGTTGCGGGTGGAGCGCAGGCGGATCTCGATGAAGGTGCGCTGGAAGTGCGCGGTGGGAGCGACGATCCTGAAGAACTCGCCCAGCGCCTCGCCGGTGACCCACTCGACGTCGGCGCCCTGGGGGAGTTGGTCGAAGACCTGGGAGAGGCCGTCGAGCACCTGGTCCCGGTGGCCCTCCATGATGGCGACGCACAGGTCGTCCTTGGTGGTGAAGTTGGAGTAGAAGGCGCCTCGCGAGAATCCGGCAGCCTCACACAGCTGCTCCACGCTGGTGGCGTCGAGACCACGGACGGCGAACTCGTCGATGGCTGCCTCGACGAGCCGGTGCTTGGTCGCCTCGCGGCGCGGTGTGCTCTCGGTCATTGCCTGCCTTCCTCGTGCATGCCCACAGAGACCATAGATCATGTTCGATACACAAACGTATCGGGGGCCTGCGCATGTTTGGAAACCACCGATACAGAACTGTATGCTCTTTTGGGATTCATTGCTGTATTGAAAAGATTGAGGTCTGATGTCCGCACGGTTGTACTCACTTGGTCGCTGGTGCTTCCGGAACAGTTGGAAGGTCATCGGGCTGTGGGTGGCGATGCTCGCACTGCTGGGCACCACCGGTGTGCTGGTCATGGGTGACTTCGACGACGAGTTCCGCATCCCCGGCTCCTCCTCACAGGAGGCGCTGGACAATCTGCGCATGACGTTCCCCGAGGGTGCCGCGCTGAGCGCCAGCGCCATCGTCGTGGCGCCTGAAGGAACCGACGTCAACGACCTCAAAACAGTGGTGGAGGAGAACCTTGGCGAGTTCGAGGACCTTCCCACCGTCGAATCCGCCACCTCACCGTGGAATGAGCTGGTCGACGGACTCATCTCGGATACGAACACCGCCGCCATCATCCAGCTCACCCTGGACATCGACGGCAACCCCAGCACGGATCAGCTGCAGGAGATCACCGATGCTGCGGACCGCATGGAGAAGGATCTTCCTGCCGGAACCAGCGTCAGCATGGGCGGTGCTGCCTACAACGTGGAACTCCCCGCACTCAGCATCGTCGAGGCGGCAGGGCTCGGCATCGCACTCGTGGTGCTGCTCGTCGTGCTCGGATCACTGGTGGCCGCGGGGCTGCCGATCCTGACGGCGATCATCGGCGTGGCCATGGCCATGGCCATCCTGCTCATCCTCACCAGCGTGTCCGCCATCAACTCCGTCACACCACTGCTGGCCGTCATGCTCGGCCTCGCGGTGGGCATCGACTACGCGCTCTTCATCCTGTCCCGGCACCGCGATCAGCTCCGCGACGGCATGGAGGTGGAGGAATCCACCGGCCGCGCCGTCGGCACCGCGGGCTCCGCCGTCATCTTCGCTGGCCTCACCGTCTTCATCGCGCTGCTGGGCCTCGGCGTGGCGGGCATCCCGTTCCTGACGGTCATGGGCGTCTTCGCTGCCCTCACCGTCGCGTTCGCAGTCGTGATCGCGCTCACGCTGCTCCCTGCCTTCATGGGTCTGGTCGGCGAACGGCTGCGTCCCAAGCCGCGGAAGCGCCGGAAGGCCGCCGCCGATGCCGAGGGAACCGACGAGATCGACGACGTTCCCGCGACGAAGACCCCTGCCAAGCGCGGCGGACCGTTCGCCTGGTGGGTGGGTGTCACCACCAAGCACCCCATCGCCACCATCCTCGTGGTTGTCCTGGGGCTCGGTGCGCTGAGCATCCCCACCCTGGGCCTCCAGCTCGCGCTGCCCAACTCGGGCCAGCACGAGGCAACGGCGCAGGACCGCATCGCCTACGACCTCATCGAGGAGAACTTCGGCCCGGGCTTCAACGGGCCCCTCATCGTCACCGCCGACATCATCGGCTCCATGGACCCACTGGGGCTGATGGCGTCGCTGAAGAGCGACATCGAGCAGATCGACGGCGTCGCCTCCGTCCCGCTCGCCACCCCCAACCAGAACGCCGATACCGGTCTCATCCAGATCGTCCCCACCACCGGCCCCGACGACCCGGCCACGGCGGAACTCGTCGAGCGTCTCCGCGAGAAGACCGACGAATGGGAGCTGCGCTACGGCGTCAACACCTCGGTCACCGGCTTCACGGCCGTGCAGATCGACGTCAGCGACAAGCTCGCCTCCGCCCTGCTGCCCTTCGGGTTGCTCGTCGTGGGACTGTCGCTGGTCCTGCTGGCCGCAGTGTTTCGTTCGGTGGCGGTGCCCATCAAGGCCACCGTCGGGTACCTGTTCAGCGTCGGCGCGGCGTTTGGTGCCACAGCGCTGGTCTTCAATGAGGGCTTCCTCAAGGGGCTCATCAACCTCGAGAGGCCGATGCCGGTCATCAGCTTCATGCCCATCCTGGTCATGGGCATCCTGTTCGGCCTGGCCATGGACTACGAGGTGTTCCTCGTCAGCCGCATGCGTGAGGAGTACGTGCACGGCAAGAGCGCCATGGACGCCATCCGCGACGGGTTCGTGGCCTCAGGCCCAGTCGTGGTGGCAGCCGCCGTCATCATGTTCTCCGTCTTCGCGTTCTTCGTCCCCGAAGGCATGGGCCCCATCAAACAGATCGCGTTCGCGCTGGCCGTCGGTGTGGCGGTGGACGCCTTCCTGGTACGCATGACATTGGTCCCGGCCGTGATGGCGCTCCTCGGCGACAAGGCCTGGTGGCTCCCGGACTGGCTGGACAAGCTGTTGCCCGTGTTCGACGTCGAGGGCGAGGTGCTGACCAAGAAGCTCGAAATGGAGAACTGGCCGGGCACCGACGATCTCGTGCACGCCGACGCCCTGGCCGTCGAAGGCATCGTCAACCCCATTGAATTGTCCGTCCCCGGCGGTGCCGTGGTGGGAATCGTCGGGCCGCTCGGTGCCCGCACGGGGGCCGCCATGGCGCTCTCCGGTCGCCTCGAGACCACCTCCGGGCGCGCCCGTGTGGCGGGGGAGTTGCTTCCGCAGTCGGCCGCACTCGTGCGCCGTCGCGCCGTCTACGTGGACCTCGCGCTGGTCCGCGACGTGGCGCACACGCTGTCCACCATCAGGACACGAACGGGCCGCGTGGCCTTCGTCGACTCGGTGGACGTGGTGGGTTCAGAAGCCGAACGGGCCGCCCTCGCGCAACTCGTGAAACAGACACGAGGCCAGGGCGCATCCGCCCTGTTCCTGTGCGCCGCCAACGCCGCACACCTTGAAGACTTCCATCCCGACGGCGTCATGACAGTCGCCGAAATCACCCTGCAGGGGAGCAAGGCATGAGGCCCGAAAGCACACACGCCGGCCATCGCGTCAGCTGGCCCGCCCTGGTGGCGCTGATCCTGGTGCCGCTGCTTGCGGTGGCCGCGCTCATCACGCTCGGCGGCAACAACAATGACGACCGCGTCAGCGCGGCCGTCGTGAACCTCGACGAGGCCGTCGAACTGGACGGCCAGACCGTCCCGCTCGGCAGGCAACTGGCAGGTGCCATCCTGGAGCGCGAAGGGGACAACATCGGCTGGACACTGGCCGATGCCAAGAGCGCGAAGGACGGGCTGACCAGCGGCAAGTACGCGGCAGTCGTCACCATCCCGCCGGAGTTCTCGGCCTCGGCCACGTCCTTCAGTGCCAATGACGCCGACGTGGCCCGCCAGGCCACCGTCTCGGTCCAGGTCTCCGACAACGCGCCCGTGACCGATGCTGCTTTGGCCCAGGAGATCGCACGGCTCGCCGCCGACACCATCAATTCCCAGCTCACCTCCAGCTACCTGGACAACATCTACATCGGGTTCAACCAGGTGGCCGACCAGTTCTCCACCATCGTCGACGGCGCCACGCAACTCTCCGGCGGCGCCACCAAGCTGGCGGACGGCACCGGGGAACTGTCCAAGGGTGCGGTGCAGCTGGCCGACGGGCTGGGGGTTCTGTCGAAGAACTCCGCCGCGCTCGTGGATGGCGGCGAGCAACTCTCTGACGGAGCCTCGCAACTGGCACAGGGCGCATCAGGCCTCGCTGATGGTGCTTCGCAGCTGAGCGCAGGCGTCACCGAGTTCGCTGGCCAAGCACCCAAGCTGGCCGACGGCGTCGACCAGTTGGCCACCGGAGCCAAGCCGCTGCTCGGCGCAATACCCGGGTACACGGCAGGCACGAAGGAGGTCATCGGGGGAGTCTCGCAGCTCAAGGGCGGCATCGACCAGGTCATCGCCGGACTCGACGCCGACACCGACACCTCGCAGTTCGACCCCCTGGTCAAGGGGTCGCGCGACCTCGCCAACGGCGCGAAGCAGATCGACGGCGCCACCCAGGGCATCAGCGGCGGCATCAACGCCGTGGACACGCAGCTGAAGGCGTTCGCCTCCGGCAAGGTCGACCCACCCGGGCCGGTCCTGGACGGACTCGCGCAGCTCAAGGCCAATTTCGTGTGCCCTCCCGCACTCGACGCCGATGCTTGTGTGCAGCTGGCACTGGATGTTGGCTTCAAGGCAGGCTTCCAGGCCGGTACGGGCACGGGCTCCGCGGCGCTCAACACCCCCGACCCCAAGTCCAAGATTTCCCTGAAGGAAGGGGCTGCGACGCTCGCGGGGACGACCGGCAGCTTCGCCAAGGGTGCCACTTCGCTGGCCGACGGCATCAAGGTGCTCCCCGGGCAGATCGAAGCCGGGACCAAGGAGCAGATCGGGCAGCTGAAGAGCGGACTCCAGCAGGTTTCGGACGGTGCAGGAACCCTGATCACCCAGTCCAAGCCGCTGGTGGACAATGCCGACACGCTGGGCGGCGGCGCCACCCAGTTGCTGGGCGGCATCAATGAGCTCAACACCCAGGTATCCGCGCTGCCCGGCGGCGTTCGGCAACTGGCCGACGGTGCCCGACAGCTGAGTGGAGGCGCAGCTGGGCTGGCTGACGGCACCTCCTCCTTCGTCAGTGGCGTCTCGCAGTACACGGCAGGCGTCGACTCCGCCGCCACCGGCATGCGCCAGCTCTCCGACGGCATCGTCTCGCTGGACACCGGAGCCGAACAGCTCGCCGAGGGCACCACCACCTTCGCGACGGAGCTGGCCAAGGGCGCAGAAGAGGTGCCCACCTACAGCCCGGAGGCGCGTGAAAAACTCTCCACGGTGGTGACCAGCCCCGTCGCGCAGTCCAACGACCTCATCGACTCCGGCCGCGCCGCCCTGGTAGCACTGGTACTGGTGACCGTGTTGTGGCTCGCAGCGCTCGCCACGTTCGTCGTGGCCCGTCCCGTTCCCTCCGATGTGTTGACGTCCAGCTCCTCCAACCTGACGTTGTGGGGACGGACGGTGGGGGCACCGATGGCGCTGACCGCCGCACTGGGTCTCGTGTTCGGATTCATGGGCGGGACGACGCTGGAGCTTTCGCTGGGACGGGTGCTGGGCCTCATGGGCCTGCTGGCCGCTCTCGGCGTCCTGTTCGTACTGGTCAACCACGCGTTGACGGCGTGGCTCGGCAACGTTGGACGCGGGATCGCCGTGCTCCTGCTGGCACTGAGCGTTGCGCTCGGGCTGACGTCGGCCACCCCCGGTGTGTTCGACGCCGTCGCCGGCCTCTCGCCTGTGCACAACGGGTTGCTGCTGGTGCGTACCTGGATCTCCGACGGCTCGGGACTCGTGGGTCTGCTGGGTGGCATGCTCCTGGTGGCGACGGTGGCGCTGATCCTCTCGGTGCTCGCCATCGCCAGCCGACGAAAGCTCTCCGCCGCGCAGTTCCGCAGCCGGGTGGCCAGTAACGTGTGAGGCGTGCCGCGGAGAGACCGCGCTCCTGACGCTCCCCAAGACATTTCGAAACCTGACGAAACTGTGGATGCCTTGTGTGCCAAGATTGGCCGCAGCGCGGAGCTCTCCCCCCAACTGCCTTACGTCCGGTGTGCGCGCGGCCGGCAGGAGGACCCATGACCACCAAAACAACTGTGGACCGGCCCCGCAAATCTGGACTGCGGATACCTGGGTTCGCCCAATTGCAGCGACTGGGCAAGAGCCTGATGCTGCCCATTGCTCTGCTGCCCGCCGCCGGCATCCTGCTGCGGCTTGGCCAGGAGGACCTGCTGGGGCAGATCGACGCCCCCGTCATCGGTCCCTTCTTCGACTCCATGAGCGCGGCAGGTGGCGCGCTCTTCGACAACCTGCCGCTGCTGTTTGCCGTCGGCGTCGCCATCGGTTTTGCGAAGAAGGCGGACGGCTCCACGGCGCTGGCCGCCGTGGCCGGCTACCTGGTCATCAAGTCGGTCTTCACGTCGATGTCGCCCCTCGTGCTGGACGGCGTCACAGACGCTGCGGGTAATCAGGCGATGATCGACTACAGCGTCCTCGCGGGAATTCTGATCGGTCTGATCACTGCATTCCTGTTCGACAAATACCACACCATCCAGCTACCGGACTACCTCGGATTCTTCGGTGGCCGACGCTTCGTCCCGATCGTGGTGTCGCTCGCGGCGCTGTTCCTGGGCATTGCGCTGAGTTACTTCTACCCGCTGTTCAACTCCGGTCTGACGTCGGTCGGCGCCTTCATCGGTGGCTCGGGAGCAGTGGGCGCCTTTGTCTACGGCGTCGTCAACCGGATGCTCATCCCGCTGGGACTGCACCACATTGTGAACACCTACATCTGGTTCGTCTACGGCGACTTCAACACCGGCAGCAATGTCGTCACTGGCGAGCTCACCCGCTTCGCGGCCGGTGACCCGAGCGCCGGACTGCTCACCGCAGGCTTCTACCCCATCCTGATGTTCGGGTTGCCTGCTGCCACCCTGGCCATGATCCACGTGGCCAAGCCCAGTCAGCGCAAGGTGGCCATCGGCATCCTGGGTGCCGCCGGTCTGACCGCCTTGATCACGGGCGTGACGGAGCCGCTGGAGTTCTCGTTCATGTTCGTGGCGTTCCCGCTGTACGTGATCCACGCGGTTCTCACAGGGTTGTCCCTGGCGCTTGCGTACACGCTCGACATCCACCTCGGGTTCTCGTTCTCGGCGGGACTGATCGACCTGCTGCTGTACGGCACGGCTCCGGCGGCGAACAACGTCCTACTACTCGTCGGAGTGGGTCTGGGCTTCGCGGTTCTCTACTACTTCATGTTCCGGTTCGCCATCACGCGCTGGAACATGCGAACCCCCGGGCGCGAGCCGGACGATGAGTTCGAAGCTTCCCAGGCGGCACAACTCAGTGATGCCACGGTCGGAAACGTTGGTGCGGCAGGCGGGTCGGCCCCGGGCAAGCGGGAGCGAGCCGAGCAGATCATCAAGGCCTTTGGCGGCCGGGAGAATCTGCTCAACGTGGATGCCTGCATCACCCGTCTGCGGATCGAAGTGGCCGACAAAGACAATGTGGACCAGTCGGCGCTCAAGGCTCTCGGCGCCGCTGGCGTCATTGAAATGGGCAACAACGTGCAGGCCATTTTCGGCACGAACTCCGACGCACTGAAGAGCGACATCAATGCTGCTCTGGGCTCGGCTGCTCCCGACAAGGTGGCTGCTCCCGTCGCAGTCGAAGCAGCCCCGGCCCAGCAGGAGGAACCAGCCGCAGTGGCAGCGGCATCCAGTACCACCACGCAGATCCTCGCTCCGATGCGTGGCCGCGTGGTGCCGCTGGCAGAGGTTCCGGACCCCACGTTCGCCGGGGGACTGGTGGGACATGGCGTTGCCATCGACCCGCCGCGCGAGTCCATCGACGCCGTGGCACCCATCAGTGGCCAGCTCGCCAAGCTCTGGCCCCATGCCTACGCCATCCTCAGCGAGGACGGCGTTGGTGTCCTCGTACACCTCGGCCTCGACACCGTCCAGTTGAAGGGCGAGGGTTTCACGACCCACGTGGAGGAGGGCAGCCAGGTGAAGGTGGGGGATGTGATGATCACGTTCGACGTTCCCGCGATCGAGGCCACGGGCCGCAACCCGATCGTTCCCGTCGTCGTGATGGATGCCCAGGCTGATCAGGTCTCCATGGTGGATGCAGCCACCACCCAGGTTGCGGCACTGGATGCCCTGCTCGCGTTCAACAAGTGACCCGCACGGGTGGGCCGGAATACCGGCCCACCTCCATTGCACGTCTGCCCGTCCATTGAGGCACACCGCCTCACCCAGAAGAGAAAAGAGTTAATCATGGCTACTCGTACCGTCAAGATCGCATCGAGCGTCGGACTCCACGCCCGTCCTGCAGCGCTGTTCGTGCAAGCCGCGTCCGCCACGGGACTGGCCGTCACCATCGCCAAGGAGGGGGGCGCACCAGTGGATGCCCGCAGCATCCTGGGCGTCATGGCACTGGGGGCCAAGCACGAGGACGCCGTCACCCTCGAGGCCACCGGTGAGGGCGACGAAGCCGCACTCGACACGTTGGTCGAGCTGTTGAGCCGCGACCTCGACAAGGAGTGAGCATGACCCAGGCGCATGCAGTTCTGCACGGCATTGGCGTTTCTGCGGGTATGGCCATCGGCAACGTTGTGCAGGTGCCCCCAGCGGCGCCCTTCAGCCCTGACGAGCCGGCGACGACCGACTCGGCGTCGGCCATCGAGAAGGTGCACAAGGCGTTGGAGCAGGTGGCGTCAGGGCTGGAAGCGCGCATGGCCACGGTGCCCGAGCACGCGCGCGCGGTCCTGGAAGCCACCGCCATGATGGCTCGTGACCCAGGATTGACGGGAGCCATCGACACCAGACTCACCTCGGGGACGGGCGTGACCCGGGCCGTCCACGATGCCGTCGAAGAGTTCGCCACGATGTTTGCGAATTTGGGGGGCTACATGGCGGAGCGGGTGACCGATCTCCATGATGTGCGGGATCGCACCATCAGCCGCCTGTTGGGCCGGGAGGAGCCTGGGGTACCCAAGCTGACGAGCCCAGCGGTCATTGTTGCCCACGATCTGGCACCGGCCGAGACGGCGGCAATGGACAAGAAGCTCGTCCTCGGGATCATCACGGCTGCGGGAGGGCCCACCTCCCACACGGCGATCCTTGCCGCACAGCTGGGTATCCCGGCCGTGGTGAAGACCTCAGGTGCGCTGGAGCTGCCCAACGGCACCGTCGTGGCCGTCAATGGGAGCACCGGGGAAGTCATCATCTCCCCCTCGCAGGTGGAGCAGGATGAGTTGCTGGAGCGGGCTGAACGCCGGGCCGCGGCACTGAAGGACAGCCACGGAAGTGGAGCCACCAAGGATGGACACGCTGTTGCCCTCCTGGCCAACATTGGCACCCTCGATGACGCGAAAGCTGCCGCCGCACAGGACGTCGAAGGATCCGGTCTCTTCCGCACCGAGTTCCTTTTCCTCGGGCAGTCGAGCGCACCTACGGTCGCTGAGCAGACGGCGATCTACACCGAGGTGCTGCGTTCCTTCGGTGACAGGCGGGTGGTCATCCGCACTCTTGATGCGGGGGCGGACAAGCCCCTCAGTTTCGCCAACCTCGGGGAGGAAGAAAACCCTGCGCTGGGACGCAGAGGAATCCGTCTGGGATTCGCGATCCCACAGTTGCTGGAGGACCAGCTCGCAGCGTTGGGTGCGGCGCATCGGGAAACCGACGCCGACCTGCGAGTCATGGCTCCAATGATTGCCACGTGCGAGGAGGCGGAGCAGTTCGCTGAGTCGGCACGCGCGGCCGGGTTGCCGAGCGTGGGGATCATGATCGAGGTTCCGGCCGCGGCACTGAGGTCACAAGATCTTCTGGCCATCGTCGACTTCGCGTCCATCGGCACGAATGATCTCAGCCAGTACACGATGGCTGCGGACCGTATGGAGGGTGAGCTCGCCAACCTCCTGGATCCGTGGCAACCCGCTGTTCTGCAACTGATCCAGCACAGCTGCGCTGGCGGCCAGACCAATGACAAGAAAGTGGGTGTCTGCGGCGAAGCGGGTGGAGACCCGTTGCTGGCGCTGGTCCTCGTGGGTCTGGGCGTGTCCAGCCTGTCGATGGCCCCGGGCAAGGTGCCTGCTGTGCGCGCCTCGTTGGGAATGCACACACTGGAACTGTGCCAGCAGATGGCATCCGCCGCAGTAGGAGCGAGAACGGCAACTGACGCCCGTCAGGCAGTACTCGACCTGGCTGATCAGGAACTCAACGTTCTTCTGTGAATCCCGGCTCCTTGCGCCCACTGACCGTCGAATTGACTACAGGTGGGAGCAGCGGGCGGGCTTCGTCAGTGAACGCCAACGAAGACACCACCGGTCCTGCACCGGTGGTGTCTCTGTCGTTGGGGCACTCAGCGAGCGGCAGAAGGTTTGAGCCCACGGTTTGCCATACTGGGCGCCATGGGGTCATTTTCGTGGGATGAGGAGGTGTGGGTCGTGGACGCTGAGGACATCGGGGACATTGATCCATTGGCACCCGGGCCGGACATCGATGAACGCCACGACAGCGACACCGACGACGTCGAGGATATGCACGAGGAACAAGGTGGCGACGACACCCCGGCCGACTGGTCGGTCATGGGTGACGGGTCGGCCAGTGACAGCCAGGGAATCGTCCGCGTCTGGGTGGAGGAGAACCGAATCACCAAGGTCCGCGTTTCACCGCGGTGGCATTCCCGGCTGCAACGGCGCACTCTGGACGACTGCTTCATGCAGGCACTGATGAACGCCAACCTCCACGTGGCAAGCGTCGAGCCGCCAGAGGTCCGCACGTACGACGACGCGGACTTCAGCGGGCTGCCCCCCTTCAGCCAGCGCTCCTTCGCCGCGTTCCAGCACGCCTTCGACGACGTGGAGCGACGCTGGGACGAGGCTCTTGAACGACGCGAGGAAAAGGTGCCGCTTCCACGGCCCGCCACCACCGGCAAGTCGAAGGGTGTCACCGTGTCGTTGACCGACGACGGCATCGCCAACGCGGTGACGTTCGACACGAAATGGCTGGACACCGCCCAGGCGGGCGACATCTGCACGCATGTCGTGCGTGCGGCGGAGAATGCGTACGCACGCTTCATCCCCGCTGAAGACGACCGCAGTGAAATTGACGAGGTCGAAGCAGAACACGAAGTTCTGCTGGCCGCTTTCAAGGCAATGCTGAATCCGAAGGAGCAATCATGAGCAACTCAAACGATCCATGGGCGGAAATTGAGCGGCGTGCTTCGCTCAGCGGCGCCCAGGGTGTGACGGCGGATTCCGACGACCTCCTCACCGACGATGAGCTCGGCGAAGCCTCCATCAACCCGAACAGCAAGGGCGGCAAGGGCGCCGGTGGAGCTGGTTCCGGGATGATGCCACCGATGATGATGGGCGGCCGCGGCGGCGGTGCCGCAGGTGCGGGACCAGCCGGCGGTGCTGGTGGTGGCGCCATCGGAGATCCGTCCGGGATGGGCGGTGCCCAGGCCATGGGCGCAGCGGGCGTCGCCCGGGGGATGGCCCCTGGTGCCATGGGAAGCGCGGGCGGACTGACGGCTGGCGGCATGCCCGCTGGCGGTCTCGGTGCAGCTGGTGCGGGAGGCATGGGTGCTGGCGGTCTGGGCGCCGGCGGAATAGGTGGTGGCATGCCCAGCGGCATGGGCGTCGGTGGGATGGGTGGTGGCGGCGTGATGGCCGCCGGATCCGGCCCCGGCGACGTCAACGGCGATGGCATCGCCGACCGTTACGTGGATGATGGCATCGACGTCAATGGCGACGGGATCGCCGACCTGCCATTCGGTTCCTCGGGCTCCGGTGGAGGTGGCATCGGCGCAGGCTCGGGTGGCTACGGAAGCGGCGTCGGTGGAGGCACTGGCGGCTTCGGTGGTGGGATCGGTGGAGGCCCTGGCGGGGTCGGTGGGGGCTCGGGCGACTACGGAAGTGGGTCCGGTGGCTACGGCTACGAGGACATGCCGTCATCAGGAGGGCTCTCCGGCAACGGATCCGCACCTGTCGTCGGCGGAGCCACGTCGCACGTGGGTACGCCCTCCCCTGGCTACGGAAGCGGCTCAACCATTCCGGGCGGAGCCTTCACCACGGGCAACACTGGCAACGGTCCGGGCGGGCTGCCCACGTCGAGTGTGAACACCCCGGGGACAGGCGCCAATGTCACGCCGGAGGGTGGTATTCGTCCCGGAGGCAACAACGGCCAGACGGACCTTCCCGGTGGTGGCAACGACGGATGGGCGCAACCCCACAACCCCGTCGACGATGTGCGATCAAGACCGCCGGTGACGCCCCGTGAGCCGGTCGGACCCACGCAGCCGCAGGAACCCGGCGGCGGCGGCGACGGTGACACCCACAAGAACGATCCCACTGAGCTGAGGAACACCGGCACGATGTGGAGCGACCTCGCTGCAGAGATGCAGGCGCTCGCTGCTGCATCCAAGCGGAAGAGCGATTTTGGGCTGGTGAAAAAGGTTGAGCCGTCACACTCGGAACTGTCGGGTGCGGCCTCGGAGTGGTCCTCAGGTGCAAGCTCCGAGTTCGAGTCGCTGAATGGCAAGCTCGACAATGCGGCTGGAGCCTATGAATCCAACGAACAGGATGCCGTCGCGACAGCCAACAAAATCTCATGATCAAGATCTTGGAGATGCTGAACGGCTGGAGGGCAACCCTCAACAAGGCGGAAGTCGCGGCCGCGGGCACGTGCGAGTACTCGGACGTCAAGCATCAGCTCGACCAGCTGAAAGCCGCCGTGAATGCCGCGAAGGCCGCCGACGACGCGGACGCCAACTCGTACTGGACTGACATCAAGAGCAAAATCGTCAATATTCTCCACTACGAGGCGGAAAGAACACGCTTCGGCAACGAGGTGGACGCGTTGAAGGCGCAGGCCACCGCGCAGCTCAACCATGTGGAATCGCGATGCGAGATCCGCATTGGCCAACACAAGGACGTCCCGCGCAAGCTCGAAGACGATTTCCAGGCCTGGTCTGACAATCGGACCAGTGTGGTGCGCAACATTGAAGCCATCGGGAAGTTTCCCCCGATGGCAAATTGGGATGGTACTGCTCGAGGCAACTACGACACCATTGTGGGGGTGCAGACCAAGGCCTTGACGGAACTGGAGGGCATCATGTCCAGCACGGCGCAGAGCTGCTACGCGGGAGCCCAACTGAACCGTGCAGTGTTCTTCGTGGTGGCCAAGGCAATTCGCAAGGGCGTGGGCGCCATCAACGGCGCCACGGGCAGCGGTTTTCTCACCTACTACCGGCGAACGTCCACAGCAATATCCGTGATGCAGGACTTGGAGCGTGAGATCGCGGAAGCAGAGGATGGCGGTGTGGCCGACGGCTCGTCCAACTCCCTGCGCCGCGAACACCGCAGAACGATCGAGATGCCCCACCTCCTCAAGGTGGGTATGTGGCCCACCGGCAGCGATGGTGCGGCCTACAATCCGGCACGCACGGGTGAGGGCGTGAGGTCGGACGGAAGCAACGCTGACTTGCGCGTCGACGGCAACACTGGGCCCGAGGGCGAGGGCGTGAAGTTGTGAGCCAGGCTCCGGACGGGTTCTCCCCCCCGCGTGCGGCAGGGCCCAGCGCGTCGTCGCGGAACACCTCCAGCCACCCCCTGTGGTGGGTCGTGGCCGCCGTCGCGGTGGTGGTGATCATTGCGCTGATCGTGTGGCTGACACTGATGGTGGGGGAGCCATCAGATGAACCCACCCCACCCGTCCCCTCTGCCTCCGGGGACTCGTCCGAGCCGGCAACGGACGACTGGGGAGCATTCCCCCCGCTCAATCTCGACTCCCTCAAGGACCTGTCTGACCCGGCGTTCCCGAAAACGGTGGGCGCCCACGCGTTCGTCAAAGAGATGCGAGACCCCCAATCCGTGATCGCCGACTATGACGACCCCGAAACCATCGGCGTGATATCAGCCGCCATCACCTTCTCCACGACGTCCTACGCCATCAACGTCGACAACATGGCGGATCCTGCCTACCTGGGTCGGGCCGTGTGCGGGTCGACGACGGCGAGCGGAGGGAAGAGCATTGTGTGCGTCATGGCCGGCAGCAATGAGACATTGCGGGTGGGCACACTTTCCGAGGACAGCACGGTGGACGAACTCGCATCCTTCACCGAGGAACTGTACGACGCTTTCTGAAGCGACGGTGCGTCCTGCGCTCGCAGGATCCGGGGCTGTCAGCGCAGGAACAGCGCCTTCAGACGGACCGAGGCAGCCCACGTCCCGGCGAGCGCCAGCACCACGAAATAGAGGGCGTGTACGGCCGTGCCCCAGTCCACCCAGCCGCCGTTGAGCGCTCGCAACAACTCGACGCCGTGCCACAGGGGCAGCGCCATGATGACCCACTGCACCGCTTCGGGATACACGCTCAAGGGGTAGAACGTGGCGGAGAACAGGAACATCGGCATCAGCAGCAGCGTCAACCAGTCCATCTGCTGAAACGTTTTCAGGAAACTGGTGGCGGCCATGCCGATGGCCGCGAACCCGAACGCGATCAACAGGCAGGCGGGCACCATCAGCAGAGCCCACCATGACGAGATCAGGCCCAGCACCGCCATCACCGCCACGAAACCGGTGGCGTAGACACCGCCCCTGACGAGCGCGACGGCGATCTCACCCAGGGCCACGTCCATGGGCCCGATGGTGGTGTTCAGCATGCCGCCGTAGATCTTGCTGATCTTCAACTTGAAGAACACGTTCCACGTGGCGTCGTACACGGCACCGTTCATGGCGGAGGTGGCCAGCAGGGCGGGGGCGATGTAGACCGGGTACTCCACGAACCGGCCGGCATCGTCCGTGATGGTGCCGATCAGCGCACCCAGCCCCAGTCCCATGGCCAGCAGGAACAACACTGGCTCGATGAAGCCGGACACCATCACCCACAGGTTGCCCTGCCACTGCGAGCGGATACCGCGGTCGAACACGGCCCGGGCATTGCCGCTGTACATGCTGGAGCGGAAGGGTCGCCGGAGGAGGCCCTGCGCGTCCGGCAGTGTGGCGCGCTCATCAGTGGGGGCGCTCATCCGACGAGCCTCCGGCGGTAGTGCCGACGCGCCAGCACCCAGCCGATGACGCACAGGGCGGACATGTAGCCCAGATGCACCACGACCATCATGGCCGTGGTCGGTGCACCGATCGTGACGGCACGTCCGAGTTCCACGGCGTGCCACAGCGGTGAGACCCACCCGAGCGGCCGCAGGTAGATCGGGAGGGTCTCCAATGGGAAGTAGGTGCCAGCGAAAAGCATCATGGGCATGATCACGAAGCGGCCGAGCAGCGCGAACTGACCCTTGTCCTGGGTGATGGTGGATGACCACGCCATGATGGGCAATCCCACCGCCGACGCGCACAGGACACCGATGGGAATCAGCAGGAGTCCCGTCAGGAGGTGGGGGATGGCGCCGAACACGGCCAGCACGGCCCAATAGATGATGCAGGTGACGAGATAGCGCAACGTCACGCCCAGGACGTGGCCCCCCGCGATCTGCTCTGGCTCGATGGGGGTGACCTGCGGCGCGTAGTAGGTCTCCCGCCACTTGAATCCGCCCATGATGGTGAAGGTGTTCTCCTCGGTGGCGGCCTGCATGGCCGTCGTCAGGAGGAGCGCCGGTGCGACGAAATGCAGGTATGGGACCCCGAGCCCACCGCCGGAGGCCTTGTCCACCACCACGCCGAGGCCCACACCCATGGCCATCAGGTACAACAACGGCGACAGGACGCCCACGCCCAGGATGCTGCCTGCGTAGGACTTCGCCTGGACCAGCCACATCTCGAGCGTGAAGACGGAACCGCGGCTTGCCACCGCGGCAGCCATCTCGTCGTGGGTCATGGGGACGCGCAGCGACGTCAATCGCTGGGTGGCGTCGCCTTCCGGGGGTGCGACCACATGGTGCTCAGTCAACGAGACTCCGTCCGGTCAGCCGGAGAAACACGTCCTCCAGCGAGCAGCGACGCACCAGCGACGACGTCGGTTCCAGACCACGGGCGAGAACCTCGGCGAGTGCCGCCTCCCCGTTGGAGGCGTAGACCAGCAGGCGATCCGGCAGCACTTCGATGCGCTCGCCCACACTCTCCAGTGAGGACACCAGGGGGGCGTTGCGCTGCGATCCGAACCGCAACTCCAGCACCTCGCGCCCGGCGTGGGCCCGCACCAGCGCCGACGGCGTGCCCTCGGCCACGATGCGGCCGTGGTCCACCACCACGAGCCGGTCGCAGAGTTGCTCGGCCTCGTCCATGTGGTGCGTGGTCAACACCAGGGTGATGCCCTGCTCCTTGAGCCGGAACAGTCGGTCCCACAACACGTGGCGGGCCTGTGGATCCAGGCCGGTGGTGGGCTCATCGAGGAGCAGGATGCGGGGATCGGACACCAGCGAGCGGGCGATGGTGAGACGTCGTTTCATGCCGCCGGAGAGGTCGTCGACCTTGGCTTTGCGCTTCTCGCTCAGCTGGGCGAACTCCAGCAGCAGTTCAGCCTTCTGCTTCAGGAAGGTGCGGGGCAGTCCGAAGTAGCGGCCGTAGGTGATGAGGTTGTCGATGACGCTGAGGTCGGTGTCCAGGTTGTCCTGTTGGGGGACCACCCCCAGGTGGGCCCGGATGCGAGGACCCTCGTGGGTGGGGTCCATGCCGAGGATGGTGAGGTCGCCACCGCTGCGGTGGGACACGCCGCCGATCATGCGCATGGTGGTGGACTTGCCCGCCCCGTTGGGGCCGAGCAGGCCGAACGACTCTCCGGGCGCGACGGCGAAGTCGATGCCTCGCACTGCCTCGAAGTCGCCGTAGGACTTGCGCAGGCCTGTTGCCCTGATCACCGGAATTTCCACAAAGTGGGAGCCTACCCGCTGAATGATGCGCTCACCATGGACCCAGGTCTGATGCCGTCATCTTCATGGGCTGGGTGGGCACCGTGACCAGTGGCTGGTTAATATCCGGCGCACAAGTTGCAGTCGTGCGATGCCGGCCGTGCACGAACGTGCATGCGCCTTGCGAGGACGTGCAGTCACCGAAATGATGTGACCACCGGGGGGTGCTGGCGCTTGCCACGAGGGCTCCCACCGGCCACGTGGCAGCCGGGAATGGACCCGGAGCCTCCGCGTCACACACGCACTAGCTGACACTGTCGTCAGGAAATGGGGTCGTAAAATGGAAGTGCTTGAAATCACCCTCGGGCAGGTGTTCCTCTCTGAAGCCGTCGGATCGATGCTCCTGCTCCTGCTGGGTGGCGGTGTCGTCGCCAATACCCTGCTCAAGGGCACCAAGGGCCAGGGCACCGGCTGGCTTCTCATCAACTGGGGCTGGGGCCTCGCCGTCTTCGTCGGTGTCCTCGCCTCCGGCGCATCCGGCGCCCACATCAACCCGGCCGTCACGGTCGGCATCATCGCGCGGAACTCGATGATGGGTGAACCGGACTTCATCGAGGGCGCAATTCCCATCTCGATTGTTTCCACGCTCGTCTACTTCGCTGGGCAGCTGCTGGGCGCCATGATCGGCGCCGGTCTGATGTGGCTCTCCTACAAGCAGCACTTCGATGCCGAGGAGAACAAGGCCTTCAAGCTGGGCGTCTTCTCCACGGGTCCTGAAATCCGCAGCTACGGCTGGAACCTGGTGACGGAGATCATCGGCACCTTCGTCCTGGTCTTCACCATCTTCGCGGCCGGGTACTACGCAAACACGCAGGCTGAAGGTGGCCCCGTGAACCTGGGCTGGCTGGGTGCTCTCGGCGTTGCCCTGCTCGTCGTCAGCATCGGCATCAGCCTCGGTGGTCCCACCGGCTACGCCATCAACCCGACGCGTGACCTCGGTCCCCGCATCATGCACTCCCTCCTCCCCATCAAGGGCAAGGGCACCTCCGACTGGGGCTACTCCTGGGTCCCGATCGTCGGGCCCCTCATCGGAGGTGTGCTGGGCGGCGTTGCCAGCACGTTCCTGCTCGTCTGATCCCATGCGCACGATCATCACCAACCACCACAAGGAAGTGAGTCTCAATGGCTGAGAAGTATGTACTCGCAATCGACCAGGGAACCACCAGTTCCCGCGCCATCATCTTCGACCACGGCGGCCAGATCGTCGCCACTGGCCAGAAGGAACACGAACAGATCTTCCCCCGCGCAGGCTGGGTGGAGCACAACGCCGTCGAGATCTGGGACAACATCCGCGCCGTCGTCGCTGACGCGCTGAGCAAGAAGTCGCTGAACTACAGCGACATCGCCGCAGTCGGCATCACCAACCAGCGCGAGACCACGCTGGTGTGGGACAAGACCACCGGTGAGCCCGTCTACAACGCCATCGTCTGGCAGGACACCCGCACCGCCAAGATCGTCGACGACCTGGGCGGTGAAGAGGGGCAGGACAAGTACAAGGCACGGGTGGGACTCCCACTCGCCACGTACTTCGCCGGCCCCAAGGTCAAGTGGGTCCTGGACAACGTCGAAGGGGCACGCCAGAAGGCGGAAGCCGGCGACCTCGTCATGGGCACCATGGACACCTGGGTGCTCTGGAACATGACCGGTGGCGTCGACGGTGGATTGCACATCACCGACGTCACCAACGCGTCGCGCACCATGCTCATGGATCTCAAGACCCTGAGCTGGGACGAGGAGATCGCCGCGGACATGACCATTCCGATGTCGATGCTGCCGGAGATCCGCAGCTCGGCGGAGGTCTACGGTGAGGGTCGCGTCAAGGGCATGCTGCAGGGAGTCCCGATCGCGGGCATTCTCGGTGACCAGCAGGCCGCCACCTTCGGCCAGGCGTGCTTCGAGGTGGGCATGGCCAAGAACACCTACGGCACCGGCAACTTCATGCTGCTCAACACGGGCACGGAGATTGTTCCCTCGAAGAATGGCCTCCTGACCACCGTCTGCTACAAGATCGGCGACAAGGACGCCATCTACGCCCTTGAGGGTTCCATCGCTGTCACCGGTTCGCTGGTGCAGTGGCTGCGGGACAACCTGAAGATGTTCGACTCCGCACCCGAGGTGGAGAAGCTCGCAGCGACGGTGGAGGACAACGGTGGTGCGTACTTCGTGCCGGCGTTCTCCGGTCTGTTCGCGCCGTACTGGAAGTCCACCGCGCGCGGTGCTCTGGTCGGTCTCACCCGCTACGTCAACCGCGGCCACATCGCCCGCGCCGTCCTGGAGGCCACGGCTTTCCAGACGCGTGAGGTGCTGGATGCCATGGAAGCCGATTCGGGCGTGGAACTCGCCGAGCTGAAGGTGGACGGCGGCATGACCGGCAACGAGATGCTGATGCAGTTCCAGGCTGACATGCTCGGTGTCGACGTCGTCCGCCCCAAGGTGGCAGAGACCACCGCACTGGGCGCGGCCTACGCCGCCGGCATCGCCGTCGGATTCTGGGAGGGCGAGCAGGACGTCATCGACAACTGGGCCGAGGACAAGCGCTGGACCCCGGACATGGACGATGCAGATCAGCAGCGTCTGTACCGCAACTGGAAGAAGGCCGTCACCCGGACCTTCGACTGGGTTGACGACGACGTGGTCGAATGATCGGTCACTGACCCGCATCGACAGCCGGGCGGCGTGGGGAGACCCGCGCCGGCCGGCTTCGTCGTCGCCACCAAATGCGCCTCAGACGCAGAACTCGTTGCCCTCCGGGTCCGCCAGGACCACCCAGCTGTGGGGGCCCTGTTGGCCCTCGCCGATACGTTGAGCCCCCATCGTGACGAGTCGCTCCACGTCCTCGGACGTCGGGCTTCCATGAGGGCGGCGGAGATCCCAGTGCACCCGGTTCTTCACCGTCCTGCCCTCGGGAACGCGCTGGAACAGCAGCCGGGGCTGATGACCATCGGGGTGGATGACGGCTGCGCCGGCCGCCCAGACCCGCTTGCCGCGAAACGTCCGCACCTCGGACTCCTGGGCGAATCCCTGGTCAACCATCGACTGGATGAATTCCGCGTCCTGCGGTTCGACCTCCCAGGAGAGGGCTTCCGCCCACCATGTGGCGAGTTCGTGCGGGTCGTCGCAGTCGACGGCCACCTGCAGGTCCCACGGTCGCTCTGTCATTGCACAGGATTGTAAGCGCGACGGCCGGAAAGTGGAACGGTTCAGCCGTTGACCACCACGTTGTTGATCTCCGACCGATAGCGCGCCGTGCTCACCTCCGGCAGGTTCGTCAGGTACAGCAGCAGATAGCGGGTGTTGGCGGGAACCTCGGGGGTCAGGGTGGTGGTCGCGGGGGCGTCGGTCTGGCTGGCGACGATGCTCCATTCCTCCTGGGACCCCATGGGTGCCTTGTCGGCCGCCGCGTCGGCGGGCACACGCAGTTCCACCGACGTCCCGGGTGCGGAGAACTGGACGTCCACCGACGAGACGTCGCGCGCCTCACCCAGGTCGAGAACGATCCCGACGCCCGGCTTCAGCCCGCCGAGGTTGGGACGATTGCGGTATTCAAGCGTGGGCCACCCCGTCTCCGGGTCGCCGTCGAAGGCCAGCGGCACCTGGGAGGTGTTCTCCTCGTCGTTGCCACCATCACCCGCCGGGTCGAAGTCGACTCCCGAGACGATGGCCAGTTCACCCCCCGGCTGCTGGCTCTGGGTGGTGCTGGTGGCCGCGGGGCCTGCCTCGTCCTTGGAGCGGTTGCCCAGGACAAAGATGAGCGACAGGATGAGCGTGGACACGGCGATCGCGAAAATGATCCAGAGGACCGGCCGTTTCGTGGGCATCAGCCGCCGTTGGTACTCCAGCGGGTTCTCCAGTGTCTCGTCCTCGTTGAAATCGCGGGCAGCGATCTCCTCGAGTGCCTGCTCGTGGACCTCCTGGTGCCGGGTCTCGATGACACTTGCCGCAGCCAGTGCCGGATTCCGGTCGACGTCTGGTCCCGACGCCGGCGCCTGGATGAAGCCGTTGCGCAGACGGTCCTCCAGGTCGGGTGACGGATTGGCGGAGCCGAGGACATTCGACAGGGCCGCCGCCAACTGCGACGACGTGGTGATGCGGGCATCGCCCGTCTCTTCGGAGTTCGACAGGACCGAGGTGCAAATCTTGTCCAGGTGGGCAGGTACGTCAGGGCGCAACCGGTGTGGTCCCACCAGGCTTCCGCCGATGATGGGGGCCGCAGGCAGCCCCCACGCGGCCTTGCCGGGCCAGTGGTTCGACAGCAGCGCGTAGAGCAGAGCCGCGAGCGCCGTGACGTCGGCGGCCTCCTTGGCGCTCCAGCTCGAAGGCCGCTCCTCTTCTGCAAGGACTGATTCCACACCGAAGCCCACGAGCCGCACTGCCCCGCTCGTGGTGATGATGACGTTCTCAGGGGTCAGTTGCTCGTGGAACAGACCGTTGTTGTGCATCGCTGAGAGCGCATCGGCCAACTCACGCACGATCCACGCAGCTTCCAGCGTGCTGAGCTGCACGTTGCGCAGCAACTGCGACACGGGCGAGCCATCTGCGTACTCGCAGACGACGTAGCCACCCACGTCGCTGTCGTCGTCGAGGGAGACGACGTCGAGCACGCGCAGGAAACGCGAATCCGTGGCGGCGGCGCCCGTGCGGGCCGCGTCCAGCACGGTGGGGATGCGGGCGTCACCGGAGGGCATTACGTGGGCAAGGACATCCCGCGACAGCTGGAGGTCGTGGGCGCGCCAGGTCTCGATGCCGTTGCGACTGGCCAGCAGTTCCTCAAGTCGGTACCTCGTGCTGAGGAGCTGTCCGGCTTCGCCGAGTGAAGCAACGGGCACCGCCTCTTCTGGGGCCGCCTCCTCTGCGTCGTCCTCTGCTGGTTCGGGCTCGGATTCTTCGCCCGTGCTGTCGTTGACGTCGGATACCGCTGGGAGGGACCCGTCAGCGATGGTGTCGCGCTCGTCATCGGGGACCTCGTCCGGGTCTTCCTCGACGTCGACGGCGGCCTGCAGCCGGGTGGGGTCCATGTCCTCAGCCTGTGCCCCGGACGTTGCCGCCTCGGGTGCCTTCTTTCCGCCTCGGCCGAGACGGGCGCGCAACAAATCGAAGAGTCCACCGATTTCACGCACCTGCAGGAGCTTGCCCACCCCGGCGTAGACGAGCCCGATGATGGCCAGCCCCGCGATGACGGACAGCAGGGGCCCCAGCTTGCTGTCAGGCATGGCAGAGGTGATCTGACGGGCAGTGATGTAGGCGATCACCCCGCCCAGTGAGGCGCCCAGGGTGAGGCGGAAGATGTGCAGGATCAGGTTGCCGCCGTCGAGGTCGGGGACATGGCGCTTCAGGATCTGCCAGCTCACCAGCACGCCCACCACGTAGGCGATGGAGTAGGAAAGGGCGAGGACGGCTGCGTGGAGGTTCGGATTGGTGACCAACCGCACCAACAGCAGCGCGCCTCCGGCGTTGACGGCAGCGATGATGCACTGCAGGAGGAAGGGGGTGCGCGTGTTCTCGATGGCGTAGTAGGTGCGCAGGCACACGAACTGAACGGTGAACGGCACCAGGCCGACGGCGAAGGCGACCAGCGCCAACCCCACCCATTTCGAGTCTCGTGCGCCCACGCCGTTGCCGAACAGCAGTTGGGTGATGGGCTCTGACAGAGCGATGAAACCCACCGTGGCGGGTACGAGCGCCACCAGTGCGAGACGCATGATCTTGGTGGTTTCCTGCCCGACGCCCCGCATGTCTCCGGCGGCGGCGAGACGGGAGGCGTTGGGCAGCATGGCGGTGGCCAGCGATACGGTGATGAGCGAGTGGGGCAGGATCCACAGCAGGTGGGCGTTCTGGTACGCGAACAGGCCGGCGCCGCCGACTGCGGTGGCCGACGTGGCGAGCTTGGTCACCACCCACAACGCCAGCTGATTCACTGCCACGAACCCGATGGTCCATTTGGTCAGCGAAAAGGTGTGGCCCAGTCCCGTCCCCTTGAGGTCGAAGCGCGGCCGGAATTTGAAGCCCACCTTGCGCAGATACGGCAGCAGGACGGCGGTTTGGGCCGCGATGCCGAGGGTGGTCCCCAGTCCCAGCGTCCAGATCTGTGCGGGGGTGAACGCGAGGGAGTGGTCGTCACCCGTGCCCCACACGAACAGGTAGACGGAAAGAACGATGATGGTGATGACATTGTTGGCGATGGGCGCCCACATCATGGGACCGAACCGGTCACGTGCGTTGAGAACTTGCGCCAGGAGGAAGAACACACCGTAGAAGAAGATCTGCGGCAGCGTCAGGTACGTCAGCGCCACCATGGACGCGTACTGGTCCGCGAGCTCCGGGACCTGGAATGCCCCACCAGCGTAGAGCCTCGTCACCACCGGGGCGCCGATGGTCACGATGACGGCCACGATCCCCACAATGAGGATGAACGCCGTCATGATGCGGTTGGTGTAGGCCTCGCCGCCGTCGTCGTCGTTCTTGATGGCGCGCACGATCTGGGGAACCAGCACGGTGTTGAGGGCGCCGCCGGCGAAGAGGATGTACAAGGAGTTGGGCACCGACGTGGCCAGCGTCAGCATGTCGGCCTGACGAGAAGTGTTGCCGAGGATGTACACGATGAGCATCACCCGCACCAACCCGAGGATCCGGGAGACCAACGTGCCGGACGCCATCAGAACGCTCGCGGACAACAGTTTCTTGGTGGTGGAGACCTGAGTGCTCACGCGTCCTCCTTGGAACGTTCGGCCTGTACGGCCCGGATCCGCCACACGGTGCCACCCAGCACCACTGCTCCGGAAATGATGATGATGATCCAGCCCACCCGGCCGAGCTCGGTGGCGGTGATGTCGATGACGACGGGAACCCCGAACGTGTCACCGCTGACGGTCTCCATGTGACCCCTGACCGTGACGACGCTGTTGGACGACGCCTGCGGGGTGAGCGTCAGGGTCAGGCTCTCACCGGGCTCCAGGGTTTCGAAATCCGTGGCGGGAACTGCGATGCGCTGAGGGCTTTCGCTCTCGAAGACCAGCCGCAGTGTCACCGGGAGTTCCAGGGCGTTGGTGATGGTGACGGGGAAGTTGTTGGTGCGGGAACCCATGACGAAGGAGCTCGCAGCGCTGATGGTGATCTTCATCGGGTTCACCTCCGGTGGCTGGTTCGCCGTCAGCCAGCGCATCGCGTCCGCCTCCGTGGTGAAGAAGGAGGACAGTGCGGTGGCTGCCACGCGTTCGAGCTGGGGGAGATCGTCGGTGCCGGTCAGGTCGCGTCGGAAGGACGCCTTGGAGAGCAGGTCATCGATGCGGCGCGACAGTTGATCCCACCGGGCGGCGTCCTCGCTGGCGGTGAAGGTGGCGGCGGCATCGTCGGGGGTGATGGGCACCACGCGACGTTGCAACGGCAATGCTGCTGCGCCACGGGTCTCGGTGGCCGTGCGGGCCAGGTACGTGGGTGGAATCTCGGCGACGAGTTCCTCCGCCACCCGACGCGACAGCTGTTGCGCCGCGGTGTTCCTGCCCCCGGGGCCCATGCCCGACTGGTGCGGGTCACTGATCCGCACCACACGAACGGGGCCGATGCTGCCGCCGCCAGTGTTGTTGGCCATGACGGTGCTGAAACCGAGCTGGCCGAGTTCCCTCACCAGCTCGGGGTTGGCGTTCTCGCCCAGGTCAGCGGCCAACGGCAGTCTTCGCAGGACGGGATCGGTGAGGGCGTCGTCGGCCCACTGGATCGCCTCCGTCAGGGTCTCCGCAGCGCTGGCGCGTGGAAGATCGACGTCACCCCACGGCAGCCGCAGGACGCGACCTTTGGCGATGACGGCCTCCAGGCGGGCAACCCAGGCAGCGGCGTCGTCGCTGGCCGGAACTGGCTCACCGTTCACCGTGTGGTCCTTGGCGAGCGCCCGCACGTCCATCAGCAGCATCGGATCCAGCAGCACGGTGGCGTCCACGTTCTCGCACAGTGTGAGCAGCTCATCCAGGTTCGTTGCCACGGCTTTGGCGAGGGAGTCATCGACGAAGTCGCCGTCCGGGTTGCGCTTCGGACCGGCCGCGAGTTCCACGACCTGGGTGAAGGCCAGGGGTGTGGACGATGCCGTCAACAGGATGCGGCCACGCCCCACCACCTGTTTGTCGCCGTACTCCGGGATCCCCCGCACCTGCACGCCGACGAGGTAGACGGCACCATCAGTGGTGAGTTCGAGCTCCCCCACGGTGGCGGACACGGTGAAGTCGGCGCGCTGACCCATGCTGAACCAGTCCTCACGCGAGATGACCTGAACGTGCCCCGACTCCTCCGATGGGGGCTGCTGGCGTTCCCCGACCGGCTCCGTGGCGGGTGAGACGAGCACCTCGTCGAGTTGCTCCGCAGTGGTGATGGGCTCGGTGGACTTCCAGAATTCGACGGTGGTGTAGCGGGTGCGATCAGTGGAGGTGTTGATGATGGTCCCGCTGAGCTCCACCACCTGCTCGGGCTTGGAAAGGTCAATCACCGGGGAGGTGGTGGTGGAGATGGTGACATCCACGAGGCTGGAGCTTTCCGCGTGCGCCATGGACGGCGTGAGCGCCAGGGTGGGGATGGCCACTGCCACTGCCACGAGGGCGCGCACAATCCATCCGGGCGCTTTCACCGCTCCATCGTAGACTGCCAGCGTCCTCTGACAGTTCACGCCTCCCCGCGACCAGCCCACCAGTCGCGCAACAGGCGCTCCGCCTCTTCATGCCCGACGGGGCCGTGTTCCGTGCGGTGCTCCAGCAGGAAAGCGTAGGCCTTGCCCACCTCACGGCCCGGTGGAATGCCCAGGATGGACATGATCTGCTGGCCGTCGAGATGCGGCCGGAGCGAGTTGAGCTCCTCGGCCTGTGCGAGCTCGTCGATCCTCCACTCCAGCTCCTCATAGTTGCGGCGCAGGCGGGTGGCCTTGTCCCTGTTGCGGGTGGTGCAGTCGGAGCGGGTGAGGATGTGGAGGCGCTCGAGTTCGTCGCCCGCGTCCCGGACGTAGCGGCGCACGGCGGCATCGGTCCACTGGCCGTCGCCGTAGCCGTGGAACCGCAGGTGCAGCTCCGTCAGTTTGGCCACCGACTTCACGACTGCGTTGGGATAATTGAGTGCGCGCAGGCGTCGCTTCACCTGCTTCGACCCGACGATGTCGTGGTGGTGGAACGTGACCTTGGCGCCCTCGAAACGTCGGGTGGCGGGCTTGCCGATGTCGTGGAGCAGCGCTGCCAGCCGTCCGATGAGATCGGGGGAGTGGCCGCGGGCCTTCTCCAGGTCGATGGACTGCTCAAGGACGGTCAGCGAGTGCTCGTAGACGTCCTTGTGGCGGTGGTGTTCGTCGAGTTCGAGTTGCAGGGCGGGCAGCTCGGGCAGGATGTACTCGGCAATGCCGGTGCGCACCAGCAGGTCCAGCCCCGCGCGCGGCGAGTCCGTCAGGAGCAGCCCGGTGAGTTCCGCCTGGACGCGCTCAGCGGAGACGATCGTGATGCGCTCGGCCATCGACGTCATCGCGGCCACCACCTCCGGGGCCACGCGGAAACCGAGGCGGGAGGCGAAGCGCGCCGCGCGCATCATGCGCAGCGGGTCGTCCGAGAACGACATCTCCGGTGTGGATGGGGTGCGAAGGACGCCGTCCGCCAGATCCTGCAGACCGGAGTAGGGGTCAATGAACTCCTTCGTCAACACGTCGACCGCCATGGCGTTGACCGTGAAGTCGCGACGGACCAGGTCCCCCTCCAGCGTGTCGCCGAACGCCACCTCGGGTTTGCGGGACTCGCTGCGGTAGATGTCGGCGCGGAAGGTGGTGATCTCGATCTGCCACTCGTTGCCACCGTCGCGCTTCATGGCGCCGATGGTGCCGAAATCGCGGCCAATGTCCCATGTGGAGGGAGTGAAGCGCTTCAGCAGTTCGTGGGTGAGATCGGGGTGCGCCGACGTGGTGAAGTCGAGGTCATGACCGAGGCGGCCCAGCAACGCGTCGCGCACCGAACCGCCCACCAGGAAGAGGCGGTGGCCGGCGTCCTCGAAGAGGTGCCCCAGTTGGTCGATGACGGCGGAGATACGCAGCAATTGCTCCACGGCGTTCGTCTGGGCTTGGGTGAGGCTCGGCATGGGCACACACCTTACGCCCACCCCTGCCGGCGGGTTACTGGGAGGCTATTGGCTGCCGAGCTCATCAGGAGTGCCTGATTTGCCGGGACTATGGCGGACCAGGCGCGATGTATGGTTCCATGGGGGTCGGTGTCCGGCAATGGTTGGCTGACGTCGTGGCTCAGGGGAGTCCGTATGGGAATGCAGAGGTTCAGGTCGCTCGTCGCGGCCGTGTCTTCTGTGCTCATGGTCGGTTTGTTCGTCTCCCTCGGTACCCAGCCCGGAGACAGAGTGGCCGTGCCGATGGCCCCGATCGTGCAGCCTCCCGCTCCGAAGTCTGTTGCGACCACGCAGCCTGAAATGCCCATGCCGTCCGGTGCTCCGAGGGAGTTGTCGGCCAACGCGCAGATTCCGCTGCTGCCCGTCGCACGAACCAGCACGACTGTCACAGAGCAATCGTCCGCCCTCGAAGAAGCGCCCGGCGAGGACACCAACGTCCTGACCGTCCCCTCCAGCGTTCCGACGGCGGCCATCCCGTCGGTGAAGCCCGGCACGGGCACGCTGCTGAGCATGCCGGTGCAGGGCCGCAAGACATCGCGTTTCGGCATGAGGTTCCATCCCATCCGTCACGTCTGGAAACTGCATTCGGGCCTTGACCTCGCCGCTCCCTGCGGAACGCCCGTGGGCGCAGCAGCGCCGGGTACCGTCACGCGCACCGGATGGGCTGGTGGCAACGGCATCCAGGTGAAGATCGACCACGGCATGATCGGCGGCCACCGCGTCGTCACCACCTACAACCACCTCTCGGCCATCGGCGTGAACGTGGGGCAGACGGTGACGGCACACCAAGGGGTGGGGCGCGTGGGTTCCACCGGATACTCCACTGGCTGCCACCTGCACTTCGAGGTGATCGCGGACGGGAACTTCACCAACCCGGAGCCGTGGCTGAGTGGCAGCACCGTCGTCGTCGACACCACGGGCATGGGCTACAAGCAGCCGCCACCGGGGTCGACCGCGCCGCTTCCCTCCGCGCCGGTCGCCTCGCCCTCCCCGTCCGCATCGCCTGTGCCGAGCCCCGCCACGTCGGCGCCCGGCAACCCGGTGGCGTCGCCCAGCCCGAGCGCGTCGCCCAG
>JAUNVL010000008.1:0-8753 GCA_030537675.1 Propionibacteriaceae bacterium | reverse complement strand
CACCCTCGCCCAGCGAGTCCCCGAGCGCATCTCCCTCGCCGAGCGAATCCCCCTCGCCCAGCCCATCACCGAGCGACTCGCCTGAAGTGCCGCTGCCGAGCGAATCCCCCTCGCCCAGCCCTTCGCCGTCTCCGTCGCCCTCCCCTGAGCCGGTGGAGTCACCCAGCCCATCCCCGAGCGCCGTGCCATCGCCCTCTCCGAGCCCCTCCGCCGCGCCGGTTCCCTCGCCAAGCAAGGTCTCACCGTCGGCCGCTCCGAGTCCGTCGGCGAAGGACAGCCCCACGCCGACCAAGCCACAGAGCCCACCACCATCGCAGAAGGCCTCGCCCACGGCGGCCGTGAGCTCCAAGGCGCCGCCCGAGAGCCCGGGGGAGTCGACGCCGGAGGCGTGACGACGGCATCATGGGGACATGAGCGACATCACCCAGCGGTTGATCCATCTAGCCGTCGTTCTGGCGATTGCCGTCACGCTTCGTTTTGTCCTGATCCTCCTCATCAGGCGCACCGTTCGGATCCTGCTGTCACGTGAGAGCGAGGGCTCCACCGATCTCGGGGTCAGGGCGCAGAGCATTCTGGCCAAGGCAGGCGGATTGTCGGTGGAGCGTCAGCGCCAGCGGGTGACCACGCTCGGGTCCCTGCTGCGCAACGTGGTGGACGTCGTCATCATCGCCGTCACGCTCCTGACGGTGCTGGCCATCTTCGGCATCCCGATGGCACCCCTGTTGGCCTCCGCCGGCGTTGGAGGCGTGGCGCTGGGTTTCGGAGCGCAGTCGCTGGTGAAGGACTACCTCTCCGGGATCTTCATGCTCGCGGAGGACCAGTTCGGGGTGGGAGACCTGATCACGATCGGCGACACAAGGGGAACGGTCCTGGAGGTCAGCCTGCGGGTCACCAAGCTCCGCGACCCCATGGGCACGGTCTGGTACGTCCGGAATGGCGAGATCCTCACGGTGGGCAACGTCTCCCAAGGATTCTCGGCCGTGTTCGTGGATGTCCCGGTGGCCATCGACGAGGACCCGGAGAAAGTGACGCAAGTCCTCAGGGCCGCGGTGTCAGGCATGCAGGAGGAGCCAGCATGGGCTGAGGTTCTGCTCGAGGAGCCGTCAGTGGTCGGGGTTGACTCCATGTCCGGTGGCACCATGGTGATGAACATTGCCCTCAAGACGGGCCCCAACCAGCAGTGGGGGGTCATGCGCGCGGTGCGCCAGCGCGCCCAGCGCGCCCTCGGAGAAGCGGGAATCCGCGGACCCATCCTGTACCCGGCGCCGCCCCAGTAGGTCTTCACCATCCCTGCCCCATCTGTGCTGACGAGCGGATGATGACGCTGAACTACATCTTCGGTGAGCAATTGGGGCAGTATTCGGGACGTATCAAACCTCCGGCGGAACCGGAGGAGATGCAGAATGAGTTCGGTGAGTTCAAGGTGTGCGTCGTCGAGGTGTGCACCGAGTGCGGCTGGAACCACATGATCATGGCCTACCTCCTCGGGGATGGGCACAAACGCAAGCCGCCTCGCAGGCGGAAGACGGTGGAGGACATCTATGGCTGAGGAAAAGGGCGAGAAGCGGGGCAGCTCGCGGTCCAGAAAGATCTGGGGCCGGATCGGTATGGCCGCCCTGGTCGCGTTCCTCGTGCTGGGTGTCTCCGGACTCGGAGCCTTCCTCTACCTCTACTCCACGACGGACCTGCCGGACGCCAACGAGGATTTCACCACCAATACCACGTTCATCTACTACCAGGATGGCCGCAACCAGTTGGGTTCGCTGTCGGTGCAGAACCGCGTGACCCTCGACTTCGCCGAGATGCCGGAGGTGATGAAGGACGCCGTCGTGGCAGCCGAGAACCGCTCCTTCTGGTCGGACCCCGGTTTCTCGGCGCCCGGCATCATCCGCGGCGCCTGGAGCATCGCACGCGGTGGCGAGGTGCAGGGTGGTTCCACCATCACCCAGCAATACATCAAGATCCTGTACCTGGATTCCGAGCGGACGCTGTCGCGGAAGGTGCGCGAGTTGATGCTGGCCATCAAGATGGGCCGCGAACTGTCCAAGGAGGACATCCTCGAGGGCTACCTCAACACCATTTACTTCGGGCGCGGCGCCTACGGCATCCAGGCGGCGTCCAAGTCGTTCTTCCTGAAGGACGCCAAGGACCTCACCCTGCCCGAGGCGGCAGTCCTGGCAGCGGTCCTGAACAACCCCGCAGGGTTCAATCCCTCCGGCGGTGACGAGAAAGTCGAAGCCCTGTTGGGCCGGTACCGCTACGTGCTGGGCGCGTTGTTGGAGATGGAGAAGATCACCCAGGCGGAACATGACGAGGCTGCGAAGGCGTTGCCCGAGTTCCCGGAGGTCCCCGTCAACAACCGCTACGGCGGGCCCGGTGGTTTCCTCCTGAAGATGGTGGAGGACGAACTCGCCGACAAGGGATTCGATGATGGCCAGATCAACGGTGGCGGACTCAAGGTCACCACCACCCTGGACAAGGTCATGCAGGAGTCGGCCAACGCCATCGCCGCCGAGTACGCGCAGAAGGCAGCGGAGGACGCGAGGAAGCCCCAGGACCCCAGCCAGCTCCACGTGGCGATCTCGTCCGTGGACACCACCACCGGTGGCGTGCTGGCCCTCTACGGCGGGGCGGACTACGTCACCAATTCACGCAACTGGTCCACGACGCCGCGTCCGGCTGCCTCCACCTTCAAGGCCTTCGCGGCCGTGGCGGGTTTGCGTGACGACTTCTCGCTCAAGAGTGTCCTGAAGGGGGACACGTTCACCCCCCGCGGCGACAGCAAGACCGTCCGCAACGAGTTCTCGAACCAGTACGGGCCCGTGACCCTGCGTCGGGCGATCGCGGAATCCATCAACACTGCCTTCGTCGACATGACGGAACAGATCCAAGACGGCCCGCAGAAGGTGATCAAGGCCGCCAACGACGCCGGTGCACCCACCGAGCGCGGTTGGGACCCCAACAACAGGATCGCGCTGGGGGCCGCGGAGGTCAGCCCCGTCGACATGGCCAACGCCTACGCCACGTTCGCCGACTCCGGGAAGTACAAGCCGGCCCACCTCGTCGCCAAGGTGGAGGACAGCGAGGGCAACGTGATCTATGAGGCCGAGGCCAAGCCCTCGCAGAACATCGAGGTCAACGTGGCTGCCAACCTCACCGACGCCCTGACCAGCGTGGTGTCCGAGGGCACCGGCCGCAAGGCTGGCGCGCTGGGGCGTCCCGTGGCAGGAAAGACGGGCACCCACGGAGTGGGGGACGAGATCCAGTCGGCGTGGTTCGTCGGCTACACCCGCCAGATCTCCACGGCCGTGATGTATGTGGCCGGTGATTCCGGCGTCGAGGACCTCGACGTCTACAAACGCCCGCAGGACTCCACCTTCTTCGGGTCCTCCTACCCCCTGATGACGTGGGTGGACTTCATGACCGTGGCCCACGAGGGCAAGGAAGTGCTGGAGTTCGACAAGCCCGGAGAGCTCGACGGACGTGATGAGACCGCGTCCCCGGACAGGGAATCCTCCGAGCCGGCGGAGCCCATCGAGTCACCGAGCCCCACCGAGAGCGAGTCGGAGACCCCGACAGCCACCGAGTCGACGGAGCCGACCCCCACGGAGCAGACGTCGACCCCCACGGAACAGCCCACGGAAGAGCCGACGAAGACCTCGGAGCCGGATCCGACGAAGACCGCGGAGGCACCCACGAAGACGCCGAAGCCGTCCTCGACGCCTCCCACGAGCAAGCCGACGGCGGAGCCGACGCGCAAGCCCACCACGGAGGGTTCGGCAGCGGCACCGCCGGCGGGCAGCGCCAAACCTGCTGCCGAGGGCTGAACGCTTCCCGGTGGCCTAGTGTTGTCCCCGTGAAGAACGCCTTGCTGCCGGGCCTCGGAGGGCCGATGGGCCGCCACGCCAACCCCACGGGTACGTGGTTCAACCCGTTGCCGTGGACCATTCTGGTGGCCAGCGCCCTGTACGCGGTCCTGGCTGTGCGGCAGATTCCCTGCATCCAGACCGATGCCACGAACCGCGTCGACGCGTTCATCCGGCTCTGCTACTCCGACATTCCCCTGATGTGGACGGGCCAGGAGTTCGGCCTGGGCAATCCACCTTTCGGGGGCGACGCCATGCTGTTCTCCCCAGTGCTGGGTGTCCTCATGCTGGCAGCGGTGAAGCTGTCCGGGATGCTGGGCGCCCAGATCAGTCCCGACGCGGACGTCCAGGTGCAACTCGACGGCGCGCAGATCTTCTTCGCCGTCAACGCCGTGCTGCTGTTCATCTTCTTCCTGGCGTGGGTGGTCTCCATGGCGCTGATGGGCCGGGAATCACGCGGCAGGTACCGCAGCTGGGACGGCATGCTGATTGCCGCCTCACCCGTGGTGCTGGCCAGCGGGCTCATCCACTGGGACCTGCTGCCGATCGGGCTGAGCGCCATCGGCCTCTATCAGTTCTCGAAGCGCCGCGTCATCGAGGCGGGTGTCGTTCTGGGTCTGGCGGCTGCGGCCGGCACGATGCCGATCGTCATCATCCTCGCCGTCGCCGTGTGCATCGGACTGCGTGGTCAGGGCAAGTGGCTGTTCCAGTTCCTCGTGCCGGCTGTGCTCACACTGGTGGTGGTCCATCTGCCGCTTGTCCTGCGCGACTGGGAATCCGTCGTCAGCTACTACCAGGGACAGGTGGGCGCCGAGTCGTCGTACGGTTCCCTGTGGTTCCTGCTGCAGCTCACCGGCTGGAACGTGCGATCAGCCGGGTACCTCGGGTTCATGGTCCTGCTGGTGGTTCTTGCCGGCACCATCGGCTGGCTCTACGCCAAGCGCCTCCGTCCCCGCGTCGGCACCCTCGTGGGCATCTTCGTGTTCGTCACGTGCCTGATGGGTGCGGCGTTCTCGCCCCAGACAGCGCTGTGGCTGCTGTTGGCCCTGGTCGTCGCGCGGCCGCTGCGGCTCGAGTACTCGTTGTTCACGATCTCCCAAGTGGTCTACTGGTTCGCGATCTGGGGTTACCTGTCGGGCCATCTGACGGCGTCGAAGAATGGCAATGACCGGCTCTACTTCATTGCGATCGCCCTGATGCTGCTGGTCGACCTGTGGCTGGTGGTGATGTTCTACCGCGACATCCTCCGTCCCATCGGCGACCCGTTGCGGACGCCCGACCACAGCGATCCGCTGGGGGGCGTGCTGGTGGACGACGAGAAGCTGGAGCCCGTCGAGGATGCGGTTGCGGGACCGGAGGTCCAGGTGGCGGAACCGGAGCCTGTGCCTAGCGGAGGATGACCTCGTCGAACGTGGTGGTGGTCATGCGGCAGGTGACGGGAATGTCGTCGCCCACCTTGACACCGGGTTCTTCGCCACTGACCCACAACATGGAACTGTGCATGTGCGGGGGCTCGGCGAAGGAACGCTTCTTGCCCGCGATGGTGAAGGGCGACAGGGTGTGCCCCGTGGCCTCCATGAAACCCTCGGCCATCGTGACGCCACGTTGCTTCAAGGTGCGTTGCGGGACCGGTGCGGCCAGAGCGATGCCGTGGGCGGTCCCACCGCTGGCAATGATGAGGAACCCGTCGCGCGGGGCGCGTCCCTGGTGGTAGCCCAACCGCTCGCCGCGACGCATGGGGTGGACATCCAGCACGGTGGCCGTCGTCTGCAGCGACGACGCGTCGCCGAGCCACAACCGCGTCCCGATCCGCATCCGCGTCTGGACGCCCACGGAGGTCCGCAGGACGCGGTAGTCGGCCACTGACAGGTGCGACACCCAGATGGCGCCGCGACGGCACGTGAGGGCCTTGCTTGCCAGTTGCGTTGCTTCCGCCAGCGAGCCGTCGGCCGGCAAATGGATGGACCACCCCTCGAACTGCAGGGATCCCAGCTCCAGCGGCAGATCATCAGCCACGATGCCGTGGCGCTGCATGGATGTTCGCATCTCCAACTGGACCCGGGCATGCGGATGCGACCGTTTGATGGCCTCGAGGTCCGTGGCGCGTGACACCATCGTGATCACGCGGGGGTCGGCAAGCAGATCAGTGGCGGCGATGTCGCCGGGACGCCACGGGTTCAGCACCACGATGTCGCGCATCCAGCCTCCGGCCCGCACTTTCGGCACCTCCTGCGCGATGCCGACGGCGAGCGCGTCGGTCCGCAGCTTGGAAGCCTCCAGCGCCAGGGTGTCGAGCCCGAAGCCGTAGCCGTTGCCCTTGGCCACGGGGACCGCGCCCGGGACGTCGGCGATGAGTGCGCGCTGGTGGGCGCGCCAGGGGTTGGCCTTGACCGTGAGTCGAAGTGTCATGTCACCGGCGCTTCATGTAGGTGAGGAAAGCAAAGTGCAGGGGCTTGTTGATGGCCTTGTCCCATTCGCCGAGGTGCGCGACGGCCTCGCCGCCCGTCCCCACCTTGAACTGGATGAGGCCGATCTCCGGGTCATCAGCGCCCACACCCTCAGTGATGCCGCGCAGGTCGTAGACGTGGCAGCCCGCAGCCACGGCGTCGCGGATCATGCGCCACTGGATGGCATTGGAACCGCGGACGTCGCGCTTGGCGGTGGTGGAAGCCCCGTAGGAGTACCAGGCATGCGTGCCGACGCGGATCATGGTGGTCGCTGCCACCAGGTCGCCCTCGTGTTCGGCGAGGTAGACCTGCATGCGGTCCTCGTCCTCGGCGTTGAGGGCGTCCCACATGGTCTCGAAGTAGGAGAGCGCGCGGCCCGTGAAGCCGTCGCGCGTTGCCGTCTCGAGGTAGATCTCGTGGAAGCGGGCAAGGTCGGAGCGGTCCCCTGTGCGGATCTCGACGCCGGCCTTGTCGGCCTTCTTGATGTTGCGGCGCCAGAGCTGGTTCATGCCCTTGAGCAGTTCCGCCTCGGTCTTCGGCGTCCCGTCCTCGTGGAGGAGGGGGAGTTGGAAGTTGAACTGCGGCTGACCCGCGGCGAAACCCTCGTCGTCGTCGCTGGTGCTCCAGTTGTGGTGCTGCAGTTGACGAAGGACCCGTGTGGCCGCCAGCGAGGTGCCGTCGGGCTCCGCCTGCGAGAGGCGGGTGATGGCGTCGTCGGCGACGGCGGCCTTGATGGTCTCGGCGGACCACCGGCGCTCCACGATCGTCGGCCCGATCCTCACGGCGAATGCCTTCGACTTTTTGGCGTAGGCGACGAGCGCGTCGAGTTGTGCGCCGACGTCGGCGCGTTCCCAGTCGAGCACCGGGCCCTCGGGCAGGTAGGCCAGGTAGCGCTTCAGCTTGGGGAGCTTCCTGTACAACACCAGTCCGACGCCGATCAGCTGGTCGCCGTCGAAGAATCCCAGCGATTCCCCGCGCCACTCCTTCTTCACCGCAGCCCACGCCGGGGTCTGCAGGAAACTGGCGGATCCGCGCTCGGTGATGAACGCGAGGTGGTCCTCGGCCGCAATGGGTTTCACCTTGATGCTCACGGTTCCCAACCTACCGTGCGCGGCACCCTGATCCCTGCCCGGTGGCCTGGCCGTCACGGGCGCGGCAGGCGCTCGTGCACATCCTCGGAGAGCCGGATGACCGCGTAGTACAGCTCCATCGTCATGCGTGCCAGCGCCAGGTAGATCAGCCCGGCGAGCGGCGCAAAGATCAGTGCGGCAAGGATGGCCAGCACGCTCCTGGTGCTGAAAGCCGTGATGATGGAGCCGAGGATCCCCAGGCCGATGGCGACGGTGAGAACCATGTAGACCACCTTGATGATCTTCGGTGTCACGAACGACGAGAAGCTGAAGTCGAAGAGAGCCTTGAACAAGCCCTTGCCGTCGTTGGCGAGCATGTTGGCCTGCTTGCCGGGAGCGGTGTCCCACTGCTGCTGACCCCACTGGCCTGTGTTCGGGTCGGCCTGCTGCTGGCCCCACTGGCCCGCGTTGGGGTCGGCCTGCTGCTGGCCCCACTGTCCGCCCCACTGGTCAGCGGGCTGCTGGGGCTGGGTGCCCCATGGCTGCTGGGCTGCGTACGGATCAGCCGACTGCTGCCCCCACGGCTGGGCATCGGCAGGGTTCGCGGAGGGTTGCCCCCAGGGCTGCTGGGCCTCCGGCGGGTTCGCCGACTGCTGTCCCCAGGGCTGGGGATCCGGCTGGTTGGCGGAGGGCTGGTTGTACGGATCGTTCGGGTTCTGGTGATCGCTCATGGCGGAGAAGCGTCCTCTCATCAGATGGGCAAGACAGGTTCAACGCTACCGCTCCGGCCCGGCGAACGGCTTGGAACGTTCCACGGCGCGGCGAATGGCGGCCGCGCCGTGGTCCTGCCCGTGATGTCAGTCGTCGGCGCCCACCTCCACGCGGCGGTCCACCACCATCTCCTCGATCTCCTCATTGATCCGCATGCCGTAGAACGAGCGGTGCACGAAGTAGGCCGAGATCAGGAAGAAGACCACAGCCAGCCCGCCGGTCAACATCCGGCCGCTCTGTGCGGTGAGTTCGACGGCGAGTGCGACGGCCAGCAGCCCGAACAGCGTCGTGAACTTGATCACAGGGTTCAGCGCAACGCTGGAGGTGTCCTTGTAGGGGTCGCCCACGGTGTCGCCCACGATGGTGGCCTCGTGGAGTGCGGTGCCCTTTGCGTCGAGGTCCACCTCCACGAGCTTCTTGGCGTTGTCCCAGGCGCCACCGGCGTTGGCCATGAAGATGGCCTGGTACAGCCCGAACAGCGCCATCGAGATCAGGTACCCGATGAACAGGAACGGCTCCACGAATGCGAACGCCAACGTCGCGAAGAAGATGCCCAGGAAGATGTTGAGCATGCCCTTCTGCGCGTACTGGGTGCAGAT
>JAUNVL010000118.1 GCA_030537675.1 Propionibacteriaceae bacterium | reverse complement strand
GTTGCGCTCGGGGTGACTGAGGGAGTGGGTTCCACGGTGGGAACCTTGCCCGTCAGGGAGATCTCTCCAGCAGTCATCCATGGATCCTGAACGGCAGGCTTCTCGTTGTTGAAGGCGCTGACACCCTCGAACTTCACGTAGCGGGACTGCGTCAACGGGAGCGCGATGCGGTGCAGCGAGCCGGTGTTGGGCAGCTCACCCGTGGCGACTGCCGTGCCCCAGTCGGTGCCATTGTCGGAGACGTAGACGTTGTAGCCCTTGACACGTCCGTTCGGGCTGTTCTGGCGGGGCAGGTAGTTCAGCGAGCACAAGTTCTTGCTCTCGCCAGCATCCATGGTGACCCAGTGGGGGTAGGGCGTACTGCTGGGGGACCAGGCGGTGTGCCAGTACGTGTTGGGGTTGCCGTCGAAGGCGGCGGCGAACGGACCGCTCGGTGCCGGCTCGCCGGTCAACTGCTGCGAGTCGGCAGCAATAGCCGTGGGCGTGAACGCGGGACCACAGGTGGTCTCGACGTTGACGGCGGCGCTCAGGGTGCCGCCGGCGTGGGTCACGTTGAACGTGAGCTCCGTGACTCCGGAGGCGGGGCCGCCGGAGACCTGGAACGTGGCCACCTTGTTTTCGCCGGCACCGATGGCACCGATGGTGACCGTGGCGGGCTCGAAGGTGAAACCTGCGGCGGTGGCGGGGGTGATGACGACGTCCTCAAGACCGGAGCCGCTGGCGGCGCCGACGGTCACGGTGACGGTGGTGGTTTCACCCGGGATCAGCAGGCCGCCCTCGGCTTCGGCGAAGGCGCCAGCCTCGCGGGTGAAGACCCAGGCCGCCGACGTCTTGTCGTTCGGCAACTGCACGAGGGTTCCGTTGGCAGGGCGCAGGCTCTGGTCACTCAGGGTCGTGTCCGTGGCCCTGTTGGCGGAGAAGTCGATCGACTTCTCGGTGCCGAGGATGGTGGACAGGTCCTGGTTGCTCAGGGCGTTGCGCACGGTGAAACCGCCGTCGGTGGGGATGATCTGCCACTTCTGGGTGTTCCGGGCGTTCGACGTGGCGCGTGCCGTGTCGGACATGTCGGCGCAGGCCTTCATCTCGGGCTTCGCACCGATCTCCGTCACGACGCCGAGTGACTTCTCGCCGGTGAACATGGCGAGGCACGTGTCGGTGGTGGTGGAGCGGAGCTGGTAGTAGTGGTCGGCCGTGGGCTTGATGGTCCACGTGTCGTCACCGTCGGTCACCGAGACGTTCGTGCCCGAGGCTACGAGTGAGTCGCCGCCCGCCAGCTTGATCGGGTACGTGCCGGCGAGCAGGGGGCGGCGGTGAACGTTCAACCACAGCGGGTTGCGGTTGATCGAGTCGATGCCGGCCTTGAACTGGTTCCAGGTCATGTCCTTGCCGTCAGCGTCGTGGTGGTTGCCCTGCCACGTCATCTGCGAAATGAAGCGGAAACCGTCGAAGATCTCGGCCTCCACCTCGTTCTCGGTCTGGTACCAGGAATCGTCCGGCCAGATGGAGACCTTCGCGCCCAGGATGTTCGGGTTGTCGGGGTCGATGTTGCCGTTGCTACCGGGGAACTTGCCGACGTTCCAGTTGTTGTTCCACAGCGCCTGCGAATTCATCTTGAAGAAGGTGTTGGCTCGCGACCAGTACAGGGCGCCGTTGGCGTTCATGAGTTCGTAGCCGCGCTCGATCAGCGTCGCGGGGCGGATACCAGCGCCGTCCCAGTACTCCACGACGATGTCCGTGTCGAGTTGCACGACCTGCGTGTTGATGATGCCGTCGTTCCAGACACGCAGGTGCTTGTCCTTGGCCTTCACGTAGGCGTTGACCTGGTTGATGAAGGCGATGAACGCGTCGCCGATGGTGGCGGTGGCGCCGTATTCGGCCTTGGCCCAGGCCGTGAGGTCGTTGTAGTTCGAGAAGGACGTGCCGATCATGTATTCGTCGGCGCCCATGTGCCAGTAGTCCGTGGTGAACACGTCGGAGTACTGATCGATCAGGTGAGTGTAGAACGCGAACGCGTCGGGGTGGGAGATGTCGAGCTGGCTTGAGCTCCGGTTCCCGGCGTTGTTCTTCAGCTGCAGGTCAGGGCGGTTCTTCAGCCAGATGCCCATGTGGCCGGGGGAGTTGATCTCGGGGATGACGTCGATGCCGTAGGTCCCGGCCTTGGCCACGAGGTCGCTCACATCGTCCTTGGTGTAGTAGGACCAGAAGTTGTTGCGCACATCGTCGGTCTCGAGCTTCATCTCCAGCAGGAGGTGGTTCAGCTTCAGGTCCGACATGTCCGCCAGGAGGCGGTCGATGAAGTCCGGCTGGATGTTGATCACACAGGCACACAGCGTGACGCCGCGCTGCTCGTACTTCGGCATGTCGATGACGGAGCCGGCGGGCAGCGTCAACTGCTGGCGCAGCAACTGCGAGACTGAGCGGGTGCCGTAGAAGGCGCCGCGCTTGTCGGCAGCGGTGATGGTGAGGCCATCGGCGGCGATTTCGAGTTCGTAACCCTCGGCGCCAAGTTCGGCCGTGCGTGCAGTGTCCAGCACGACGGCGATGTCGTCGGCATCAGCACCCGTGGTGGCCACGGGGATCGCGCCCGGCGTGGCTGGGGAGCTGGTGGTCTGTGCGTTGGACGGGTTCAGGTACACGTCGAGTTCGGCGGCCAGGATGTCCACCTGTGCTGAAAGGTCAGCAGGGGCGACGATCTTGGTGGTTGCACCCAAAGTCCACGTGCCGTCGGTTGCGGCGGTCCAGCCGTCCAACGACGGGATGGTGGGGGGCAGGCTCACGTCGGCAAGTGCGACGGGCGGAGCTTCCGGCAAGGGGTTGGCCGACGACGTGGTCGGCACGAGTGAAGCGGTGATCAAAGCAACCGCGGTTGCGGCGCCGATCAGCGTTGAGCGCAGTCTCATGGATTTCCTCCGGTGGATGGCGGCACGACGAGGTGCCGCCATCAAACTAGCCCGCAAGGATTGATGCTGGCCAGAACCCCGGGAATTCGAGCGACAGCCTTGCTTGACCGTCCACATTCTGGTGGTGCGCGGGTAAAACCGGGCCCGCAGGATCAGCTCCATGAGCGCTCACGTTCTTCTCCCCGCCGAAGGTCACCCGCCATGGGAGTGCAGCAGGTTCGCTCACACGTCGTGTTCCCGACGCAGGACGACCACGTCGGTGCCCGTGATCGTCGGTGTCGTCGGGCCGTACAGGATGCCCTCCAATTCGCCCACCTCCACGTCGGCCTCAGGGCTGCGGGGGATGAGGAAGAGGTAGTCGGCATCGGCGCCCCGGCGGATGGTCGTGATGACGGAGCCCGGGGTGGGCATGTCAATGTCGGCCCAGGCTCCGGCTGCACTCACGATCTCGCTGGCCAGTGCCGCCAGGTACCACCAGTCCATGTGCGTGGAGACGTAGACGGCACTGCCCTCACCGCGCCAGGCGCGAGTGGCGGCGGCCTTGCCCTCGAATGGACCGTCGGCGTAGCTGCGCAGTGTCTCGGTGCCCTCGTCCAGGTCCAGGGGTTCACACCACAGGGTGCCCGTGGCGTCGTCGTCGAGCGTGACGCTCTGCCCGGCTCTCAGTGGGTGGAACTCCTCCACCCGAACGCCCAGCAGATCCCGGAACGCGCCGGGATGACCGCCGGCCAGGACGTGTGCTTCTTCGTCGACGATGCCGGAGAAGAACGTTGTGACGAAGTGTGTGCCTGCATGCACGGCGTCGGTGATCCGCTCGGCCAGCGCGGCCGGGACCACGTGGAGAAGGGGGGCGACGACCACCTTGTACGCGGCGAGGTCATCGTTCGGACCCACGACGTCCACCCGCACGCCGGTGTCCAGCAGCGCGGTGTACCAGGCAAGGGCCTGTTCGTGGTGGTCCAGCAGCGTTGAGGGAAGGAATGGCTGGTCGGTGGCCCACCAGGATTCGTAGTCCAGCACCACAGCCACTTGGGCGGGAAGGAGCGTGGAGCCCACCACGGGCGCCAGGGTGGTCAGGGCCTCGCCCAGAGAGACGACGTCGCGGAACAGCCGCGAATCAGCGCCGGCGTGGGGAACCATCGCGGCGTGGAAGCGCTCCGAGCCGGCGATGGATTGCCGCCACTGGAAGAAGCAGACGGCGTCCGCGCCATGTGCGACGTGTGTCAGCGCGTCGCGGGCCATCTCGCCCGGGCGCTTCGGCGGGTTCACACTGCGCCAGTTGACCGCCGAGGTGGAGTGCTCCATGAGCCACCACGGCTTGTACGCGGCCAGGGATCCACAGCGGGCCGCAGAGAAGGACAGCTCCTCGATCGCATCCGGCGTGGGCAACAGGTAGTGGTCGTTGGAGAGGAACTCGACGTCGCCCATCCATGAGGCGTAGTCCATCTCCGGGGTATCGCCTGTGACCATGTAGTTGGAGGTACGGGCGATGTCGGGGGAGATGCGGGCGAGGATCTCGTTCTCGGCACGGAGGTAGTCACGCAGGGCGTCCGAGGAGAAACGACGAAAATCAAGAAGCTGGGTGGGGTTCCCTTCGGCGGGGGTGAGCCGCGGCGGGATGATCTGGTCGAAATCGGAGTAGTGCTGTGACCAGAAAGCAGTTCCCCACGCCTTGTTGAGGGTATCCAGATCCCCGTAGCGGTCCTGCAGCCACAGACGGAAGGCGCGGGCGGCGTCGTCGGAGAAGTCCCAGGCGTTGTGGCAGCCGAGTTCGTTGTTGATGTGCCAGGCGATCAGCGCAGGGTGGTCCTTGTAGCGCTCCGCAAGCGCAGTCACCAGCGCCAGGGCGTGCTCACGGAACACCGGGGAGGTGGGGCGCCAGTGCTGCCGGCCGCCCTGCGACAGGATGACGCCGTCGCGCCGGACGGGCAGGATCTCCGGGTGCGCAGTGGTCAGCCACGGCGGGGGAGAAGCAGTGGCGGTGGCCAGATCCACCCGGATACCGCCAGCATGCAGCCGATCCATGATGTCATCGAGCCACTCGAAATCCCACGTGTCCGCGGTCGGCTGGAGGCGGGCCCAGGAGAAGATGCCGAGCGCGACGACGTTGACGCCTGCACGCTGCATCAGGGTGATGTCCTCGTCCCACACCTCCCGTGGCCACTGTTCCGGGTTGTAGTCGGCGCCGTAGTAGAACTGCGGCGCCCCGTCTTCTCCGGTGATGCGGGCAGGGAAACGATGAACGTGGGACATGGAGTCCTTTCTCGACTGGTGTGGATCTAGGGCTTGCACGTCATGGTGCCCGGCTGGGGCGCTGAGGGCAATTGATGGGCACTGGGTTGAGTCGATGCGAGGGCCCGGTTCCTCTCACTTGCGCTGCACGGTGCTGCCGCAGGACTCCCTGACCACCAGCGAGGGCCGCAACTGGACCTGCTCCAGGGGCAGCAACGCTCCGCTGCGCATGCGGCGCAGCAGGATCTCCGCAGCCATTTGCCCCAATTGGTACTTGGGTGGACGGATGGCAGTCAACGGCACCGGGGCGAACTCGGCACTCTCGTCGTCGTAGGAGACCATGGCCAGATCCTCAGGTATGCGTGTACCCCGAGGAATGAGGATGGCCTGCAGCAGCTGTGCCTCACGGTCACCGAAGACCAGCACTGCCGTGACATCGGAGTTCTGCAGGTCATCGGCCACCGGGACGACGGCGTCTGGCGGGAGGGGGCTGGCCGCGTGATGTCCCGTCAGGTCGCGCACCCAGGGAGACATGCCGAAGTCCTCGCAGGCGCGGTGGTACCCCTCTGTCACGCCCCGGCTGGTGTAGGAGCCGCCTCGCACCACCAGCCCGATCCGCCTGTGTCCGAGGTCCCTGAGGTGGGTGATGCCGTCGTACGCACCGCCCGGATGATCGCTGATGACGTGTTCCATTCGTCCCGAGGGGCCGGTCCACTGGGCGCTGCGTTCAGCCAGCACCACGGGGACGGGCAGGGCGTGGAGACGGTCGAGGACAGCGCGCCCCTCGTCGCCGTGTGGCATGGAGGGAGCCAGGATGAGACCGTCGACACCGGAGTCCAGGAGCCTGTCCAGAGCGATTTTCTCGATTTGGGTATCCCAGTCGTAGGTGGCCACCAGCGCGGTGCCGGCACCGGCGGACGTGAGGTGGTCCTGCACCCCGCGGATGACGTGGTTGTAGTAGCTGCGAATCTCGGGAGTCAGGATGCCGATGGAACTGCGTTGTTGGCGTGGTCGGGAGCGCCATGGGGCCACGAAAGTGCCGGCTCCCCGCTTGCGGTCCACCAGACCCTCGTCGACGAGTTCCTGGAAGGCGCGTCGCACCGTGGTGAGGGAGAGGCCCGTCTGTGCGATCAGCTCCTTCTCGGTGGGAAGCTTGCTGCCCATGGGCCAGGACCCGGCGAGGATGCTCTGACGCATGGAATCGGCCAGTGATGCGTACTTCAGGTCCTTCGACGTGGGAAGGTGCCCGGCGCGGCGTTCAACGGTGGACATCGGACAACTTTCCAGGAAGGGTCAGGATTGAATGATCCCGATGGGCCTGCTGTGCTGGGAGGCCAGAGGATTCGGGCAGAGGGAGGGTGTCATGGGTGACAGGGACTGGCTGAGCGTGACGGCGGAGGAACTGGTGGCAGGAGCGTGGGCTGCCAGCACCGAGTCGGGTGCGATGTTCGCGTCGCCCCCGACTGCGGTTGATCGTCTGGAGGGATTCGCCCGCTCGTTCCTGCTGGCGGCCATCCGCATCGCGGGGGATGAGGGGCAGCCTGCAACCTGGTGCACGCACTACAAGGACGCCCTCGCGGCGGGCGTGGACCCGACCCATCCCGATGCGTGGCCGCCGCAGACCCACCATGGCCAGGTCACCGTGGAGGCCACAGCCATCGCGGTGGCGCTCCACCTGAGCAGGCCGTGGATCTGGGACCAACTGGAGGCCGACGTCCAGCAGCGACTGCTGGACTGGCTGCAGGGGGACCACTGGTCCGCCGACAACAACCATGTTCTCTTCGGTGCCCTGTGCCAGGCGTTCTGCCTCAGGGAGGGCCGGGACGTGGACCCCACTCCCATCTGGGCTGCGCTGGACCGCATCGAGGAATGGTACGTCGGCGACGGCTGGTACACCGATGGGGACGGCAGACGCTTCGACCACTACAACGCCTGGACCTTTCATCTGTACCCCTTCTGGCTGCTGGATCTCCTCGATCCCGACGGCGACTCGACCGCCGCACGTCGTGAGCTCTACCGGCAGCGACTGCGCACCTTCTGCGACGGCTACCGTCACCTTTTCGCCGATGACGGCTCCGTCGTCGCCATGGGACGTTCGCTCATCTATCGATTCGGCGTGCTCGCCCCCTTCTGGATGGCGGAGCTGGAAGGATGCTCGCCGCTGGCCCCCGGCGAGACGGGTGCACTGGCACGCCGGTGCGTTGAGCACTTCGTTGGGCGAGGCGCCATCGTCGACGGGTTGTTGAGCCTCGGCTGGCACGGTCCCCACGCCTCGGTGCTGCAGAGCTACAACACCCCCGGTTCCCCCTTGTGGGCGGCCAAGGGCTTCCTCGGCCTGCTGCTGCCCGCCGGGCATCGCGCCTGGGCTGACCCCGCCGGGACCACAACCTCCGGTGCCGCTCCCGTGGTGCATTCCGGACCGCAGTGGCTGACGTACTCCCACGAGGGCGATGGCATCGTCCGGTTGCTGAACATGGGCTCCGACGGGCACCCGGCTGTCGATGATCCGCTGTACCGCCGCTCTCTTTACTCGTCGGCGACGCTGCCCTGTCTGGAGCCTGGCTGGGCTGACCAGAGCATCGCTCCGGTGGGGGGCCGGCATCTGGGCCGGACCTCCGGTGTCGTGCGACCCGACTCCGGGGCGGAGCAGGTTCGATGGCTTGCGCAGGGGCGGGAAGTGGTGGTCGATCACGCCGTCGCCATCGTGGAAGGTGTGGAATTGCACGTGGCGCGCTGCACCGGTGTCGTGGGGATCCCCATGGCTGTCGGTGGCTGGCACGTGCCCGACGGCCTTCCCGCCGGCTTGTCCGTCATCCACCACGATGGTGTCGACGCACAGTTGGAGAGCCGTGAGGATCCAGACACCGCTCTGGGAGCCACCAGCGTGGCGCGGGTGGTGGTGACCTCCCATGGCAATGAGCTCCGCATCTGTTGGGCCACCGCGCTGGGTGCGGCGATGGAGGGGATGGCCGACCTGGTGGCCGGCCTGGACGTGCAGTGGAAAGACCATGGAGCCGTCCTGGTGTCCGAATCCCGAAGGATCCTCGTCGCTTTCGTCACGGGACGTCGACGGTGGGCCGCAGACTCTGGTGCGCAGCGCGTGCACCACTGGGACTGAGGTGGTTGCGACCCCACA
>JAUNVL010000117.1:5312-8286 GCA_030537675.1 Propionibacteriaceae bacterium | reverse complement strand
CCGAAGGATCGCACCTCGGCACTATTCGCTTACTGGCATTGAAAAGGCTTCGTGGTCGTCGAGGCTGATGAGTGGCTTGGGCGTCGCAGTTGGTGGAGATCAGGCGACCCAGTCCTCCGGCGACGTCGCCCTGGCTGATGAAGCGGGTGACTGCGACCGTGGTCAAGGCCCACAACGAGACCCAGGCGAACGTCTCGATGCTCAAGCGCATCCCAAGCACCGCGTGCGGCACCCGGCTGATGTTTCGTGACACCACGGGCCGGATCGGCTACGGGCGGGCTGTCCCCCGCCGCGACCCGCAAGCAATCGACCGGCACCGCCCCGGCCGGCAAGTTCGCCATCACCGAAGCCTTCGGGTTGAAGCAGAACCCAAACACGTCGCTGCCGTGGAAGGCTCCCACCGGCGACTCCTACTGGGTTCTGGACCCCAACTCGCAGTTCTACAACCAGTTGCGCCAACGTGGCCAAGGCGGTTTCCGCACCGGCCCAAGCGAAAGGCTGGTCGACTTCAAGGGCCAGTACGGCTACGCCGCAGTCATCGACTACAACCGCGCCCCAGCCGTGAAGGGCAAGGGTGGGGCCATCTTCCTGCACGTCCACGGCCAGAGCACAACCGCCGGATGCGTCTCGATCACCTCCACCAACTTGCAACTCTTCCTGCAAGCCGTCACTTCGGGAGACGAGATCACCATCCAATAGCCCGCGGAAAGGGGCGAGACGGTGAAGACGGAACCCACCCGCCGCCTCCAGTCGCGGCCCAGCCGTGTTCGGGGAGACGTCCATCGTTGACACGAAGGCCACCGGCATCAGGGATCCCTACAGAACTTCTCGAATCCTCCTGGTGCGGACGTGCTTCGTGTGTCAGGCAACCAGCCCCTTTTCGAGGACGACGGCACCGGGGTCACGGTGACTGGTAGAACTGGGCCATGTCGATGCACCCATCAATCGCCCACCTCGCCCGTCTCGTCGGTACCTGGAGGGGCGACGCCCACGGCGAGTACCCCACGATCAAGAGCTTCGAGTACGTGGACCAGTGGGAGTTCATCGACGTCGGGAGGCCCTTCCTGCTCTTCGTGGAGCGGACCTGGAATGCCGACGGCGCCCCGATGCACACCGAGACGGGCTATCTGCGGGCGCCCTCACCGGAGACACTCGAGATCATCGCAGCCATCCCCACCGGGCAATCCGAGCTGGGCACCGGCACCTGCACGGCCTCCGAGCACACCCTGAGCCTCACCACCGACGCAGAGGTGCGGACCGCCCCCAGCGCGAAGCAGGTCGACCGGATCGTCCGACGCTACGAGTTGCAGGGCGACGAGTTGACCTACGAGATGGACATGTCGGCGGTCGGCCAGGGGCTCACGCTGCACCTCCAGTCACGCATGACGCGGCAGGCCTGACAGGCCCGGCTCCACAACCACATGCGGGCTCCCGATGCCCCACTCGATCACTCCGACCAGGAACCGTTGACGGCTCTGGCACGCACCCGTCATAGCGTCTGCACGAGGTGAGGGAACCACTCCCTCGTCACGTATACTGAGAAACGTTAAGAAAAGTGGGTCCTGTGGGTATCCGGGACGCGCGAACTGTGACTCGTCCCCCCACCCACGACATACATCGCCCACACGGATCTGCATTTGGCGATCCGTCTGCACCAGAAGGAGGGGGCATGTCACTACAGCACCAGCCCAACGCCCCCACCACTTCCGGTCACACGCCCGTGAAGGCTCGTCTCGAGTGGATCGACGCCGCCAAGGGCATCGCCATCACCCTCGTGGTGCTGGGCCATGTGGTGTGGGTACTCAGCCTCATGGATCTTCCGACGTCCGACTTCTGGCGCCGTATCCTGCAGGCCACCGGCCCCATGCGCATGCCCGGGTTCTTCCTAATGTCGGGTCTCTTCGCCCACCGGTTCGCATCGGGATCCTTCGAACGATTCGCGCGACGGCGAGTGATCGGATTCGCCTACCTTTTCGTCGTGTGGCTGGCCATCACGGCCGTCGTGGAGGTCGGACTCCAGTTCTGGCTGCATGACACGGCAAAGGTGGTCTCGCGCACCAAACTCGTTCACCACATCCTCTGGCTGGAGACACCGCTGTGGTATCTCATCGCCCTTCCTGCCTTCCACCTCCTGTGGTGGGGAACCCGCAAGATGGCCGCGTGGGTGCCGCTCACCATCGCGGGCATCGGCTACGTCCTCGTCGAGACCGGTGTCACGGCACTGCCGGGCATGCTTGGCAGCACGGGGTACCGGGGCATGATCCAGTACGCCTTCTTCTTCATGGTCGGCGCGCGGCTGAGCCAGCCGCTGCGTGACGTGGTGGGACGCATGACTCCGTGGACCTCGGCCGCCGTCGTGACGGCCTGGCTGGCGATGGAGATCTGGATTCCCACGCTGCCGATGAAGTCGCTGGTGGCAGTGCCTGCCCTGTTCGCCATCTCGCAACTGGTGGTACTGACCCCACTGCGGTCTGCGGCGCAGCGAGCCGGGCGACGCACGCTCCCGCTCTACCTGATGAACTGGCTCGCGGTGGCCATCGTTGGCGGCATCTGGCTGCAGCTGGATGTCCCCTCCACTCGCCTGACCCAGTTCCTGGTGCCGGGAATCACGCTTCCTGTGGTCATCGCCCTGATCGCGAGTGTGTGGCACCTGACACGAGACATCCCCTTCCTCTACGCGCCGTCGAAGGCTCTCGAGGACAAAGTGGTCAACGTGGTGCGCAGCCTCAACGACCTGGAACCCGCTTCGCCGGAGGACCAGCTCGAGCACGAACCGATGCCCGATCCGTGGACTGGACGCCCAGCGACGCGTGCCATCAACGTGCCCATGATCCACGCCCACAGGTCGATGAATCACATGAATCGCTGAGCGGGATCGTCACCCACACAGCACTTCGCGTCGTATCACTGCGGCCGGTGCTGCGCCGTCGAGGCGAAGAGGTTCAATCCGAGCGACCGCGACAGGTGCGCGATG
>JAUNVL010000117.1:0-5212 GCA_030537675.1 Propionibacteriaceae bacterium | reverse complement strand
ACGCCATGACCGCCAGCGTGTCCCGGCACACTGCGGCTGACACGACCCTCTGACCGGTGATCGGGTTCACTCCACCGTCGGCCAGCGTGGCGCCCATGACCGCCAGGTCCTTCGCGCTGACCAACAGCGAGCACTGCCGGGTGTAGATGTCCACCACTTCCACGGGATTGACCTCGATCTGCCCGTAGCTCTCCAGCAGCCGCGCGATGGCCTGGTTGCGTTGGTTGGTCAGCATCTCGGAGTGGTAGACACCGCCGTCCATCTCCAGGGGGCGTCCGGCGAAACTGGACAGAGCCCCACGGACCCTCTCCCACTGCTCCGCCGACGTTGCGCCGGGCACCAGAGCGGTGGTGGCGAGGGCACCGGCGTTGACCATGGGGTTCATCGGGTGGCCGCCGTTGAGCTCGATCGCCATCACGGAGTTGAATGCCAGGCCGGTGTTATTGACGCCGATGCGCTCCCGCACGGCGTCGTGGCCCAGCGCGTCGCACACCAGTGCGTACACGAAGGCCTTGGAGATCGACTGGATGCTGAACTGGACCGCGTGATCCCCCACCTGGTGGAGGGAACCGTCAGAGCCCGCCACCGCCAGCCCGAACCATGCAGGATCCGCCTCGGCAAGCACAGGGATGTAGTCCGCCACCGCGCCGTCGTCGTGATCGCGGTACCGGGCGTGCGCCGTGACCACCCTCTCCTCCACCATGTTCCACCGCGGGAGGGCCCCCGTGGAGACCTCTTGTTGGACATCAGCGATGTCGAGATCCATGTCACTCCACCCATCAATCGGCCACACACATGCACTGCGCTCCCGGATACCGTTTCAGCATTCGGGTCATGGGTACCCAGTGTGGCCTCCGGGAGGCACCGCGGGGCGGCTGATCGACAACGTCAGCGTCAGCAGCACCGGCCCGCACACGCGTCCGGCGAGCACCAACCCCGACCGCTAGACTCACGCCGCAGACACCCCACTCGTGTGGCGACGTCCGTCAAAAGAGGAGTTCGAGGCACATGACCGATGGCAGACAGCTCGACTACGAGTTGGTCGAGACCACCCTCGACAACGGATTGCGGGTCTGTGTGCAACCGGACGCCCACGCCCCCGCCGTTGCCGTCAACATCTGGTACGAGGTGGGTTCCTTTGATGAGGAACCGCACCGCACCGGGTTTGCCCACCTCTTCGAACACCTGATGTTCCAGGGCTCTGCCAACGTCGCCAGCGGCGAACACATGTCGCTGGTGGAAGCCAACGGCGGCTCTGTGAACGCCACCACGTCGACGGATCGCACCAACTACTTCGAGACCGTGCCCCGCGGGGCGCTGGAACTGGCGTTGTGGTTGGAGGCCGACAGGATGTCGTCGCTCGCCATCACCGACGCCAACTTTGCCGCGCAACGGGAGGTGGTGAAGGAGGAGAAGCGCCAGCGCTACGACAACCAGCCCTACGGGGACCTGCTGGAACTCCTGGTGGCGCAGCACTTCCACGCAGAACATCCCTACGGACACCTGCCCATCGGCTCCATGGCCCATCTCGACGACGCCACCCTCGACGACGTCCAGCAGTTCTTCGACGACTGGTACCGCCCCAGCAACGCACGACTCGTGCTCTGCGGGCCCGTGGAACCGGACGAGGCCTTCGCGCTGGCCCAGAAGTACCTCGGGGCAGTCCCCGCCCGTGATCGCCCGCACCACATCGCCGTCGACCCACCGCATCTGCCGGCACGGCAGACGATCACCTACGGGGCAGTCCCCCATCCGCTGGTCTATCTGTCCTGGCCCACGCCGCCGGCCGCACACGACGACCACCTGGCGTTGGACGTGGCTCTGTCGATCCTGGCCGATGGGAACACCTCCCGGCTCCACAAATCCGTCGTGCGGTCCCGACGCCTCGCCGCCGAGGTCCATGCTGCCTCCTTGCCCCACCTCCGCTCCACGTCCATCACCACGCTGATGGCGCGCCCCTCCGAGGGTGTGTCCACGCACATCACCGCTGACGCGCTGGTGGAGGAACTGGCCAGGTTTGCCGACGACGGTCCCACGCCTGAGGAACTGGCACGCGCGGTGGCACAGTACGAGCGCGACTGGTTGCTCCAACTCTCCACCGTGGAGGGTCGTGCCGATCTCATCAACGACGCCTGGCTCACCTACTGCACCCCCACCTACGTGAACAGGCATGCGGCAGAACTGGCCGCGCTCGACATCGACGCCATTCGCGACGCCGTGCGCACACACCTGCTGGCCGAGCCCAGCCAACTGCACTATCTGCCCACGGAGGTCCAGTCATGAAGCGCCCCACCGTCTCCCTCTCCGCCTCCTGGCAATTCCCCGAACCCCAGATCTTCACTCTCGCCGGCGGGATGAAGGTGTGGGCCTTCGATCTCCCCGGCCAACACATCGCCGCACTGGAAGTTGTGCTCCCCACCTCGCTCGCTGCTGAGCCGCGCTCCATCGAGGGTGTCGCCACGGTGGCGCTGCACTCAGCCGACGAGGGCACGGTGTCGAATCCCGATGGTCGCATCTCCGAACTGCTGGAACTCCAGGGTGCAGCACTGCACGGCCAAGCCTCTCAACACAGCACCCGACTGGGGGGCGATGCACCGGCGCACCGTCTCCCGGAGGTCATCACCCTGCTGACGGAAGTCATTCGGGAACCAGCATTCGCACCGGCAGACATCGAGCACCACGTGGAGATGCAGGTGGCTGCGTTCGACAGCCGCGTCGCGTCTCCCGGTTGGGTGGCCAAACAGGCCCTGCGGCAGGTGCTGTTCGGTGACGAAGCGCGCGAAGGTCGCCCGGGGGCCGGGACACCGGAGACGTTGCAGCACATTGGGCGAGACGATGTGCTCGCCTGGCATGCTGCCCACTGGTCCGGTGGGGACGCCACGCTGGTGCTGGCAGGCGATTTCATGGATGTGAACCTTGCCTCCGCGCTGGCACCGATGGAGTCCTGGTCGGGCACGACCGTGGCCTCTGGCGTCACCGTCGCGGAACCACGGGCGGCGCAACTCGTTCTGGTGGACATGCCGGATGCGGTGCAGGCCACCATTCACGCGGGCAGCCTGACGGTGGGGCGTCGACATCCTGATTGGGCCGCCCTCAAGTTGGCGGGCCACGCGATGTGCGGGGCGTTCGCCAGTCGGCTGAACCTGGAACTGCGCGAGCAGCAGGGATACACCTACGGTGTCGGTGGCGGATTCACGGCCCGGCAGGATGATGGCCAGTTCTTCGTGGGCGGCAGTTTTCGCGTCGAGGTGGCCGCTGATGCGCTGCGTCGTCTCCTGGCGGGCCTGGAACTGGCTGAGCCGTTCACCACGGCGGAGATCGAGGACGCCAAGCGCTACCTGGTGGGCGTCGCGCCGCTGGCCAACGAGACGGCCTCGGACATCGCCAGGCAGGCTGCAGTACTGGCAGCCGTCGGCGAGCATCCTGCCTTCGTCAACGAGCACTTCGCTGCCCTGGAGATCCCGACGGCCTCCCAGGTCAGCGAAGCCTTCCAGCGACACATCCAGCGCGACTCCGTCAGCGTCGCCATCAGCGGTCCCGCGAGCACACTCGTGCCTGCACTGCAGGCGGCGGGCCTGGACCCGGTCGTCGTGAGCTGACCGGGTCCACCACGCTCAGCCGTTGAGGATGCTGAGCGCCGCCTCCGACTTCTTGACGGCAGCGGTGCTCTTGGACTGGTAGAGGGCGAGGTCGCCAGCTCGCAGCGCCTCATCCGCCTCCCTGAAGAGCGTCATGGCATCGGTGAGCAGTTCACGTGCCTGCTCGTCGATGGGAGTGTCGATGCCGGGCACAACCACCTCGTCATCATCCACCGGTTGTTCACCGGTCTGCGCACCTGCGTCCCCCTGGAACACCTGGTCCAGTGCACCCTGCAGCGTGGACGCAATGCCCACCTGTTCACCGAAGCGCACGACGACGAACCGCAGTGCAGGATAGGCGCCCGTCGTGCCCTTGGTCTGCGTGAACACCGGCTGGACGTACAGCAGACCGCCACCCAGCGGCAGGGTCAGGAGGTTGCCATAAATGGCTTCCGCGTTGCTGCCCTGTCTGTTGAACGGCAGGAGCGCTCCCGCCACCTGCTCATTGGTGCTGATGGCGTTGAACGTCTGACCCGGGCCAGCGATCTGTTTGGTGTCGGAGAGCTTCAGCACCCGAATCTGGCCGTAGTTCTCGCTGGTGGCATCGGCATTGGCAGCCATGTAGACCGACAGGTTCTCCCTCTCCCGCGGCACGAAGACCGACGTGTTCGCGAAGTGCGGCTTCTCCTCGCCGGGCCAGCGGATGGTGAGGAAGTACGGGGGCTCCTTGAGGTTGTCCGTGCCACCGTTCACCGGGTCGTTCGGCACGGCCCAGATGTCGGACTGCTGGTACCAGGTGTCGGTGTTCTGGGTGTGGTAGCGGCCCAGGGTCTCGCGCTGCACCTTGATCAGGTCCTGCGGGTACCGGAGGTGTGACAGCAGTTCAGGAGAAATCTCCGACTTGTCCGTGACAACGCCCGGGAAGACCTTCATCCACGTCTGCAGGATGGGGTCGGACTCGTCCCACTCGTAGAGCTTGACGGTGCCGTCGTAGGCATCGACCGTGGCCTTGACCGAGTTGCGCACATAGTTGACCTGGCGGCCCATCAGGAGGCGGTCAGCAGATGTGCGGGCGTCGGAGATCGCGTTGGCCCAGTCAATCTTGTTGGAGCTCGGGAAGCTGTCGCTCGTGGTGTAGGCATCGATGATCCACACGATCTTGCCGTCGACGACGCTCGGGTACGGATCCGAGTCGACGGTGAGCCAGGGGGCTGCCTGCTGCACACGCTCGACTGGTACCCGATTGAAGAGAGCGCGTGATTCGGAGTTCACGCGGTCGGACAGCATCAGGTTGACGTCGCCGAAACGGATGGCGAAGAGGCCCTTTGTCAGGAAGTTGCCGATGGCCACGCCACCGTCACCGGTGTAGGTGTACTTGGTCTCGCCACCACCCTCACCGCCGCCGGGGGTGTCCAACTCGACAGCCTCGCGGTCCTCGGGGGCGCCGGCCACGATCCAGTGGCGGGACTCCTCACCGAAGTAGATGCGGGGCTCGTGTTCGGGGAGCAGTCCGACGGTGGGAATGCCGCCGGAGAAGAACACCGGCTCCCCGTTGACCTGCTTCTGGTTGCCGTACGCAGCCACCATGCCGTAGCCGTGGGTGTAGACGGTGCGCTTGTTGTTCCAGGTCTCCC
>JAUNVL010000116.1 GCA_030537675.1 Propionibacteriaceae bacterium | reverse complement strand
GCTCGCCGTGCAGCCGCCGACGAGCGGGGATGGAAGCCTGCCAGCCGCGAGCGCACCGTCTCCACCGCGTTGAGGATCTACGGGTCCATGGCCCAGTCCGCCGACAAGGGGGCGTCCCGCCTCTTCATCGGCTGAGGGGCCGTCCTACACCTGAACCTTCGCCACCAGCTGTGTAAAGACGCGACGCTGGCGAACGCTCAGGCTGCCTCTGCCTCGGGAGTGTCCGGGGTCAGGACCGGCGCAACGGGCGGCTTCGCACGTTTGCGGGTCAGGACCAGGGCCAGCACGGCCACCAGCAGCACCGCTGCGCCAATGGTCAGAGCCGGGTTGAGTGTCCACAACCGCTTGATGGCGACGAAGCCCGCGAACCCCACGGTGCCGTACAGGAACGCCCAGATGACCGAGCCCACGGTGACGGAGGGCAGATAGCGGCGCATCGGCATGCGGGAGACCCCGGCCGAGAGGTTGACCATGGTCTGCACCCCGACGGTGAGGAAGCTCAGTGCCACAGCCGGTGGCCCCCAGCGGTTCAGCCAACTCGATCCAGTCCGGTAGGCACGGGTGTCCAGGAGGCGCGCCCAGCGGCTGCGACCAGCGCCGGCAATGATGGCCCGTCCCAGCCAGTACGTGGCGTTGGCGCGCAGCATCACGATGACGAACAATGCACCGACGACCACGGCGAAGGGGGCCTGCCATGTGGTCGGGTCCATACGTCCTCCAGATCGATCGGATGGGTTCAATCCTAGGCGCCGTCCGAAGTGGCGCCCAATCGCGTTTTTGCTAGGTTGGCACCCAAAGGGGTGAGTTCATGGCAGACATCGAGGACTTCGATCTCGACACGACCACACTGCGTGCGTGGGACGATTTCAGCGAGCGCCTGGCGGAGGTGCTCTCCGTCATGGACGCCACCAGTGACCTCTCGATATCCGTGGTCGCGAGCCGCGCGCAGCTTGAGGAGCCGCCCGTCATCCGATTCTCCTTCGTCGAACCGGAGACCGTCGTGGCCACCCTTCTGGGGGCAGATGTCCCGGGGTTGGCCGACATCGGGTGGCAGCCCGTCGGAGACGGCACGTTCAGGGTCCAACACGAGCAGGAGGACACCGTCCCGCTGGCTGCGCTCGTCACTCGCACCATGACCGAGGCGCTGGGAGCCATCCATCCCGTATTCCTTGAACCCGACCAACTCGCCGACATCCTCAAGCCCGCCGCGCCGGCCGAACCGCACATCGGAGCGCCACCCGGTGCGTTCGGGGTGGTCATGCCCACCACTCGTGAACAGCTGGATGCCATCGTCGACGCAGAAGTGGGGTCGATGTTCGGCCACCCGCCGTTGCGGGACGGCCAGGGCGACGTGGCGCTGCGGGTGGGCTCCACCATGGTGTTCCTGCGCTCCACGCCCGACTTCCAGGAACTGGTGCTCTTCGCCGTGCTGGTGCACGACGTCGCAGGCAGGTCTCGGGCCTGTGAGGTGTTGAACGACCTGAACACCGAATCGCGGTACTGCCGTTTCGCGTTGCACCGGGATCGCGTCTTCGTACAGGTATCGGTCCCGACGCGGCCGTTCGTGCCCGCCCATCTGCGGCAGGCGCTGGCCAACATCTCCCAAATGGCCGACGGCATCGACGACGAGCTCGCCCACCGGCTGCGTGGCCGCACGACGTTTGGCTAGAGTTGGACGACATGACGACCAGAGCGGGTGATGGCGGGTACTTCTCTTCGCTGGACGAGGCCGAGTGCCGGAAGCTCCTGGCCTCCTCCGTCGTGGGGCGCGTGGCATGGGAGACGCCGGAGGGCATCAACGTGCTGCCGGTGAACCACCGCGTGGTGGGAGATCGCATCGTCTTCCACACGTCGCTGAACGGTCCACTCTCGACGCTGCTGGAGCCCACCCGGGTGGGCTTCCAGGTGGACGAGATCGACGCGGAGACCGCAGTGGGATGGACTTTGCTGGTGCGCGGAACCACGGGGCCCGCGGTGGGCCTAGAATCCGTGTCATGGGTGCCGGACGGGCGCCGTGTGGGCGTGGCCATCACCTTCGAATGGATCAGTGGCCGTGTTGTCTCGGGTTTCCCGAGCTGAGGACCTGGAGGTCGAAATGGTGCAGTCCGAGAACGATGTCCCCACTGGGGACGATCACAAGAACCCCCTCATCGTCGTGGGTGTCGATGGCAGCGACGACGGCCTCCGGGCCGTGCGCTTCGGGGCCAACACTGCACGCGACTTCGGTGGCGAACTGATGCTGGTGCACGCCGTCGACGACGCGATGCTGGCTGGGGCCTGGGGCGTCGTCTACGACCCAGAAGTACTGCAGAACGCCGGCGTCTCCGCCAATGCCCAGGCCAAGGGTCTGGCGCTGGAACTCGGCCTGCCGGAGGAACAGATCCGCACCGAGGTGGTCCTCGGATCCCCGGGTGGCGTCCTCGGCCGGTTGAGCGAGGTCGCCGACCTCCTCGTGCTCGGACGGCGCGCCGTCTCAGGCCTGGAGCGCATGTTCGTGGGTTCCACCAGCGTGTCCGTGGTGTCGAACTCCTCCTGCCCCGTCCTGGTCATCTCCGCCGCCGCGCACCCCATCGACGTGGGCCACAAGAAGGTCATCGGCGTGGGCATGAACACCAACCCGGGAAACCACACCACCCTGGAGGTGGCCTTCAAGCAGGCCCGCAGATTCCAGTCGTCGCTGGAAATCGTCCACGCCCTGCAGCCGCCCATCGGCATCTTCGCCAAGAAGCTGACCCCCGATGACCTGGAGGAGCAGCTGCGCTTCATCCGTGGCGGGATCAAGGCGCTGGCCAAGTCCATCGCCGTTCGTTTCCCCGAGGTCGACTACAAGGTGATCGTGGTGGCCGACAGCCCCATCAACGAACTGGTCGGCCGCTCCGCCAACTACGACGCGCTGGTCCTGGGCGTCAGCAACAGCACGTTTGGCCTGGGCGGTCTCGTGCGTGGGTTGATGGCCCACGCCGAATGCCCCCTGCTGATCACGCACTGACCCTGTGAGCGAACCGGTACCCCAACCCCGCATCCATTTCGACGAGTCGCTACCGATCTCGGCGGAGGCCGCCACCATCGCGGCGCTGATCCGCGAGCACCAGGTGGTGGTGGTGGCGGGGGAGACCGGCTCGGGCAAGACCACCCAGCTGCCCAAGATCTGCCTCCTGGCCGGCCGGGAGCGGATCGCCCACACCCAGCCACGGCGGATCGCGGCGCGCACCGTGGCGCAACGCATCGCGGACGAGTGCGAAGTGGAGCTGGGGGATTTCGTCGGCTACCAGGTGCGGTTCACACGCCGCACCAGCAAGGCCACCCGCATCAAGCTGATGACCGACGGTGTCCTCCTCAGCGAACTTGTCCGCGACAAGGACCTCAGCCGCTACGACACCATCATCATCGACGAGGCGCACGAGCGCAGCCTCAACATCGACTTCCTGCTGGGCTACCTCAAGGAACTGCTGCCGAGGCGCCCCGAACTGCGCGTGGTGGTCACCTCGGCCACCATCGACACCGCCAGGTTCTCCGAACACTTCGACGACGCACCCGTGGTGGAGGTGTCCGGTCGCACGTACCCCGTGGACGTCCGCTACCAGCCGCTTGGTGAGAACGACGACGAGGTGGATGCGATCGCCGCAGCCATGAAGTCGATCGCCAGGGAGCCCGGAATGGGCGACGTGCTGGTCTTCCTCTCCGGTGAGCGCGAGATCCGCGACGCTGCGGAGGCCATCAACGCCCTGAAGCTGCGGGGCTGGGAGACCACGCCGCTGTACGCCCGGCTGTCGGCGGATGAGCAGCAGCGCGTGTTCCAGCCACACTCGGGCCGTCGTGTGGTGCTGGCCACCAACGTGGCGGAGACGTCCATCACCGTGCCGGGGATCCGCTACGTCATCGACGTGGGCACGGCGCGCATCTCCCGCTACTCGGCCCGCACGAAGGTCCAGCGGCTGCCCATCGAGCCCGTCTCGCAGGCCAGCGCCAACCAGCGCTCCGGACGCTGTGGTCGCCTTGGGCCCGGAATCGCCATCAGGTTGTACAGCCAGGAGGACTTCGAGTCGCGGCCACGCTTCACCGAGCCCGAGATCCTGCGCACCAACCTGGCCACCGTCATCCTCCAGATGGCACAGGCCGGACTGGGGGACATCGAGGCGTTCCCGTTCCTCGAGGCACCCATCGGAGCGCAGATCAGCGACGGCGTGCGCGTGCTGTCCGAACTGGGCGCCATCCATCCCCGCAAGCGACACGACCACCTCCGCCTCACGCGCACGGGACGCACCCTCGCCCGCCTGCCCATCGACCCCCGACTGGGACGCATGTTGCTGGAGGGTTCGCGCCGGGGGTGCCTGCGCCAGATGCAGGTACTCGTGGCGGGCCTCAGCATCCCGGACGTGCGTGAACGCCCGGCGGACAAGCAGCAGGCCGCCGACGAGATGCACCGACGATTCTGGACCCCGGACGCGGCGGAGGCCACGCCTGCCGTCGAGACCTCCGGCCAGCCCCTGCGACACACCGCCCACACCGGCACGCGCAAGGAGAAACCGGCAACCTCGCTGGAGGGTGGGGACTTCGAGGCGCTGCTGAACGTGTGGGAGTACCTGCGCCGACGTCGGGGAGAGCTCTCGGGCAACGCCTTCCGGCGGATGTGCCGTCAGGAGTACCTGCACTTCCTGCGATTCCGCGAGTGGGAGGACCTGGTCAGCCAGTTGCGTGAGGTGTGCCGGGAACTGGAGATGGATGCGGCCGGCACCGGCACGATGCCGGAGGTGTTGACCTGCATGCTTTCGGGGCTGCTCTCCAACGTGGGACTAGCGGAGCCGGAGCGCGCCGCCAAGAAGCCGGGCAAACGCAAGCCTCTGGTGGAGTACCTGGGCGCCCGCGGGGCACATTTCGCGATCCAGCCGGGATCCGCCCTGGCGAAGACGACGCCGCCGCTCGTGATGGTCTTCGAGCTCGTCGAGACCTCCCGGCTGTGGGCGCGCACCGTCACCGCCATCCAGCCCGAGTGGGTGGAAGCCGTCGGTGGACACGTCATCACCCGGACGGTCTCGGAACCGCACTGGTCGGCCAGCACGGCCACCGTCGCCGCCAATGAGCGCCTCACGCTGTTCGGCGTGCCCATCGTGGCCGGCCGTCGCACGTCCTACGCGGCCGAACACCCCGAGGAGGCGCGGGAGATCTTCATCCGCACAGGTCTGGTCGAGGGGGAGTGGGATACGCGGCATCCCGTGGTGGTGGCCAACCGGTTCGCTGCTGACGAGGCGCGCATCCTCACCGATCGCATGCGCCGCCCCGACCTGCTCATCTCCGACGACGAGCTCTTCACCTTCTACGACAGGCGCCTCGGCACCGACGTCGTCTCCGGTGCCACCTTCGACTCCTGGGTGCGCGCCCAGGACAGCGATGCCTTCCTCAGGCTGACCCCCGCCGACTGCGTCAGCGACCCCGGTGAGTTGCGGGTCGCGGATTTCCCGGACAGGTGGGAGGTGGGCGGTCACGAGTTGCCCGTGGCGTACGTCTTCGAGCCGGGAGCGGGCCGTGACGGCGTCACCATCACGGTGCCGCTGGAGTTGCTGAACCAGTTGGAGCAGACACCGTTCACCTGGCAGGTCCCCGGTCTGCGCCGTGAACTGGCGACGGCGCTGCTGCGGTCCCTGCCCAAGGCCATCCGGACGCGCTTCGTCCCGGCGCCCGACTGGGCGGCCAGGGCTCTCCTGTGGGTGGAGTCCAACCCCGGTGAGGACCCCGAATCACTGCCCGACGCGCTGGCACGAGCACTGCGCGCCATCACCGGTGAACTGGTGCCTCGGGACGCCTGGCGCCCCGAGACGGTGGAAGGCCACCTGCGGCCGACGTTCGTCATCGTGGACGGACAGAAGGAGGTGGGACGAGGCCCTGACCTCGACGACCTCCGCGTCAGGCTGGCTCCCAAGGTCAGCGCCAAACTGACACGCTCGGCCAAGAGGATCTCCGCCACCGGCCAGACGTCGTGGACCTTCGGCGCCATCCCCTCCACCGTGCAACTCTCCGGTGGCGTGGTGGGCTATCCCGCGCTCATGGACGAGACCCGCTCCGTCGGGCTAGTCGTGGCGGAGTCCACGGCGCGCGCCACGCACGAACACGTGCGGGGGCTGCGGCGACTGCTGGCGTGCGTGAACCCGTCGCCGGTGCGCTGGGTGGTCTCCCACATGAGCAACCAGGAGAAGCTGGCCCTGGGAGCCAGCGCCTACGGCTCCGTGCCGGACCTGTTGGCCGACGCGTGGCTCAAGGCCAACCAGCAACTGCTGGAGAAACTCGCGCAGCCCGATGAGGTGCGCGACCTCGAGACCTTCACCCGCATCGCCGAGGCCGTGCGCATGGACGCTCCGCTGCGCACCCAGGCCGTGGTGCGGGTCGCGGCGCAGACGTTGGGTGCGCAGGCGGAGGTGGACCGGGCACTGCAGCTGTTCTCGTCCGACGACCCGGTGCGGCTCGACGTCACGGAACAACTGGCCAACCTCACCTTCAACCGGTTCATCTCCGCCACACCGGATCCCTGGTACGACAGGCTGCCCGTCTACGTGCGGGCCATGTCGGTGAGGTTGCAGGGTGCTCTGAAGAACCGTACGAGGGATGACAGGGCACGGCTCGAGGTGGAGGCCGTGGAAGTGGAGTACGCGGCACTTTGCGACGCGCAGCCCCCCGGTCCGTTGTCCCCGCAGGTGGAGGAAGTTGCTTTCCTCATCGAGGAGTTGCGCGTGGGTCTCTTCGCCCAGGGTGTGCGCACCGCGGTGCCGGTGTCCACCAAGCGCATCCGCCAGGCGATGTCCAGCCTGAACTGAGACGCGGTCACACGGTGGTGGCATCATGGCGACGTGCCACAAACCGTTGATGAGCTGATCAGCCTCTTCGAACTCACCCAGACTGGCGAGCTCACTTTCAGGGGCCCGCAGCCCCGCACCCTGCTGCAGCGACTGTTCGGCGGGCAGGTGCTGGCCCAGAGCCTGATGGCGGCCATGCACACGGTGGACGGCACACGGGTGGTGCATTCTCTGAACGCCTACTTCCTGCGCCCCGGCGACCCGGAGACGCCACTCACCCTGGAAGTGGAGGTGTTGCGCGACGGCCGCTCCTTCAGCGCGCGGCGAGTGGTGGCCAAGCAGGGTGAGCGCGCCATCTTCCAGCTGAGCGCCTCCTTCCACATCCCGGAGCCGGGACTCTCGCACAGCTCCGTCGAGAGCCTGGACGTGACTGCCCCCGAGGAATCGCGACCCATGCGGGAAGTGATGGAGGAACGCTTCGGGCGTCAGGTGCGCCGACTGTCGGAGTGGGATGCGCTCGACGTGCGCCTCGCCAGCCCGCCGCATCCCAGCCCCGAGGGCGGCATCATGCGTGCCTGGGTGCGGACGCAGGGGCCGCTTCCGGATGACCCGGGCCTGCACGCCGCGGTGCTGGCCTATCTCTCGGACATCACCCTGCTCAGCGTGTCCACGGTCCAGCACCAGGTGGAGTTCATGTCACCCACCATGCGGGCTGCCTCGATCGACCACGCCATGTGGTTCCACCGTCCCTTCCGGGCGGACAACTGGCTGCTCTACGACATGGTGTCGCCGTCGGCCTCCGGAGCCCGTGGTTTCTGCACCGGCCGGCTCTATCAGGACGGCGTCGCCGTCGCCTCCTGCGCCCAGGAAGGACTGATCCGGGTGCTCGACTGACGTCGAACACCCGGATCAGGAAAGACGTTCCTCAGGCTGCGGCGGCCTCGGCTGCCGCTTCGGCCTCGCGCATCTTCGTCAGCGCGAGCCGTTCGATCTGGCGCACGCGCTCGGCCGTGATGCCCCAGTGCAGGCCGATGTCGGCGAGCTTGGCCTGGCGGCCATCGAGCAGGCCGTAGCGCCGCCGGACCACGTCAGCCGAGCGGTCGTCCAGGTTGGAGAGCATGCCCTCCAACCGCGAGCGCTCCTCGGCGTCCAGCACCATCTCGTCCGGACCGGGGGAGGTCTCGCGGGCGATCAGATCACCGAGCGAGGTGTCACCGTCGGCTTCCACGGGAGCATCCAGCGAAACGTGCTCGCGGGAGTAGCGCAGGAGGTCGATGATGCGGCCCTCGGGCAGTTCCAGTTCCGAGGCGATTTCATGGAGTTCCGGCTCACGTCCCAGCTGACGTTCCAGGTTGCGGCGCACCGCTGAGACCTGGTTGACCTGCTCCGCGACATGCACGGGCAGCCGGACGATGCGGCCCTGCTGCGCGATGCCACGGGAGATGGCCTGGCGTACCCACCACGTGGCGTAGGTGGAGAACTTGAAGCCCTTGGCGTAGTCGAACTTCTCGACGGCGC
>JAUNVL010000115.1 GCA_030537675.1 Propionibacteriaceae bacterium | reverse complement strand
GTGGAGGTGTCGATCACGTAGCGGTAGCGGGCCTTCGAGGCCACGACGTCGTCGTAGGCCTGGTCAATGTCCTCGCCGCCGATGACCTCCACCCAGGAGGCGAGGTTGTGCTCGGCACAGAAGTCGAGCATTTCCTGCGTCTCGGGAATCCCGCCGATGTTGGAGCCGGCCAGAACCTTGTTTCCGCCGATGAGGCCGCCGAGGTGGATCTGGCTGGGCGTGGAGGGAAGCCCCACGTTGACCAGCACACCCTGGGCTGAGAGCAGGCCCAGCAACTGGTTGAGATCCAGGCCGTCGGAGATGGTGCAGATGATGATGTCGAAGCTGCCGCGCAGCGTCGTGAACGTGTCGTCGTCCTCCGTGGCGAAGTAGGCCGCGGCGCCCATGTTCTTGCCGTCGTCCTGCTTGGACAGCGTGCGGCTGAGCACGATGGTCTCGGCTCCCATGGCGGCGGAGATCTGGACGGCCATGTGGCCGAGGCCACCCATGCCGACCACTCCGACGCGTTTGCCGGGCCCCGCGCCCCAATGCCTCAGCGGGCTGTACGTGGTGATTCCGGCGCACAGGAGCGGGGCTGCGTTCTCCAGCGGAATCGCATCGGGGATGTGCAGGGCATAGGCCTGCTCCACCACGAATGCGGTGGAATAGCCGCCAACAGTGGGCTCGCCGTCACGGCCGATCGCGTTGTACGTCCCGATGATGCCGCCGCCGGTGCAGAACTGCTGGTTGCCGGCCTTGCACTCGTCACACTCACGGCAGGAGTCGACGAAGCACCCGACGCCCACGCGATCGCCCACCTCGAACTCCGTCACCTCGTCGCCGACCTGTGTGACGACGCCGGCAATCTCGTGGCCGGGAACCAGGGGGAAGAGGGACTTGCCCCACTCCTCACGGGCAGTGTGGATGTCGGAGTGGCAGATGCCCGCGTAGGCGATGTCGAAGGCGATCTCGGTGGGGCCGGGCTCGCGGCGAGTCACCGTCGTGCGGTGGAACTTCCCGGTGGGGGAGTCGATGGCGTATGCAGTGACCTCGGGCAAGGGGACCTCCTGGTTGGGTTCACCCCAAGCCTACGACCTGCGCGGGTGGCCCGGATGTGACCAGCTCTGGAGGGTCGGGTTTCAGGCTCCGCTGACAGCCTCGACCCAGCTGGCGGGCGCTTCGGTGCCCGGCAACGGGGTCTCGGCTCCGGTGGCGGGTACGACGCAGTTGGGCTTTTCGCCGGGCGCGGGACCAAACTCCTTGCCGCCGAAGACATGGGTCTTCGCGAACTCGTAGTAGGCGTTGTACTTGCCCGTGTCGTAGGGATTTTCCAGCGCGCAACGACCCACGTAATACCCGACGACGTCGGCGAAGGTTTCAGTGGTGCTGCTCGAGGCGTAGTCCGAGAACTTCCCTTCCTGGGCGTACAGCTTCAGGAAGATCTTCCAGTACTCGGGATCCTCGTAGCGGTCGGAGTTCAGCACGTGGGCCATCTCGTGCGTGACGAGCCGGACCAGCCGTCCCTCGTCGCCGCTGTCGAGTGCACGCTGGAACTTGGAGAAGTCCATGGTGACGTGGTTGGCCTTGGTGAGGCTCCAGTCGCCCCACGCGAAGCCGGAGATTCCCGCCGCATTGATGCCCACCTGGGCGTTCACCTTGGCCTGCAGTTGCTGGATGTAGCCGGTGCAGTCGACGCCGTCGAGGGTCTGCCAGAGGATCTTGATGGACTCGCGGCTGCTCTCGGTCCACTGCGAACCGGTGAGGGCGAAACCAAAATTCTCGGTCACCTGAGCAGCGATGGTGTCGATGGAGGCTTCGTCGCCCGGCCATTCGTGCGTGACGGAGCACGGCGCCGGGATGCCCGTGATGGGTGCAACGGGCTCGGGTGCGAGCGGGAGCGCTGCGGCTTGGGAGACACCCAGGGACGCGGAAATCACCATGACGGCGGTGGTGATCCTGATCAGCAGAGTCCGCAAGCGCTTGCTCCTTGGTTCGGTGTGAGTTCTAAATATTTCTCAGGATTCTCAGTAAAGTCAAACGAGGACCGGCCACCTGTGATATCCGTGCACGAGAATTGCGCGGAGACCGCCGTCCACGGCGCACCATCAGCACGCCCTGCTGGAGACGTCGCGGGCAATTCCCCGCATGGCCTGCGCATACCCGACACTGGGACGATGAACACGACACCGCCCCGGGACGGACGGAACATGGAGGACCTGAGCCTCCTGCTGGGTGGCCTGGGATTCGGCGTGGGTGCCGTGCTGGGCCTGCTGCTCCTGAACCCGCCGGCACCGCTGTTCGGGAAGGGATCCGTCGGGGAGATGGCCGCCTTGGCCGGTGGCGCCGTCGCCGGTGTGGCGTTTCTGGTGGTGATGCTGGTGCTGGGGCCCACGAGGATGTCATGGCAGCGCAGGCTTTCCCGTTTCCGGCGCGTGGTGGACCTCGCAGGGCTCACCCTGGTCCACGCACTCATCAGCATGCTCACCATCGCCGCCGCTTTCGTGGTCTTCTCCGACGCCTTCCAGTACCTCGCCCTCGACCAGTGGGCGGGTGGCTTCCTGACGGGCGGAGCGTGCGCGGTGGCGGCCTACGTGGCGGCAAGCTCGGCGAACAACCTCACCACGCAGTCGTTGTCGTTGCTGGTGGCGACCTTCCTCGTGGTGGGGGCCTTCACGAGTGCCCTCACCTCATCTGATCCACAGTGGTGGCAGGCGCACTTCTCGGCGCTGGGTGCAGCCTCTGACGCCTCCGGCATCACTTTCAACTTCACCCTGATCCTCACCGGTGTGGTTCTCACGGCGCTTGCCGACTTTCTGACGCACGACCTCACCCGGTGGGCTGAACACACCGGGGAGCCACGCTGGAAGGTGGTGTTCGTCCGCACGAGCTTCATCATCCTCGGCATCATGCTGGGCATGGTGGGAGTAATCCCCGTGAACCAGAGCCTGTTCTGGCACAACATGGTGACCTACGTGGCCATTGGCGCCTTCGTGGTCATGCTGCTCGCGGTGCCGTTCCTCTTCCGACGACTCTCGGGCGGGTTCGTCGGCGTGACCATCGTCGTCGCGGCGATGATGGCTGTGGGTGGGTGGCTCAACCTCGGCATTGGTTATCTCAACATCACGGCGTTCGAGATCGCGGCCGTCGGCACCGTGTTCATCTGGCTGATCCTCTTCACCCGCAGCGTCTCGGCTGCGGTTGCCGACATCCCCGAAGCCATCGATGCGCCCGTTGCACCGGAGCTTGAGCCGGCCTGAGCATCGGGTCGGGCTGGTACGCATCGCGTCGAGGAGTGGCCCACAATGTCACCCATGCACCACCTGAGCTCCGACGACCTCCGACGGAGTCGGCTGCACCTGTTCTGGGTACAGGCGCTGCTGAGCGCCACTGTCCTGGGGATGATCATCTGGGAGATAGTGCGTCCCCTTGATGAGGCGGCGGAGCTGACGGGTCGCGACCCTTTCGGGTCATTCGCGTACGCGGCCTCAGGGCTCCAGATCACGGTTCTGGCGTTGCTGGTCACGGTCTGGATCGCGCCCAGACTGACGCTGCTGTGGATGGCGCCGGTGGCCTGGCTGCTGCCACTGACCGGGGTGGGGATGCCCACCTTCTGGAGTGTGCTGGCGGTGGTGTGCATCGTGGTGCTCGCATGGATGCTCAGGCGTTCGTGGCGGGCCGAACCGCACGGCCCGCGGCAACGGTTTGCGGTGGAGGGGGACTTCGAGGACTCGTTCGCGTTCCGGAGGGCGAGGCTCGGCTGGGCGATCATGGCGGGTGCAGTGGTGCTGACCATCGGCCTCCTGGTGGCTCATCACGTGGCAGTGGCAGAGACCCTGGATTTCGAGGAGCGGGCGAGTAGGGAACTGGCCGAGGTGATCGGCTACGACGACGACAACGTCGAGATGGTCGTGCGCGTCGGTTCGAGGGAGATCACCGTGGACGAGCCCTTGTGGGACACCAGGCCTGAGGTGGGTGAGCTGGTTCCGGTGCTGCAGGATCCGCAGGATCCCGGACGCCTGGAGTTCGTGGCCGAACCGCAGGATCCGTCGTGGCTTCTTGGGCTGGCGTTTGCCGCACCGCTGCCGGGACTGGGATGGGGATTGCCCATCATTTTGCGGTCGCGACGCCGCCGCGGGCTTGCCCAAGTGGGGGGAGCCTCATCGACGGTGGTGCTCACCCGTTCGCTGACCGGCGATTATGAGATCCTGCCGGTTGACGGGTCGTCGCCGCTCCTGAAGGTGGTCACCATGGAGGGAGTCATCCCCGTCGCGGCCTTCCTGCACGATGGGCCCCAGTCGGGCGAAGCCGACGACGAACTCACGGCCGACGAGGACGACTACGACGACGACACAGACGACGATGAACCACTCCCGGAGCACGATTGGGAGCTGGCCGCTTGGGCGGATGGCTCCAAGCGGGAGATGGACGAGTGGGACAGCGAACTTGCATCGCACGATTTCAGCAATCTGGACGCCGACGCGAGGTCCTTGGCAGAGGCGGAGCTCGGGCCGGACATCGCCGATCGGGAACTGTTCACGATGGTGGGTTCCTGGGGTCATGGCAGCACCGTGGCGCTCGTGAGGGAGTCTGGCCAGGTGTGGCTGGCCGAGCTGCGGGAGCCACGTTTCCGAGCTGATGACCGTGCGCTGTTTCCGCCGAAGTCCGAGCGGAGGGTGTTTCCACCGCACTGGGGCAATGCATGGTTTCGCCGCAGGACGGAATCCCTTGCCGAGTGGGCTCACCCCAACTTCCAGTGGTTGCGCTGGGTGGTCGCGCTGGGGAGTGCCGCGGTCGGAGCGGCATGGGTGGGTGGGGTCCTCTGGTACGGCCTGCACACGGTGTGGGATGGATGGGACTGGTTCCGGTTGGTGGCAGTCACCGTGGGACTGCTCGTGTGGCCCGCCATCCTGGCGTCGTCGCTTCCGGCGCCAGATGTGGGCCGCGTCCGCCCGGGCGTGGCATTCTTCGGATTCTTCCTGGATGACGTGATCGCTCCCGACCGCCTCGTGACCGTCATTGCCGGCGATGAAGCCGTCGCGCTGAGGCTGCGGGACCCGGAGGACGCGATCATGCTGCACCCAGAGCAGTTGGGGGACGGCCTGAACGCGTCCCAGGCCGCGCACGAGTTGCGATCGTGGTTTCTGGCAGCGCCCACCACTGCCCGCAGCGGACTCCGCCCCTCAGCCGGGCTCGTGGGGGTGCTGGCCATGGTGGGGGCATGGGCACTGCTGAGCGTGGCTTTTCTGACCTGACACGTCTCGCGGGCGCGCCGCGTACGCTCATCGTCAACCGGGTCGCTGGCACCTTTGCTCACTGTCGCCCGTAGTGGGAGTGTGTGCCCCACAATGGCTGCGTGCGCGAACTCACCACGGCAGATCTGGAACGCAGCCGACTCCACCTGTTCTGGATCAAGCTGGGGTTCGCCGCGGTCGTCGTGAGCCTCATCGTGAGCGACATCGTCGCACTCGAACTCAGCGACACACCATGGCGCATCCGTTTCCCGTTCTGGTCGCTGCCGTACGTTGCTTCCGGCGCCCTCATGGCCAGCGTGGGGTTGGTGTTCGTGGTCTGGTTCGTCCCGCGGTTGGCGCTGCTGTGGGCGGTCCCCACGTTGTGGCTGTACTCCTACAGCCACAGTGCGCACCCCATGCTGTGGCGTGCGGGGGCCGCACTGGCGGGAATGGTCCTGCTCTGGCTGCTGTGGCGAGCCCGCCGTGCCATCCCCCGTGGGAAGAAGCAGGTGCCCGGGGGAAGCCGGCCCTTCAAGGAGTCCTACGCGTACCGCGATGAGCGGGACGGCTGGCTCATGGCGGGTCTTGGGATCTTTGCGGCTCTGATCGTCCTGGTGATCCATCACTTCCTCGTCGCTGGGACGGTGTCTTTCGAGGCTCGGGCAATGCAGGAGACGGGCGTAGTGCTCAGTTATGACGAGCAGGAAGAGGAGTCGCACATGGTGGTGCGGATCGGCGAGCGGGAGGTGCGGGTGGAAGACCCGTTCGGCAGTGACCTCGCCGTTGGCGCGATGGTCGACGTACTCGTCGACCCGGAGGACGAGGACTATGTCGTCCTGGCCAACGACCTGGAGGATCACTCCTGGCTGCTGGGAGTCGCGGCCCTGGTGCCTGTTATGGGCCTTGGGTTTGGACTGCCCCACGCCGCGTCTGCGCGTTGGCGTCGCAGGCTTGTGGAGCAAGGTGGACCCGCTCGAAGGGTCCGGGTGCAGAGAGGCCCTGATGGACTCCGCGTCCTCCCCACGGACGCCACCTGGCCGTTCCTCGAACTGACCGATCTGCAAGGGATCGTGCCCAGGGAGGAGGTGGACGACTTCGCGTACGGCGGAGAAGATGAGGACGACGACGAACTCGATGAGGACGACGAAGCGTTGCCCGCCGACGATGCCGAATTGGCTGCTTGGGCAGACGGGATGAGGAGCGACTGGCTCGCTGAACCGTCAGAGATTGACTACTCCGAACTGACGGAGCCCGAGAAGTTGCTTGCTCAGGCAACTGACGGCCCCGACATCGAGGGCAGCGAGCACTTCGTCCTGCTCGGCCCCTATGGCCAGGGCAGCAGCGTCGCGCTGGTGCAGGAGAGCGGACAGGTGTGGCTGGGTGAAGTCGCCGAGCCTCATTTCCGGGCGGGGGCCACGCCCACGTTCTGGCGTGGCACCGACGCCGGGCCCGGTGGCCCAGGCGGCCAGGGGGATGCCACGCGAGGGCTGAAGGGCGAGATCAGGGCGTGGGGCATCAAGAACTACGCGTGGCTTCGCTGGGTGGCGTTCGTGGTGCTGTCCGGGCCGTTCGCATGGATTATTCCGTGGGCTGTACGGGACATGCTGGATGACTGGGATCTGTTTTCGTGGGGAATCCTGTTCCTCATGGTGGTCATGGCGTTCCAACTGCCACTCCTGCTGCTCTCGGACGGTTTGTACGAGAACGGACGCTCGAGGCATGGAATGATCACCTACGGAATTTTGACGGACGAAGTGGTGTCCCCTGAGCGTCTCGTGTCGGTCGCGGCGGGTGAGACAGCGGTGGGGGTGAAGCTTCGCGACCCGGACGATGTCAGGGCGGTCTACCCGGAACATGTCGGCCGCGGTCTCACCTCTGAAAAGGCTGCGCTGCAGGTTCGCTCCTGGTTCTCCGAAGCGAGCCCGGGATCACGAAGCGGACGGCTGCCGGGGCCCGGCGTCATCGTGCCGGTCGTCCTGGTCATCGCGTGGGGCGTGCAACTCCTCGACGTGCTCGGCTGAGTTGTCGGCCACCCGTCAATTCGGCCTGCAACTCATCCGGAGGACGCGAGGGCGAACGGCAGTACTGCCTTGGCGCCTGAGCGTCTCAGTAGTCGGCCGGCCACAGTCATGGTCCAGCGGGAGTCCATGAGGTCGTCCACCAACAGGACGGGTCCCTCCAGCGACGTCAGCGCGGCGGCCATGGTGTCCGCGACGCGGAAACGGCCCCAGACGTCGCGGATGCGATAAGCGCTGTTGGTGGAGCGGGTCAGCTCCTCAGCGTTCGGCGCGAGTTCCAGCGGGCCGAGGATGCTGAGCCGTCCGGCCTTGGCGATCCCGGTTGCGATCGACTCCACCAGAGTTGGCCGCGTGAGGCTCGGGATCCAGGCGACCGCAACGGGCCGCTCGTCCCAGTCCCACCCCTTGAGGACACGCAGGCAGGCCGTCGCCAGCTCCGGTGGGACCTCGGCGTCGAGGGGGCGCCCCTCGTCATCAGAGGCGAACAGGGTTCGCAACGCGCCGCCCCAGCCGAGGTCGGTGAGACGCGCGATCACGCGGCCCTCCTGTACCTGATCGCTCGCCGGCATCTTTCCCTTCACAGGCTTGCCGTCGGCCATGACGCCGAGGCGATCCAGTCCGCCCGGCCACAGTGCGCGTGGCGCCAGGGGAACACCCACCCGGTCCAGTTGCTTCTGTGCAGATGCACCGGTCTCGAGGGTGACGGTGGTGGGATACCAGACCTCGGCGCAGACGTCGCACCTGCCGCAGGGGGCCGAGTGCGGGTCGTCCAGTTCGGAGGTGAGGAACGCCATCCGGCAGGATTCGCCACGCTCGTAAGCCAGCATGGCGTCCTGCTCGGCAACCCGGGCTGCGGCGATGCGGTCGTAGCGCGGTTTGTCGTAGGTCCAGGGCTGGCCGGTCGAGGTCCACCCGCCCTGGACGTACTGCACGGCGCCTTCGACGGCCAGCACCTTCAGCAGCAGTTCCAACTGGCCACGCTTGAGGTCCACGCGGGACTCCAGGGCAGGCGTCGACAGTGGCCGTCCACCTGCCTCCGCAAGCTCGCCCAGCACTGCGTCGGCGCGTGCCTGGGTGGGCATGGCGTTGGTGGCGAAGAAGTGCCAGATGTCGCGGTCCTCGGGGCCGG
>JAUNVL010000114.1 GCA_030537675.1 Propionibacteriaceae bacterium | reverse complement strand
CGCTGCGAACACATGCGCCCCGCCGACCTTGGTCAGCGGCGTCGTGGACGACGAACGATCTGACTTCGGCGGCCCGCTGGATGTGGTCGCCTCACCTGACCGGGCGTGCTCGCAGTTCTTTGAGCAAAGACAGTCTGGAGTTGGAACTGCCTTTCGCTGACAGCTGGCATGTTCTTGAATCGGCACGCTCGCTCTGATTCTTGGTTAACGCACCCAGGCAGAGAGCATCTTGGATTGAATCGGCGCAAGCGATCCGATTCCGCTCGACTCTTCGCACTTCTCTGTGCCAGAATGAGCAAATCGGAATGATCGTACCGAATGGGAGAGGCCATGGAGCAGCTGGGAGAGCAGTTGAGGGCCCGGCGACGCGATCTGGGCTTGACGCAGATCGAGTTGGCCGAGCTCGCAGGCGTCTCGGATCGCTTCGTGCGATCCATGGAGCACGGTAAGTCGTCCCTTCAGTTCGACAGCTTCAAGAAGGTCCTCGATGCCCTCGGCATGGAACTTCAAGCAAGGGTCCGCGAATGACTGTCCCGGCTGCACAGATTGGCGCACCACGAGAAGCCGTGGTGTTGAAGAAAGGCGTGCCAGCCGCACAGCTGGAGCGCACCGCCACGTCCACCAGGTTCAGCTATCTGGCGGGATACACCGGAGATCGGGTGGGGCATGCGCTCCCACTGGGAGAGTCGGTGGAACTTCCCGGCGCTGCGGTCCCGCCCTGGTTCGCGAACCTGCTTCCCGAAGGTCGACGACTCGCGATGCTGAGACGCGCTGTCAAGACCTCTGCCGACGACGACTTCTCATTGCTGGTGGCGGCCGGGAGAGACCCCGTCGGAGACGTGAGCGTCATGTCTGATCGTGGGACCAGCCCTGCACGCTTCGAGCTCCCACCCGACTTCACCGAGGTCAGCTTTCGGGAACTGGTCTCCGCTGGTGGCATCGACCCATCGTCGATTCCGGGCGTACAGGACAAGCTCTCCAGTGGCATGATCACGGTCCCCGTGTCCACCCCTTCCGGACAGTCGATCATCAAGCTGAATCCACCGGACTACCCCTTCGCGGTGCAGAACGAATCCTTTTTCCTGACGTTGGCCCGAGGCTTGGGCGTCGCGGTCAGCCCGCATCAGATCATTCATGACCGCGACGGGGAACCGGCGTTGGTGGTGGAGCGTTTCGACCGGATGCAGCGTGACGGCCACCCCCTCGACCTTGCTGTGGAAGACGGCTGTCAACTGCTGAACATCTACCCCGCCGACAAGTACAACGTGTCGGCGGAAGACGTGGTCGAGGCGCTGTCCTCGGTTTGCGCGGCCAGGCCAGTGGCGGTGCGAAATGCCTACCTGCAACTGCTTTTTGCGTGGCTGACCGGTGATGGTGACGTGCACGCCAAGAATCTTTCCGTGGTGCAGTCCTTGCAGGGTGAGTGGCGAATGTCGCCGATCTACGACGTGCCGAGCACCCTGCCCTACGGCGACATGACGATGGCGCTGGTCATGGGTGGACGCAGCGATGGATTGATCCGCAAACACTTGCTCGAGTTCGGCCACACACTCGGTTTGTCTTCTGCTGCGGCCACCAGCGGGCTGGAGCGGGTACTCAAGACCACGGCTTCGCTGATCCCTCAATTGGAGTCTGGAGCGCTGCCCTTCGACCAGCATCGCACGCGACACTGGGTCCGACAGTTGGCACGTCGCCGACGCGATGCCATGCACTCCTGATGGGTGTCCGCCCCGCCGCATCGCGCAGGTGCTGGTGCAGGATCTGTTCGCCTTGTCTCCGGGGCACGGCAGACTGGTGACGTGGACGACCTGAATGTGCCTCCGGGCCCCGGCGCACCCCTGGGGCTCAGGGTGCCCACGGAAGAATTGATCGAACAGTTTTCCCGCTCCTCCGGCCCCGGCGGTCAGGGCGTGAACACCACCGACTCACGTGTGCAGCTGAGTCTGGATCTGGGCACGACGACTGCGCTGAACGACGTCCAGCGCGAACGCGTCCTCGGCCGGCTCGCTGAGAGCCTCTCCGGGACGATGCTCACCATCAGCGCCTCCGAGCACCGCTCGCAACGACAGAACCGGACTGCCGCACGACAGCGCCTCGCCAGACTGTTGCGCGACGCCGTCGTGCCTCCGGTTCCCCGGAAACCAACGCGCCCCACACGAGGTTCCATGCGTCGGCGACTCGAAGGAAAACGGTTGCGCTCCGAGATCAAGCGCTACCGCAAGCGCCCCGGGTCCGAATGACCCGGCAATTGTGACTCCACGGCGACGATGACTCTGCCGGTACTGGAACCCTCCAGCAGCGATGCGAATGCCGCAGGCACCTGATCGATCCCTTCGAAGACCGTGTGAATGCTCTGGACCTTGCCCTCGTCCATCCAGCCGCTAACCTGCTCCTCGAACTCACCGCGCAGGTCCTCGTGCTCTGTCACCGTGAACCCTTGCATCGTCAGTTCCTTGTGGATGAAGTTGCGGAGATTCCTCGGTGGCTCACTCCCCGCGACCGCGCCGCACATCACGATGGCACCACCGTCACTCAGCACGTCGAGTGCCGCTTCCAGCTGAGCGCCCCCGACGTTGTCGTAGTACAGGCTGATGCCATCGGGGGCCGCGTCGCGCAGCAGTTCCGTGGCGTCGCCGTCGTGGCGGTTGATGGCGCGATCCGCCCCCATGGTCTCGGTGAGGAGCTTCACTTTCTCGGCAGATCCGGCGACGCCGATCACCGTCGCACCCACGGCCTTGGCGAACTGCACCACGCAACTGCCCACTCCGCCGGCAGCGCCGGACACGTACACGACGTCGTCGGGCTGGACCTGCCCGACGTGCATGATTCCGGTCCACGCTGTGAAGCCGACGTGCCCCAGCACCGTGAGGCGGGCGTTGAGCTCCTCCTCGGACAAGTCGGCACCAATGGTGGTGAGTTCGCTGCCGTCGATCACCGCCGCCGTGCGCCACTGCATCTTCCCGACGGCGAGGTCGCCAACCGCGAAATCGCCGTGGCGGGACTCCAGCACCTCCACCACGGCATCGCTGGAGGGGACGTCCCCGATACCGATACCCGGTCCGTAGGCCGTGCCCTCCCCACCCAATCGGTGGGCCAGGCCAGCATTGAGTCCGAGTCGGCGCAGCCCCACGAGCACCTGCCCGTCACCGCACTCGGCGACGTCGACCTCGGCCACCATGAAGTGCTCAGCCGTGACCTTGTCATCGGGAATTTCTGACAGTTGCACCTCGTGGCATCGCATGCGTCCAGCGTATCTCCGCATCCCCCACCACCGTTTCCCACGCACATGCTTGGCTAGTCCACGCACGTCAGCGGCCCCCATGTTGGTTCTCATCTCTGGCAATCTGGACAGTTGTACAGCTGCCAAGCCACCTCACGTCGTTGGGAGACATCTTGTTCGGAATGAACTCACTGGCCGCACGCATCGCGCAGCTCGAATCGCAGGTTCGAGCCCAGGGGGAGGCCATCAACTCCCTGGCGCGCGAGCTCGGGATCGATCCGGGAGCCATTGACCCTCCGGGGTACGTGGATGCAGAAGAGCTCGACATGCTCCGTGACGGAAGGGCGATCCACGCGATCAAGCACCACCGGGAGCGCACCGGGTCCTCGCTCCTGCAGGCGAAGGAAGCAGTCGACCGGGCCTCTGAATCCTGAGCCGGTCCGGGACACAGGCGACCAGTGGGAGTTCGTCGGGGCCTCGGACCGACGGGGCCTGATTGCGCATTCGCCGCTCGAATCCGTTGGCTCGCGAGCCAATGTGGCCCCACCAGCAGCGCTCGAACAGGTCCCCCGGTCCCGTAGGTTGGGGTGTGCCACACACCAGCCAGCCCGTCATCAAGTCCCCAGAGTCGGGGGTGGGTGGGTGAAGCCCCCACGGAAGGACAGTCATGAAACTTTCTCGCAGACACATTCCCTCAGGCAGCCCCCGTCGCAGCGCGTTCAGGGCGACTATTTCGGTGATGGCGATTGGTCTTGCCGTCGGCCTCTCTGCCTGCGGCACGCCCGAAACGGTCGTTCCCTCCGGCTCCAACCCTGTTGAGTCTCCTGAGGCCACCGTCACTCAAGTGGCGCCCGAGGAGACTGCTGACACTGGGTCTGCTCTGGCGATGGCGAATCTGGCCGACGCTGAAGGCAATCCCGCGGGCGAAGTGACTTTCACGCAGGCTGGCGGTTCCCTCCAGGTGTCAGTCTCGGTTGAAGAGATGGCACCCGGCTTCTACGGTTTTCATGTTCACGAGATCGGCGAGTGCAAGGCTGACAGCGCCTCCCCGGATGATCCCAGCGATATCGGTGCGTTCAAGTCCTCAGGAGGCCACATCCCCGGGGAGAGCGATGCCAAGCATCCGGACCATGCGGGGGACCTTCCCCCACTGCTGGTGGGGGAAGGCGGAACTGCAACCATGACTGTCACCACGGATCGACTCGATGAATCACTCCTGATGGATTCCGACGGTTCCGCAGTCGTGATTCACTCACTGCCGGACAACTTCGCCAACATTCCGGAGCGCTACGCCCCCGACGGCCCTGACGAGGACACCACTGGCGCGGGTGATGCAGGCCTACGCCTCGCCTGCGGTGTGGTGGAAGGCTGAACCACCGACTCCTGGACGTCGACGTCCCCAATCACCTGTGGCTGCTCAATGATCGCCAGAAATTCCGGGGCGCGTCATCGGCCTACATTCTCGTTCCGCCTCGGGTGCGGATGGTTCGAAGGAAGAGCGGTCATCGCGGGCCGCTCCGGGTAGTCCTGCTGCCCGGCTGCTGACGCCGGGCGTGGCGCTGCTCGCGGCCGAGGAGACCGTGCTGACGGCAATGTTGGAGGGGTGGGAGCTGCAGCAGCGGTCGCGGATGTTGTCGGGGTTGACGATCGAGCGGCGGTTGTTGACGGTTCGCCGGTTCGTGTCGTTCACGAACGACTACCCGTGGCGTTGGACGCCGAGCGATGTCGAGGCGTGGACGTCCGAGATGGTCTCGGCGGGCATGGCGCACTCGACGGTCCGGAACTACCAGATGCCGGTCTCACTGTTCTGCGGTTATCTCTCCGATCCGCGCTATCAGTGGCACGAGGTTTGCGAGCGGCACTTCGGTGACGTGCCGGTGCAGGTGTTCCATGAGTGGAACACGGTCATCCACCGCGGCGACTACGAGGGACGGCCGGGGAACCGTCCGCTGTCGCGAGACGAGCTCCAGGCGTTCTTCGACTACTGCGACCAGCGCGTCGCCCAGGTGCGGGCGACGGGCCGGAAGGGGTGGCTGGCGGGCGGCGTTCCGCGATGCGACGCTGTTCAAGACGATCTACGCCTGGGGCTTGCGCCGCCGCGAGGTCTCGATGTTGGAGACCGTCGACTGGTCGGGAAACGCCGCAGCCCCCGAGTTCGGCCGTTACGGGGCTCTGGCCGTTCGTTACGGGAAAGCGCTGCGCGGCAGCCCGCCGAGACGCCGCACCGTTTTGACCACGATGGGATGGGCGGCAGAGGCCGTCGCAGAGTGGACGGAGGAGTTGCGGCCCCTCTACGAGGCGACGGGCACAGCGTTGTGGCCGACCGAACGGCGCGCCCGCGTCGGCGCCGACGCGATCTCGCGCCGGTTCTCCGAGTACCGCGACGCGATCAGCCTGGATCGAAACCTTGGCCCGCACTGCCTGCGCCACTCGTATGCGACGCACCTGCTCGAAGACGGCTTCGACCACCTGTTCGTGCAGCAGCAGCTCGGCCACTCTTGGGGCTCGACGACCGCCATCTACACGACCGTCGGCGCCGACTACAAGAATCAGGCGCTGCGCCGAGCGCTCGACCGCGCCTTCCAGCCGGAGACCGACTGAAACCACCACGAGAAAGAGGATCGTCATGTCGAGAGCACCGCAACCCCGCCTGGGATACCGATGGCACCTGCGCAAGCTCATGGCCGAACAGGAGATGTTCGCCACCACCAGGCTGGTTCCGTTGCTGGCAGAGCGAGGCATCGTGCTGTCCGAAGCGCAGGTATACCGGCTCGTGACCGGTAGACCGGAGCGGCTGAGCCTGCGTACCCTGACCGCGCTGTGCGACATCCTCGGCTGCACACCGAACGACCTCATCGAACCCGTCGTCGAGATCGCGGCCGTCAAAGCGACTGGCACCAGCGGGAAGCCCACTGGCCTTCCGGCCAAAACTAAAGCGCGGACTCCGCGGCGAGCGGAGGTCTCACGCAGCATATGACGGAACAGTCCTGTCAGCTCTGCGAACGCGTCGCGATGCCCGGCCGCGGGCTCTGCTCTCGATGCAGCAAGGGCATCGGTCGAGTCCGCGGCGACTGCACTGGCTGCGGGAAACCCGACAGGTTGCTGGATTTCGAGGGGCGTTGCCGGTGGTGTCGTGAGCGGGCGCGGAAGCGCTGCACGGATTGCGGGCGCGATGATGCTCTTCTCGTCGGCGTGGACGGGGACCGCGTTTGCGATCCCTGCGCGCTGCGGCTGCACCTCGACCGAGTGCTTGCCACAGACGGCGCGCTGGCGCCGCTGCGCGAGTCAATCCTGCGCGCGGAACCCCCCACTACCCGCCGCTGGCTCGCCCGCACCCGGGAACTGTTGAACGCCCTCGACACCCGCCGCCTCCCGCTCAGCCACGACACCCTCGACGAGCTCCCGCAACGCCACGCCGCTGAGCATCTGCGCGCTCTGTTGATCGCTGCTGGGCTCCTCGAGCCGGACCCGCACCGCGGGCTGCGTCGACTCGAAGCCCTCATCCCGACGCTGCTCGCTCGGCTTGATCCCGAGCACCGGCAGCTCACGACCCGTTGGCTTCACTGGAAAGTCCTGCCGCGGCTGCGACTGCTGGACGAGCAGCGACGCGTCGATATCAGCACCCGGAACGCCCGCCGTCAGATCGAGCAGGTCATCGGCTTCCTCGCCGGCCTACAAAACAACGGACGACACCTGGACGAGACGACCCAGCACGACATCGACTCCTGGTTCGCTGGCACCGGCGCGATCCGGCAAGTCGTCCGCCCATTCCTGACATGGGCACGTCAGAACCGACAGATATCCCGGCACATCGAGCTCCCGCCTACCTACGTCGGACAGCCGGTGACCCCGATGGACTCCGAGGAACGCTGGCAGATCGCCCGCCGGCTGGTCACCGACGACGCCCTCGATCCCGCCGACAGGATCGCCGCCGCGCTCGTCGTGCTTTACGCCCAACCGTTGCACCGGGTCGTGGCCCTCACAACCAACGACGTGACGGTTACCGAGACCGGCACGAGCCTCAAGCTCGGCACCGATGCGCTCGAACTGCCCACTCCCTTCGCGAGCGTGATCCGCTCACTCCCAGTCCGCCGACGCGACGGCACGGCCGAGCATCTTCCGACCAAGTGGCTGTTCCCCGGCAACTGCGCCTGGCAGCAGCCGAACAGCTCACCCGAGAGATACCGCCCGCGATGATCGCCGGCGTCCTTGGACTGCGCTCGCTCACGATTGCCCGGATCGGCGCGAAAGCCGGCGGCTCCTGGGCCAACTACGCCGCCGACAGGCAGACCTGATGGGAAGCTGTAGGTTCCCCACGTCAAGATGGCAGCGAAACCCCCCGACCTCGGGGTTTCGGCTGGAATCGGGGTCGTATAGTCGCTGTCAACTGCGTAGACTTGGGCAAACCCGCGGCAGCCACGTGCGAGCACGGGGTATGCATTGGTTGATGTTGATGACACCACCATCGAGGTCCACGGACACGAGAAGCAGGGCGCCGGTTTCGGCTACTCCCGGATCCATTGACACACCAAGTGCCAAATATTAGTGTTCAGAAATGAAACGCGCCTTAGTTGGCTCTTCACAGACGAGAGTGGGTCTAGTGGTTGGGTCTGAGCTGAGGCCGGGCATCTGAGGGGGCCCTGGAGTTGGGAAGATGGAGATGTCTAACGTCCCTATCGCCAACCCGAGGGCCCTTGTGAGAAACGCTACCCCACCTTGCCTTGATCAGTTCTGTCGCCTCGATCGTCTTGGCCTTTCCGTCACCTCTCAGCAGGTCGAACCTGGACACACGGTCCTGAACTGCGTCCCGACAACAGCGCCGCCGCCGTGTCCTGGATGCGGGGTTCCAGGTGGCCGTCACGACACTGTTGTTCGTCGGGTGGCGCATGTCCCGTTCGGTTGGAAACCCACAATCCTGCGCGTGTTTGCGCCGCGGTATCGGTGCCGGCCATGCGGCCATACCTGGCGACACAACCTCCAAGCGGCAGCCCCGGCACGCGGGAAACTTTCCCGGGATGCGATCACCTTGGCGGTGAAGTCCGTGGTCATCGATCGCATGTCCATAGCCCGGATCGCCGCCAACCTTGGTGTCGCCTGGAACACCTGTCACGACGCCATCCTCAACGCCGCCGCCCAGCTGCTCATCGATGATCCCACCCGTCTTGATGGTGTCACCACGATCGGGGTTGATGAGCACGTGTGGCGACACACCCGCTTCGGAGACAAGTACGTCACCGTGATCATCGACCTGACCC
>JAUNVL010000113.1:2714-8485 GCA_030537675.1 Propionibacteriaceae bacterium | reverse complement strand
CGCACGCGCAACCTGTCGTCCGCCCTGCCATGCACCAGTTGAAGGAGTTGGAGGGCGAACTCGGTGTCCCGCAGGCCTCCTTCCCCGAGTTTGATCTCGCGGTCCACCTGGCTCGCGGGGATCAACGAGACCACCCGGGTGCGCATGGCACGTACTTCAGCGACGAAGCCGTCCCGCTCCCCCGCGGCCCACACCATGGGCGCGACCATGGCGCAGAACTCCTCGCCCAGCTCCAGATCGCCAGCGGCCGGCCGTGCTTTCAACAGCGCCTGGAACTCCCAGTTCTTCGCATACGACGTGTAGTAGCTTCGGCACGACGCCACGGAGCGCACCAATGGTCCCGCCTTGCCCTCGGGCCGCAGCGCTGCGTCGACCTGCCAGATGGTGCCCTGCGACGTATGGGCGGAACAGATGCGCGAGACTGCAGCGGCCAGCTGCGTCCCCACCCGCATGGCCTCTTCTACAGAGGCCCCGGGGGCTGGCTCGGCGACGTGGATCACGTCCACGTCGGACAGGTAGTTCAGTTCCTGCGCACCGGACTTGCCCATCGCGACAATGGCCAGCCGTGTCGCTCTCCAGCCAGGCACCTCATTGCGGGCCAGCGCCAAGGCGTAGTGCAGGACGGTGTCCGCGGTGTGGGCGAGCTCACGTGAGACCCCCTCCACCACCAGCAGGGGGTCCTCCGCCTCCAGGTCGCGGGCAGCGATCTCGACGAGTGCGGCATGGTGTGCCCGACGGAGATCGTTGCTGTCCCCCGTCGCCACCTGGCCCACGACAGGCACGCGGTCGCCGTAGAACGCGAGCCACCCGTCGGCGTCCCGGTGGGGGCGACTCACCCGGAGGACCTCCAACTCATCCGGGTTGCGGGAGAGGAATCGGCCCAGAACGCTCGACGCCCCTGCAACGAGGATGAGCCGTCGCAACCAAGCGACGTCTGCTGCCACCTCTACGAGCCGCTCCGGCGCCAGCTCCCCCAGCCGTGCCACGACGTCCAGCGCCTGGTCCCGATCGGCCGCCGCGTCGAAGGACTCCAGAGGGATGGGTGGCTCCGTCCCGCTCTGCTCGCACCACTTGGCCCACGTGGACGCCGCGGTGCGCGGCGAATCGAATCCACGCCGGGCAAAATCCCCTGTTGCCGACTGCACCCTGCTCATGGTGTCCCCACCGCCCACGGATATGGTGTGGGCATGTTCAAGCCTGTCGACTCCGTCGTGGCGGCGCTGGAAGATCTGTACACGTGTCTGGCCGCGCTCGAATGCGGTCGTGCCGCTGCCCTCAGGCTCGAACTCCACGCCGAACTCGCGCGAAGCCGACCCGATCTGACCGACGTGCTGCTCTCGACTGCGCAGGCAGCGCTCCAGCACTCACTGGAGCTGGGCCGGGAACTGACCGCTGCAAGCTGTCGCGCAGGGTGTGCCCGCTTGGGCAAACGGCATCCGGGTGCCAGTATCGAGGTCCGCGTACCGCCGGTCTCAGCGGTCCAGATTGGGTTCGGGAACGGCCCCAAACACACCCGCGGCACTCCCCCCAACGTCGTCGAGATGCCTCCGCTGGTCTTCCTCAACCTCGCCACAGGTCGCGGAGACTGGGACGCGGTCAAACACAAGGTCCGCAGTTCGGGCGCACACGCCCATGAGGCGCAGCAGGCGTTCCCGCTCTGGACGCCCTGACACCCCTCAGCGCTGATCATCAAGTCGCTGGTCATCACAGCACCGTGATGTGGCGCTCCAGCTCCCATGGTGTTACCTGCTGTCGGTAGGTCTCGAACTCGTCACGCTTGTTGCGCATGAAGTACTCGAACACGTGCTCACCCAACGTCTCGGCGGCAAGTTCGCTGTTCTCCATGATGTTCAACGCCTCGTCAAGGCTGCGCGGCAGCGACTGGATGCCCAGGGCGCGACGTTCCCTGCTGGACAGGCGCCACACCTCGTCCTCGGTCTCCTCGGGCAACTCGTACTCCCCCTCGATGCCGGCGAGACCCGCATTCAGCATCAGCGCATAGGCGAGGTAGGGATTGATCGCCGCGTCGGGCGCGCGGTACTCGATCCGTGCCGACGACGTCTTGTTGGGCGCGAACTGCGGCACCCTGATCAGTGCCGACCGGTTGGCACGACCCCAGCAGGCGTAGGTGGGTGCCTCGCTGGCACCGCTGAGCCGTTTGTAGGAGTTGACCCACTGGTTGGTGACAGCGGTGATCTCCGGGGCGTGCCGCAGCAGACCGGCGATGAAATGGCGGGCGGTCCGGCTGAGTCGGTATTCGTCGGCACCGTCGTAAAAGGCATTGGTGTCGCCCTCGAAGAGGGACATGTGGGTGTGCATACCGGAGCCGGCATGTTGGGAGAAGGGCTTGGGCATGAACGTGGCGTGGATGCCCTGGCTGACTGCAACTTCCCGGATCACCACACGAAACGTCATGATGTTGTCGGCCATCGTCAGCGCGTCGGCGTAGCGCAGGTCAATCTCGTGCTGCCCCGGCGCGGCTTCGTGGTGGCTGAACTCCACCGAGATGCCCATCCGCTCCAGCATCGTGATCGCGTCGCGCCGGAAGTCCGTCCCGTCGCCCAGGGTGGTGTGGTCAAAGTAGCCACCGTCATCCAGCGGGATGGGTGGGTTCAGCTGCTTCAGCAGGAAGAACTCCACCTCTGGGTGGATGTAGAACGTGAATCCGAGGTTGGCGGCCTTCCGCAGTGCACGCTTCAGCACGAAGCGTGGATCCGCGAAGCTCGGGGATCCGTCCGGAAGGTTGATGTCGCAGAACATCCGGGCAGTTCCGCGTTCGAGCTGGCGCCACGGCAGCACCTGGAAGGTGGCCGGGTCAGGTTGCGCCACCATGTCGGATTCGAAGACACGGGCGAAGCCCTCGATGGCGGAACCGTCGAAACCCACGCCCTCGGCGATCGCACCCTCCACCTCGGCGGGGGCGATGGCGACCGACTTCAGTGATCCCAACACGTCCGTGAACCACAGCCGCACGAAACGGATGTCGCGTTCCTCCATCGTGCGCAGTACGTACTCGGTCTGCCTGTCCATGCCCCTAGTGTGCCCGCTTCTCCCCTGCCGCGGCGATGATGCCTCGGGCCTGTGCCTTCACCGACCGGTTGCGGCGCTCGGCCCCGTGGATTCACGAACATTCAGCTTCGGTGTGATGACCACGCGGTGTGTGGGGCGCGCGGCATCGCGGAGCCGGTCGACCACCAGTCCCATCGCAGCACGCCCGATGGAGGTCCGTGGGGGTCGAACGGCGGTGAGGGCGGGGCTGAAGAGACCCGCCACCTCGTCGTCGTAGGCGATGATCGACAACTCGCCCGGCACGGAGATCCCCGCCTGCTGGCAGTACTGCACGATGGCGATGGCCTCCCTGTCCGCATGGACCAGGAGTGCGGTGGTGCCTGACGCCAGGCAGTCCTGCACCAGCACCGCCACCTCCGAGGAGTCCTCAGCCGGTCGGGGTCTGCGCAGGTCCCTGGTGAAGGAGTCGGCGCGCAGGCCGCAGTCAGCGATGGCGGCCGCCCAGCCGCGCCTGATCTCCTCGCGATGTGGGCTGCCGGGGTTGGTGACGAAGCCCACGCTCACGTGGCCCTGATCCGCGAGGTGGCGCACCGCGGCGCGTGCCCCACTGAGATGGTCGGTGGTCACGGACTCGAAGGGCAGCGCGCCGGAGGCCAGGGATGCCTCCCGCTCCAACAGCACGAAGGGCGCCCCGGAATCGTGCAGCCACTGCAGGAACTCCTCCGTCTCCACGGCCGCAACGTTGGGGGCCAGCAGGATTCCCTCGGCGCCAGCTTCCAGGAGTCGTTCAGCATGCGCGCGATAGTTCGTGTCCTCGTACGTGGTGCCCCGCAGCATGAGGATGGCCCCGCGTTCCTCGGCCACGTCCTGGGCGCCGCGGATCACTTCCGGCCAGTAGAAGTCGAGCGATGGGACGAGCATGCCGACACGCATCGTCGGACTCTTCATGGCTGGCTGTTCAGTCGTCTCGACGAGCGCTGCTCCGCCGTGCAATCGGCGCACCACACCGTCGGCGGCGAGTCTGGCAATGTCTCGACGCAGTGTGACGGGCGCCACCCCCACGAGTTCGGCCAGTTCGTTGACCCGCAACATGCCCCGGGCGCGGAGCTCGGCGACAATTCGGTCGCGGCGTCCGTCCGGCAGCAAGTGAGTCATCATGTTGACCACTTTACCCGGTATCCGATCGAGTTTGGTACAGTGATGATCATTAGTGATCTACTTCGATCAGACGGGAGGTGACGGCGACCATCGACACGACTTCACGTGCACCCGACTGGAACGACCGACGCACCTGGACAGAATTCGCGGACCAACTGCTTCTGGCGGTGCGTCCCCTGGCCTACCCCAAGCACGCGGGCTTCTCCTTCCCCGGCGCGCCGGGCCTCCTCGGCTCCCGCGTGGACGCGCTGGAAGGTTTCGCCAGAACATTCCTTCTCGCTGCGTTCCGCCTCGCCGGCGACGACGGACACGACCCACTGCACATGGCCCAGTGGTACGCCGAGGGAATAGCGGCGGGCACTGACCCGCATTCACCGGAGCGCTGGCCCCGTCCTGATGAACACCCGCAGGCGAAGGTGGAAGCGGCTTCCATCGCGCTCAGCCTCGACATGACTCGCCCCTGGATCTGGGACCACTTGAGCGCGGCCGTGCAGGACCGCGTCGTGTCCTGGATGTCTTCTGTGGTCGGCGACGAGACCTACTGGCGCAACAACTGGGTGTGGTTCCGCGCCGTCACCCAGACGTTCCTGCGATCGGTGGGCGCCGCGCACAGCCTCGACGACATTGCCGGGGACCTCGCCACCCACGACTCGTTTCCCCAGCGCAACGGTTGGATCTCCGACGGCGAGGGTCGCAACTTCGACCACTACGTCGGCTGGGCTCTGCACCTCTATCCCACTCTCTGGTCCCGCATGCAGGGGGCTGCCGAGTTGGCGCCCGAGCGCATCGAGCGCGACCGCGCCGGCCTCCAGCGCTACCTCCAGGACGCCATCTCGCTGATCGGTTCCGACGGATCCCCGCTCATCCAGGGACGCAGCCTGACGTATCGCTTCGCAGCGGCCGCGCCCTTCTGGGTGGGCGCACTGGCTGGTGTGGACGCGCCCTCACCCGGTGCACTGCGAACTGCGGCTTCACGCGTCGTCGGTCACTTCGTCGATGGAGACATGGCGAATGACCCCGGTGTGCTCGACGTGGGCTGGAAGCAGCCATGGCCCCGCCTTGCACAGTTCTACACCGGACCGGCGTCCTCGTACTGGGCTGTCAAGGGCCTCCTCGGTGTAGCCCTGCCCGGCAACCATCCCGTCTGGGCCGAGGCGGCCTCACCGCTGCCTCTCGATGAGTCAGATCAACTGTTCGCCGTCGAAGCGCCCGGCTGGATCGTGCACGGCACCCGCTCGGATGGCATCGTGCGGGTCGTCAACCACGGCACCGACCACGCCCTTCCCCACTCCGATGGAGCAGACAGCCCGCTGTATGCCCGTCTCGGCTACTCCACTGCCACATCCCCCCTTCTCGATGACGAGAGCTGGGCCAACCCACTGGAGAATGCCGTGGTCCTGTTGGATGCCAACGGTCGCGCGTCGCACCGCACGGGCATGCGCCTCCTCGACTGCCGAGTCGTCAAGACCCCCGCGGGGGACGTGGGCATCGCCTCGTCCCTGGCTGATGCCCACTTCGTCAACGCCCGCCCCCCGGTCCAGCAGGACTCCACCGGCTGGCCCGGCACGGCAACCCCCGCCGGCGAACTGTGGATGGTCTCCTTC
>JAUNVL010000113.1:0-2614 GCA_030537675.1 Propionibacteriaceae bacterium | reverse complement strand
ACCCCGTTCGCCATGTACCCCGCCACTCCCGATGAGTGGCACGGCGTTCTGATCGAATTGGGTGCCGACACCACGTTCGGCCACGCGGCCGTCAGCACCAGTTCAAGCGCTTCCCACACCACGTTCCACATCACCTGGCCGGACGGGGCAACAACGCCTCTCCGCCTCCACCAGCCCCCGAAAGGCAACGCGATGCCCCTCTCCCCCGCGGTCGAGAACGCACTGGTCACCCTGGAGCAACTCGACGAGCAGTTCGGGACGCAATATCCCGACGACTGCACCGTCGACGGCGTCTATCCACTGCGTGTGGCAGCATTCGGTGAGCCCGAGGGTGGCAACACCGAATGGACCACCGGTTTTGTTCCCGGCATGTTCTGGGTGGCAGGCGACCTCACAGGGGACCAGCAGTGGTTCGACGCAGGCCGTCGCCACCTGCCCAGCTTCATCGACCGCATCGAACGCAAGGTGCACGTCAACCACCACGACGTCGGCTTCCTCTACTCCCTGTCCTGTGTACCCGCGTGGCGCCACGACAAGAACGAGCAGGCTCGCGACGCTGCGTTGGCAGCAGCGGACGAGCTCATGAGCCGCGTCCTCCCGAAGGTCGGCATCATCCAGTCCTGGGGCGACCTCGATGATCCGGCACAGGCAGGACGCGCCATCATCGACAGCCTCATGAACATGCCGCTGTTGTACTGGGCCACCGAGGTCACCGGCGACGAGAGCTACGCCGTGGCTGCACGACGGCACGCGTCGCTGCTGGGGAAGTCCATCGTTCGCGACGACGACACCACCCACCACACCTTCCACTGGGACCCGGAGACCGGCGTACCCGTGCGCGGCACCACCGCTCAGGGCCACTCCGACACGTCCACCTGGGCCCGCGGGCAGGCGTGGGGCGTGTACGGCTTCGCACTGAACTACCTCCACACCGGGGATCCGGAACTCCTGGCCGTGGCGGAGCGCTGCGCCCGCCGCTTCCTCGACCTCCTGCCTGAGGACAGCGTGCCGTTCTGGGACATGATCTTCACCGACGGCAGCGACGAGCCGCGCGACAGCTCCGCCGGCGCCATCGCCGTGTGCGGGCTCAACGACCTCGCGGCCATCACGGGCAAAACCGAATACCAGGAGGCGGCCGACCGCATCCTCGATTCGCTGGAGGCCAACTACGCCACCACGGCCGAGGGCCCGGAGAACTGCCTGCTCCTGCATGGCGTCTACGCCAAGCATGGCGGCCGCGGCATCGACGAGGGCAACCTCTGGGGCGACTACTACTACATGGAGGCGCTGCAGCGCCGGCAGGACCCCACGTGGTTGTCCTACTCGCACCCCACCGCCTGAGCCACACGACCCCCACCGAAAGGAACTACCCAGCATGATCCTCGAAGACTTCTCCCTTGACGGCAAGGTGGCGCTCGTCACCGGCGCAACCCGCGGGCTCGGCCAGGCCATGGCCATCGCGCTCGCAGAGGCCGGCGCAGACGTTGCGCTCGTCGGCAGCTCGAAACCCGCGGATGACACCGCCGGCAAGATCCATGCACTGGGGCGTCGCACGCTGTCGCTGACCTGCGACCTGTCGAAGGCCTCCGTCGCGGACCTCGCGAAGCTGGTGGACGACGTCGTCGCCGAATTCGGCCGCATCGACATCCTCGTCAACAATGCCGGCATCATCCGCCGCACCCCCGCCAAGGACTTCTCCGAGACCGACTGGGACGACGTCATCCAGGTCAACCAGAAGGCAGTGTTCTTCCTCGCCCAGGCAGCGGCCAATGCCATGCTGACCGGCGGCCAGGGCGGCAAGATCATCAACACCGCCTCGCTGCTGAGCTTCCAGGGCGGCATCAACGTGCCCTCCTACACCGCCAGCAAGAGCGCGGTGGCCGGACTCACGCACGCGATGGCCAACGAGTGGGCCAGCCAGGGCATCAACGTCAATGCCATCGTCCCCGGCTACTTCTCCACCGACAACACGGCTCAGCTCCGCGCTGACGAGGACCGCTCCAACTCCATCCTGGAGCGCATCCCCGCAGGACGCTGGGGCGACGCAGAGGACCTGGCGGGTGCCGTCGTGTTCCTCGCTTCAAAGGCCTCCTCCTACGTGCACGGCACTTTGCTCGCCGTGGACGGCGGATGGCTCGGCCGCTGACACACAGGGGCTCCGCGCCCCCGTGAACGCCCCGACTACACGCTGTCCTCGAATACCTGGCACGGGGGCTCCTCCCCGTGTTCCCCCCGGCGGACTTCAGAAGTCCCCATCCGAAAGAACCGCAGCTCTGCACCCGGCAGAGCACCTAAGAAGGAGTAGCAACAATGGAAAACCGTTACGCAAGCGCACCGGAGCACGTGGCAACGATGGGCACCGAGGAACTGCGCAAGCGCTTCCTCGTCGAGGACCTCTTCGTCGACGGCGAGATGAAGTTCGTCTACAGCCACTACGACCGGATCATCATGGCCGGCGCAGTCCCCTCCGGCGGCACCCTCACCATGCCGACGCCTGAGGCCCTCCACACCGAGCACTTCTTTGATCGCCGCGAAGCCGGCATCATCAACATCGGCGAAGACGCCAAGGTCACCGTCGACGGCACCGAGTACCTGCTGCCCCGCAAGGGCCTGC
>JAUNVL010000112.1 GCA_030537675.1 Propionibacteriaceae bacterium | reverse complement strand
ATGGTGCAGGCCGCCTGCCGCGAGGTGTTCGGCGCCGACGTCGCCCTCACGGGAAAGTACGACGAGCAGACCCGCAACGCCCTTCGACCCATCCAGAAGTCGCTGGGCATCACCCGCCCCCTGGCCGAGGCCGACGGCTGGCGTGAGTTCCTCCGCGCGACGGCCTCCGGCGGTTGAGCGGACACGTCAGCCGGGACACCGATGTCCATCATCATCTCCCCGATCCCACCGGGTGCCTGCCGCTGGGCGCGCCGTCGCACTGGTTGAGGCCAATTCCTCCGGGAACAGTCGGGTTGGCATCCGTTCAGAAAACGCGGTGGTTGAACGCTGTGCTGAAATGGGGGGCATGACGACTGAAGTTGATTTCTGGTTTGACCCCTCCTGTCCCTACGCGTGGATGACGTCCCGCTGGATGCTCGAGGTGGAGAAGGTGCGCGACGTGAAGACCACTTTTCACGTGATGAGCCTTGCTGTGCTGAACGAGGGGCGCGATCTTCCCGAGGACTACCGGGAACACATGGACAACGCCTGGGTGGGCGCCCGCACCGCCCTCGCCGTGGAACAGCGTCACGGCTCGGACGGCGTCCGCCAGTTCTACACCGCCGTCGGCACCCGCTTCCACCCCGGAGAGGAACCACAGGACCCCGAGACCATCGGCAAGGCGCTCGCCGATTGCGGGTTCGAGGCCGACATCCTTGAGCTGGCCAAGACGGACAAGCTCGACGACGACCTCCGCCGCTCGCACCACGAGGGCATGGACCCCGTGGGCGACGAGGTGGGCACCCCCGTCATCCGCATCAATGGCATGAGCCTGTTCGGTCCCGTGATCTCCCCCGCCCCCAGGGGCGAGGAGGCTGGCGACCTGTTCGACGGTGTCGTCAAGGTGACTGCGTACCCGGGCTTCTTCGAGCTGAAGCGCAGCCGCACCGTTGGCCCGAACTTCGACTGACCATGGATCGCCACCCCGCGGTTGTCGGGGTGGCGAACCGAAGCACAGCGGTTGCTGGGCGGGAAGGAGCCGGAACTGACGCAGAAGCACAGCTCCATCACCGTTCTTGCCCTCACGGGAGCCATTGGCGTGGCCACACTCCTGGGGCAGTGGCTGCCCGCGATCCTGTTCGCCATCGCTGCAGTCGCATTCCTCATCGCGGCGATCATGCGGGCGCGAACGTTTCAGGTCCCTGAGCAGACGAACGGCAGCACGGCCACGGCGCACATCAAACGCAGCCCCGAGGAAATCCGTCGAGTTCGTGAGTACAGAGAGCAACACCCTGCAGCCACGATCCTGGAGGCGGTGCAGGCTGTGGAGGACCAGCGCTGAACCCAGCCGTCGACCGGTGGGCACCGAAGGCGCTGAGGTGATTCATTCACCCCGCCGGACCCGTCTTCGTCATTGCGTTTCATTCGAGCGTGGCGGCGCGGGATGCGTGACACTGGCGTTCCACGTGCAACGCCCGGACAACGAACAGTCAGCCCCTCAACGACCTCAGTACGCCAAAAAACCGCCTCGAGGGTCGCGGTGGTTGCACGCGCCACTGAGTCAGTCAGCCTCAGCGCGCCGAACGCCCCGAGAGGCCCTCGACGATGTGCTGGAGCACATCCTCCAGCCGGCCGTGGAGCCTGTGGGTGGCCAATTCATCGCCTCGCGTGGCGCCGTCATTGACGATGACGATGTCCTTGCCGTCGCGTGCTGCCCGCCGCACGAAACGCAGCCCACTCATCACGCTCAGGCTGGTGCCGAGGACGAGAAGTGACTCGGAGACATCCAGCAGGTCGAAGGCCGCCGTCACCACGTCGGGATTCGCGTTCTCCCCGAAATACACGACGTCCGGCTTCAGGAGGCCCCCACAGACAGGACAGTTGGGGTACGTGAACTCCTCGGTGCGGTCCACCTCCGCGTCCCCATCGGGCAGCGTCGCTGCCTGCTCCGCCAGGTGATCGACGCGGGACGCGACGTCAGGGTTCATCCGCAACAGCGTTGCCTGGAGCACCTCGCGGTCCATCACCGCGCCGCACGAGAGGCATGAAACGGACGCGAGCCTGCCATGCAGGTCCAGCACGGGTCCCGACCCGGCGGCCTGGTGCAGCCCGTCGACGTTCTGGGTCACCACACCGGTGACGGGCAGCACTGTGCCCAGCTGCGCCACCAACTCGTGCACCCGATTCGGCTGGGCCACCCGGAACGACGGCCAACCCACGGTGCTGCGTGCCCAGTAGTGGCGGCGCGAGGAGTCCGAGGACACGAACTCCTGGTACGTCATCGGTTGGCGGGGAATGGCGCCGCGACCGCGGTAGTCGGGCAGGCCCGAGGCCGTCGACGTCCCGGCTCCCGTCAGGACCATCGTCGGTTGGCCGCGAAGCGACTCCACGGCCGCCCGCACATCCGCCACCGGGGACTCCAGGCCGAAGGACGCATCGTCGGGGGCGCCCCACGACTTGATCGGCTGGACGGCGCGGCCCACGCGCGCTGTGCGGAACCAGCCGCCCACATCAGGGGTTCCATGTTGCTCTGCCACGTGGTCAGGCTACCCGCGGCCGCACCACGTCCAGATGCAACAGGGGTTCCACGCCTTCCGAAACATCGCCCGGCCGGTCCGCTCCGCCTCGCTGTTACGCTGGCCACGCTGCAAGGACCATGCACCGACACCAGGAAGCGGCCTGCCAATGATCCAGTTCAAGAACGTGCGCAAGGAATATCCCGACGGCACCGTCGCGGTCAACGACTTCACCCTGGACATCCCCTCACACGAAGTCGTGGTGCTGCTGGGATCATCCGGATGTGGCAAGACCACACTCATGCGCATGGTCAACCGGATGGTCGACCCCACCTCCGGCACCGTCTCCATCGACGGCGAGGACGTCGCCAACACCGACCCGGTGAAGCTGCGACGCAGCATCGGCTACGTCATGCAGTCCGGCGGCCTGATGCCACACCGCACCGTCGTCGACAACGTCGCCACCGTCCCACTCCTGCTGGGCAACACCCGCAGGGCAGCCCATGCCCGTGCTGCCGAACTGCTGGAGATCGTCGGCCTCGAGCAGTCGGTGGCGAAACGCTATCCCAGCCAGCTCTCGGGCGGGCAGCGGCAACGCATCGGGGTGGCAAGGGCATTGGCATCGGACCCCAACATCCTCCTCATGGACGAACCTTTCGGCGCCGTGGATCCCGTGGTGCGGGCCGAACTCCAGACGGAGCTGCTGAAACTCCAGCAGGACCTGGCCAAGACCATCCTGTTCGTGACCCACGACGTCGACGAGGCGTTCCTGCTGGGACAGAAGGTGCTGGTGCTGCGTGCCGGGGCCGAAGTGGCCCAGAACGGCTCCCCCGCAGACATTCTCCTGGACCCGGCCAACGACTTCGTGACCAACTTCATCGGCGGACCACGCCGTCGGCTGCGCACCGAGCGGCGCAACGGCCGCCACATCGTCGTCGACGCGGCCGGTCGCCTGACCGGCGTGATGCAGGACGATCCTCTGGTGACCGGATGAGGCTCGACTGGGTCGCCGACAACCTTGACCGCATCCTGATGATGACGTGGGCCCACGTCAAGGTGTCGGTGCTGCCCATCCTGCTCAGCCTGCTGATATCGGTCCCCATCGCGTGGTGGGCGCACCGCCGCAAGGGCGCGCGTCGCATCCTCGTCCCCATCAGCAGCGTGCTGTACGCCCTGCCCTCGTTGCCGCTGTTCGTGCTCCTGCCCGTCATCCTCGGCACAAAAGTCCTGGACCCGATGAACCTCGTGATCGCCCTGACGCTCTACGGCATCGCCCTGCTCGTGCGCAACGCCGTCGACGCCTTCGACTCGGTGGGCCGCATCATCCGCGACGACGCGCTCGCCGTGGGCCACTCCCCCTCCCAGGTGTTCTGGCGTGTGGCGCTGCCGCTCGCCGGCCCACCATTGCTGGCGGGCACGCGCGTCGTCAGCGCTTCCACCCTGTCGCTGGTCTCCGTCGGTGCACTCATTGGCGTGCCGTCACTGGGCTACTTCTTCACCAACGGCTACCAGCGCGCGTTCCCCACCGAGATCCTCACGGGCGTCATCGGCACTGTCATCCTCGCCGTGATCTTCGACGGCATCATCGTGATCGCGGGACGCCTGCTGATGCCATGGGTGCGCGCCACCGACAGGAGGCGAGCATGATCCAGCTCACTGACACCTTCGCCTGGCTCGTCGATCCCTCGAACTGGTCCGGTTCCGGCGGCATCGTCACGCGGGTCCTCGAGCATCTCTGGTACTGCGTCCTCGCGCTGGTGCTGGCCATCATCATCGCCGTGCCAGCAGGCCTCTACATTGGCCACACCGGCAAGGGCCGGGGAATCGCCATCGGTCTGACCGGTGCGTTGCGGGCACTGCCGTCGCTCGGCCTGCTGACGTTGCTGGCCGTCACGATGGGACTCGGGCTGAAGCTGGCCATCGTCCCCTCCACCATCGTGCTCGCCATCCTGGCGATCCCCCCACTGCTGGCCGCGTCCTATTCCGGAGTGGAGGCCGTGGACGGCGAGGTGGTCGACGGTGCACGCGCCACCGGCCTCAGTGAATGGCAGATCGTGCGACGCGTCGAGATTCCGCTGGCTGGCCCGCTGCTCGTGGGAGGGCTGCGATCAGCCATCCTGCAGGTCATCGCGACGGCCACGCTCAGCGCCTACCTGGGGCTGGGTGGCCTCGGCCGCTTCATCTTCGACGGTCAGGCGGTGCGGGACTACACCCAGATGTTGGGCGGCGCCATCGTTGTCATCGTCCTTGCGCTGACCATCGATGGTCTCGTCCTGCTGGCCAAGAAGGTCCTGGTGCCGGAGGGCATCGGGATCGCGCTGGGGACCACCGTCGCCAAGGTCACCCACCCTCACTCACACCCCGCCGAGGCCCACGATTCCGCGGTCGATCCCGACGAGGCAGCGCTCGTTGTGACCGCCGACTAGCATTTGTACCAAACCCTGATGTCTCCACGAAGGACCACCACCATGACTTTCCCACTCCCGCGCCGGGCGTTGCTCGGCCTCACCGCCGTCGCAGCCCTGCTCGCCGGCTGCTCCACCGGTGACCCGATGTCCACGGATCCCACCACCACGAGCGGTGGTGAGACGGCAGTCGCCACCACCGTCACCGTCGGCTCCGCGGGCTTCCCCGAGGCCGAGATCATCGCCGAGCTCTACGCACAGGCGCTGGAAGCCGACGGGATCACCGTCGAGCGCAACATGCAGATCGGTGCGCGCGAGGCCTACATCGCGGCCCTCGAAGACGGTTCGGTGGACCTGCTCCCCGAATACACCGGCAACCTGCTGCAGTTCTGGGATGCCGACGCCACCGCCCAGACCCCCGAGGACGTGTTGACGGCGCTGCGTGAAGCAGCACCCGCCGACGCCCGCGTCCTCGAGCCGTCGTCGGCTGAGAACAAGGACTCCTACGTGGTGACGTCCGAGTTCTCGTCAAAGAACAGCATCACCTCACTGGCTGACCTCGCCGGCTTCGACGGTGTCCTTCGGCTCGCCGCCAACCCCGAACTGCCGAAGCGCCCCTACGGCCCCATGGGTCTGACGGAGATCTACGGCGTCCCCGCGGCCAACATCGACTTCACGCCCATCGACGACGGCGGCGGCCCACTCACCGTCCAGGCCCTGACCGACGGCGACGTCGACATGATCGACCTGTACTCCACCACCCCCGCAATCGTGGAGATGAACCTCGTGGTGCTGGAGGACCCCAAGAACATGATCGTGTCGCAGCAGGTGTTCCCGCTGGTCAGCGACAGGGTCCCGGACTCCGCCGACGAGCGCCTCAACGCCGTCAGCGCAGCCCTGACCACCGAGGACCTGATCGCCATGAACGCCCGCAACCAGGGCGACGAGAAGGCATCGCCGGACACCATCGCCATGGACTGGCTGAAGGAGAAGGGCCTCATCTGAGACCCGCCTCACCGCTCACCATGTGGGTGAACCCGCAGCCGCGCTAGATTTGGCAGCAACGGACCCGTCGAACTCTGGTTCGGCGGGTTCTCGCCACTCAAGCACCAACTTTCAGGAGGAACGCATGGCAACGAAGCAGAACAAGCAGGGCGCCCGCCGCACCAGCATGACCGATTCGTACACCGTCCCCGGAGTCAAGCTGGAGGAGGGTCAGAAGCTCGCCAAGGAGCTCCAGAGCTGCCTCCACAACCTCAACGACCTGCATTTGACCCTCAAGCACGCGCACTGGAACGTCGTCGGACCGAAGTTCATCGGCGTCCACAAAATGCTGGATCCGCAGGTGGATGCGGTGCGAGAAATGACCGACACCGTCGCGGAGCGCATGGCCACCATGGGTGTGCCGCCCGTCGGAACCCCCGGTGCGCTGGTCAAGGATCGCGACTGGGAGGACTACTCCATCGGGTTGGCACAGGCCTCCGAGCACCTCGGCGCACTGGACATGGTCTACACCCGCGTGATCGAGAACCACCGCAGGGTGCTGGACATGGCCGGCGACGTGGACCCGATCACCGAGGACATGCTCATCGGCCAGACCGGCGAGATGGAGCAGTACCAGTGGTTCGTCCGCGCCCACCTGCAGGACGACGAGGGCAACCTGTCGACCCGCAAGGCAACCACGGAGAAGGAAGCCGCCGCACAGGCACTCGAGGGTGACCGCACCATCGACTGACCTCACAGCAACGCACGCAGGCCCCGGGATTTCTCCCGGGGCCTGTTGCATGAGTGGAGGTGGTGATGAGTCAGAGGTGCGGAAGCGACCGCGCCAGACCCTCTCTCTCAGACTGGAACTGCTGATTGATGGCGAACGTGATGGCCAGTGTGACCAGCGGCATGAACACGACGCTGATGATGGGGATGCTCCAACTCCCCGTGCTCTGCGCCAGAGCCCCCAGCCCGACGGGCCAGATCGACGCCAGCAGGAATCCGACGCCGTTGGCGAGCGCGGACAGCCCGGCGACCTTCGTGGCGTCGGGGTATCCCGCGATGAGCGCCAACGACATGGCCAGGTGTGCGCCCTGGCAGACTCCGGCAACAAGGGTGGCTGCCCATCCGAGCATGCTGTTGCCGAAGCCGAAGGATCCCATGACAGCCACGGCCGGCAGGTAGATGATGGCGTAGCCGATCAGGATCCGTCGCCAGTGGGTGAGCTCGAGAAGCTTGGGGCCGAGCAGGGCCCCCGGGATGCATGCCAGGGAGAACACACTGAGCACGACGCCCGACTGGATCGGGCTGACCCCCGCCGCCTGGAACCATGTGGGACCCCAGGTCATGATGGCGAAGAACATGGCCGACTGGATACCCATGTGGGCGGCGATCGCCAGGAGTCGTCTCTCACGGAACATGGCACCGAGGCCAGCCACGGAGTCGGATTCCTGAGGGTCGAGCATCGGGCTGTTGCGGCGCTTCGCCAGTCCCCACCCGAGCAGCCACCACGCCAGCACCAGCAGGATGACCACGAACCAGACTGAGATGGCGACGTTCCAGGACAGCCCCATCTTCTGCATCAGCGGCACGGTGGAGGCCGCCCCAAGGGCTGCGCCCAGATTCAGGCCGACGGAGAACCACCCCATGTAGGCGGTGGCACGCCGTGGATAGAACGTGCGGATGGCCACGGGCACCACGGCATTACCCATGCCGACGCCGATGGACAGCAGGATCGTCCCGCCCATCAGCGCTGCCGTCGTGGGTACGAACCGCACGGCTGTTCCCACCGCAACGATGACCAGCAGGATGGCGATCGTCTTCGGGGAACCCCACCGGCGGAGCAGGGTCGGGGTTGCAAAGGCGAATACCCCGAACACGATCAAAGGCAGGGAGCCCACCAGGCCGGCCTCTGTCTTGGACAGCCCCAGGTCGTCGGCGATCACCCCGATGATGGGTGCCACGTTGTTGACCGTCAGCCGCAACATCATGGACACCGCCACGAGGATGACGATGGCCCTCAGATAGAAGGGCACCACGCTTCTTGCCGCGCCCACGGCTGCGGGAGTTGCCTGCATGCGGGTCAGCTCAGTGCTGCTGCAACGGCAAGCTTCAGGGCACCCTGGAACTTGGTCTCACGGTCCTCCGCGCTCATGTCCGAGCCGTGATCGAGCAGATGGTCGGACACCGTCAGCACCGTGAGTGCCTGACGGCCGAATTCTGCGGCCACACCGTAGATGCCTGCCGCTTCCATCTCGACGCCCAGCACGCCGTACTTGCTGAGGAGTTCAATGCTGCTGGCGCCCTCGAAGTAGAAGTGGTCCTTCGACAGGATGGGTCCCACGTGGACCGTCATCGAGTCGTCGGCGGCGTTCACCGCCGCAGCGGCAAGGTTGAAGCTCGCCAGAGCCGAGAAGTTGATTCCGGGCAGACGCTGCTGGTTCATGTTGGAATCGGTGTGCGCGCCAAGGCCGACGATGACGTCACCCACAGCCACGTCGTGCGACAGTCCGCCGCAGGTGCCGACGCGGATGATGCGCTGCACGTCGTACTCGCTGTAGAGCTCGGTGGCGTACAGGGTGGCCGAAGGCATCCCCATGCCGGAGCCCATGACCGTCAGCGGCTTTCCATCGACGGTGCCGGTGAACCCGAGCATGCCGCGTACGTCGGTGACCAGTTCGGCGTCCTCCATGAGCAGGTGGGCGATGCGCTCGGCGCGCTTCGG
>JAUNVL010000111.1 GCA_030537675.1 Propionibacteriaceae bacterium | reverse complement strand
GCTCCAAGATGGACGAGGTCATCTTCGAGGAGTTCAAGGGCACCGGCAACATGGAACTGCGCCTCACGAGGCAGCTTGCCGACAAGCGGATCTACCCCGCCATCGACGTGGATGCCTCCGGCACCCGCCGCGAGGACCTGCTGATGAGCAAGGACGAGCTGAACATCATCTGGAAGCTGCGTCGTGCCCTGTCCGGACTGGGTGACCAGGCCGCCCTCGAAACGTTGATGACGAGGATGCGCAAGACCGCGGACAACCACGAATTCCTGCTGAGCGTCATGAAGACGACGCCTGCGCAGGACGGCTAGTCGGCGTCGTCTGCTGGAACGACGGCGTTGGGTTTGGTGATTGCCGCTGACGGTGGCAAAATTGATCCCCGTGCCGGTTCACGCATTCTGGGGCCCCCATGGCCCCTGCGACCCGGGTAAAACACACATCTCTAGGAGCACCACATGAAGCAGGGCATCCACCCGCAGTACCAGGACACTGAAGTGACCTGTACCTGTGGCAACAAGTTCACCACCCGCAGCACTTCCACGAAGGGCTCACTGAGCGCCGACGTGTGTGCAGCGTGCCACCCGTTCTACACCGGCAAGCAGAAGATTCTTGACACCGGTGGCCGTGTGGCCCGCTTCCAGAAGCGCTACCAGTCCAAGTAGTCCTTTTTCGCCAGACGCTGGGTGCGGCCATCGGGCCGGCCCGGCGTCTGGTGTTTTTTTGTACACCACGTGAGAATCGTCACGTTGCACCCGGGGGAAGGAGCAGTGGAGGTGTTTGAGTCCGCCGCACCGCTGATCGAGGAATACCGCGCTCTGGAGCGCGAACTCTCTGACCCCGCGCTCCATGCCGACGCCTCCCGCTCCCGCAGGGTGGGGCGCCGTTACGCAGCGCTGCGGCCTGTCGTGGAGGCTCTTGATGAGCATGCCCGGTTGACCGGTGACCTCGGCGCTGCCCTGGAGTTCGCAGAAACCGAACCCGCGTTTGCTGAGGAGGCCGTAGAGCTGGAGGCACAACTCAGCGTCGTCACCGCACGATTGACGCGACTGCTGGCTCCCCGGGACGTCAACGACGACGCCGACGCCCTGTTGGAGATCAAGTCCGGGGAGGGCGGCGACGAATCCGCACTCTTTGCGGGCGACCTTCTCCGCATGTATCTCCGCTACGCCGAGCACGTCCGCTGGAAGGTGGAGGTGCTCGACGAGCAGCACACCGACCTTGGCGGCTACAAGTCCGTCACCGTGGCCGTCAAGGGCAATGCGATCGACGGGGTCGGACCCTACGGTCGACTGAAGTTTGAGGGCGGCGTGCACCGGGTGCAGCGCGTCCCCGTCACCGAATCCCAGGGCCGCGTGCACACGTCTGCGGCCGGCGTCCTGGTGATGCCTGACGTCGAGGCCGATGAGGTGGAGATCAACGACGAGGATCTGCGGATCGACGTGTACCGCTCATCCGGTCCCGGGGGTCAGGGCGTCAACACCACCGACTCGGCGGTGCGCATCACCCACCTTCCCACCAACACTGTGGTCAGCTGCCAGAACGAGCGATCCCAGTTGCAGAATAGAGACTCCGCCATGCGCATGCTTCGTTCCCGGTTGACGGCGCTCGCGGATGAGCAGGCCGCCTCTGCTGCGTCGCAGGCCCGCAAGTCCCAAGTGCGCACGGTGGACCGCTCGGAGAGGGTCCGCACGTACAACTTTCCCGAGAACCGGTTCAGCGACCACAGGATCGGTTTCAAGGCCCACAACCTGGATGCCGTCCTGTCGGGGGCACTGGACCCGGTGCTGGACGCGCTGGCAGAACAGGACCTGGCGGAGCGCCTGGCAGGGAGTGGACACTGATGCGTGCCCGCGACGCGATGACGCGAGCCGCCGGAACCCTCCACGCGGCTGGACTGCCCAGTCCGGTGCCGGATGCCCGCATCCTCCTGACCCACGTGCTGGGATCAAATCATGCCCTGTTGATCGTGCCCGACCTGACGGACTCGCAGCGCACGGAGTTCAACCACATGGTGAGCCGTCGAGCCTCCGGTGAGCCGGTGCAGCACATCACCGGCGTGGCACCCTTCCGCTATGAGGAGCTGCGGGTCGGGCCGGGGGTGTTCATCCCGCGCCCCGAGACGGAGTTGCTGGTGGAGGAAGCCCTGCACATGCTCGCTGCGCGACCCGTAACTGAGCGCCGCGTCGTGGAGCTCTGCGCTGGCTCCGGTGCCATCACGCTGAGCCTGGCCAAGGAACTGGGCGGTCTGCAGCTGCACGCCGTCGAGATCTCGGACAGAGCGTGGCCCTATCTGGTGGAGAACCTCGAGGGTGTCGATGTCGAACTCCGGCACGACGACATGACGAACGCTTTCCACGAGCTGGATGCTCTCGTGGACCTGGTGATTGCCAATCCCCCCTACGTACCGGAGATGGACCGCGAAATCCTGCCCTCGGATGTGGTGGGTGTTGATCCAGAAGGCGCCTTGTTCAGCGGAGCGGACGGCATGGATGCCCTGCGCGCCGTGCACGATGTGGCGCGCCGCCTCCTGCGTCCCGGAGGTTGGGTGATGGCCGAGCACGACGAGAAGCAGTCCACGGACGTGCTGGAACTGTTCGGCAGTCCGGACTTCGAGAGCACCGTCGATCACCGCGACCTCAATGACCGGCCCCGGTACGTGGTGGCGCAGAGGTCTGGGGATGCACAACGCGCCGGCGTGGCAGGATTGGCCCCGTGACCGACGACATCTCCCCATCAACCGAGGTCCATCACCTCCTCGTGGACACCGAGGCAGGTATCGCCGCTGCCGCGAAAGCAGTGGCCGCGGGTCAGTGCGTTGTCCTGCCCACCGACACCGTCTATGGGATCGGTGCGGATGCCTTCTCGAGCGAAGCTGTCCAGCGCCTGTTGGATGCCAAGCAGCGTGGCGGGGACATGCCGCCGCCCGTGCTGGTCGCGGAGCCGTCCATGCTGCGGGCGTTGACATCGACGGTGCCCAAGGACGCTGCGGCTCTGGCGAAGAGTTTCTGGCCCGGCGCGCTGACGCTGATCCTGAAGGCGCAGAAAACTCTGCAGTTGAAGGTGGGGGAGACTGACGGCACCGTCGCCGTGCGAGTACCGGACCACGAGGGTGCCCGCGCGCTGCTGCGTGTGACCGGGCCGCTTGCCGTCAGTTCCGCCAATGTCTCGGGCCAGTCCGCTGCCACGACCTGCGACGAGGCGCGCGCAGCGCTGGGCGACGCCGTGGCCGTGTACCTGGACGGCGGGACGATGGGCGGCTCGGGGCCGTCGACGATCGTGGACTTCAGCCGGACTGACCGCGGCCGGGTACTGAGGGCAGGCGCCCTGTCATTCGAGCAGCTCGTGGCCGTCGCCACGCGGCTGGAACCACTGCCGGAACCCGAAATCGTCGAGCCGGAGGAAGAGGTCGCAGGGCCTGAGCTGGTTGGCGGCGGGTCTGTCCCGGCCATTGGTGAGGGCCCCTCCGTGTCTGACACTGACACCTCCGAGTGATCCATGCGTGAGTACCTGCTGGTTCTGCTCGTGGCGGCAACCACCACGTACTTGCTGTCCGGCGTGTGCCGCACCATCGCTGTGCGCACGGGCGCCATGGCCACCGTGCGCTCCCGCGACGTCCACACGGAACCCATCCCGTACTTCGGTGGCGTGGCGATGTTGGGCGGACTCGCGGTCGCCTTCTGGTTGGCTCTCCAGTTGCCGTTCCTGGGTCGGCACGCCAGCGTGGCGCACGACGCGTCAGCCGTGCTCTGGGCCTCCCTGGTGATCTGCGCTGTCGGTGTTCTCGATGACAAGTACGACATGCCTGCGCTCGTCAAGCTCGGCGGACAGGTACTGGCCGCCGGTGTCGCGGTGCTGGGTGGTGTCCGCATCTACTGGATCCCGTTGCCGGACCAGGTGGTGGGCGTCGACGAAGCCACCAGCATTCTCATCACCGTGTTCTTCATCGCCCTGTGCGTGAACGCCATCAACTTCGTCGACGGTCTCGACGGGTTGGCCGCCGGCGTGGTGGCCATCGGCTCCGGGACCTTCTTTGCGTACTCCTACTTCCTCGCCTACGAGCAGGAACTGGTGCGCGCCACCGCCGCCAGCCTCATCACGGTGGCCACCTGCGGAGTCTGCATCGGCTTCCTCGGGCACAACTTCCATCCCGCCAAGATGTTCATGGGGGACTCCGGCGCCATGTTGCTGGGGTTGCTGATGGCACTGAGCGCCATCTCCTTCACCCAGATCGACACCAGCGCGCTGGGTGGGGAGCCCGGCAACATCCTGCCGGCCCTGCTCCCACTGCTGCTGCCGTTCGCCGCGCTGGCCCTGCCGTTCCTGGACCTCGTGCTCGCCTACATCCGGCGCACGCGCAACGGCCAGTACTGGTTCGTGGCGGACAAGCAGCACCTTCACCACAGGCTCGTGGCGCGTGGGCATTCGCACCGAGGTGCGGTGATGCTGATGTATGCCTGGACAGCCGTGTTGTCGGTGGGCCTCGTCGCCATTGCACTGTCGGAGGACCGGTTGGTCATGTGGCTGGCGGCGCTGGCGTTGTTGGCTGTCATCGTGTGGTCGACGCGACCGCTGCGCCCCATGGATTCGCTGAACACGCCCACGCCGGATGTCGTGTCGGAGGCAGATGAGTCACTGCTGCTGGAGGCCGGGGCCGCAGATGACCAGCCCTGAGACGCAGCGACGCAAGCGTCCCGTCAGCGGCGCCGCCCGTCGCGCACGTCAGATGATGGTGGGTGGACTCGTCCTTGCCCATGCCATCGGACTCGGAATCTTCGGGATCGCACTGGCTGTGGCGGGGGCACCGGGCGCCATCAGCGTTGCCCTGGGCTTTGCAGCGGTCGTGATTTTCTTCTCCATCGGCCAAGCCATCGAGATCGTGGCCTGTGAACTGGACCCATTCCAGGGCATGGGACTGGCGCTTGCCTCCTACGGCGTGCGCGTCGTCGGCATCGGTGCCGGCATGTGGTTCCTGCTCGGACATCCGTTGGTGGAACCCCATATTCTGCGCGGCTGGCTGCTGCTGGCAGTCACCGGCACCGTCATCGCGTGGATCACCGGGGTGGTGTTGGTCGCCAGCCGTCAGCGCGTTCCCATTTACGACCACGAGTACGTCGCTCCGGAGGAATGACTGCCAATGTGATCGGGAGCGGTTTATCCGCTAGGCTCACCCACGAACATGGGCACGACACCGCTACCCAAGGGGACACCTCCGCCACCACGAGGCGGCAGTACCGACGACGGTATGGTCGCGCTCAGCTACATCCTGGCTGGGCTGATCCTCTACGGGGGGCTTGGTTGGCTCGGGGACTACTACTTTGGGACCACGTGGTTGCTGCCCATCGGACTCATCATGGGTCTGGGCACCAGCACCTACTTGATCATCAAGAGATACGGGAGACTTGAGTGAACCCAGGACTGCTTCCGCTTGACGCTGGCGGATACAAGCCGCCCGGCGTGGACGACTTCAGCTTCGGCGCGGCCTTCCCCGATGCGCCCGGCTGGCTTGGGGCGGATTGGCTCAACAAGCCGCTGCTGCAGGCAGTGATCGGCGCACTGCTGGTCATCCTGCTCTGGTGGTGGGCTTCGCGGAACCTGAAGGTCAAGCCCTCCAAGGGCCAGTTCCTCGGCGAATACATCTACGAGTTCGTGCGCAACGGGATTGCGCGCGACATCCTGCACCACGACTACAAGAGGTTCCTGCCCTACCTGCTGGGCCTCTTCTCGTTCCTGCTCGTCAACAACTGGTTCGGCGAGTTCTTCTTCTTCATGTTCCCGACGTTCTCCAACGTCGGCTATGCCTACGGCCTCGCATTCCTGTCCTGGTGCGTCTACGTTGGCGCTGGCTTCGCCAAGTTCGGTTTTGGCGGCTTCCTCAAGCGCCAGCTGATCCCCGAGGGTGTGCCGTGGTACCTGCTGCCACTCATCATCCCGTTGGAGTTCCTCGCCAACTTCATCACTCGGCCCATCACGCTGGCCCTTCGTCTGTTCGCCAACATGTTCGCCGGTCACCTCGTCGTGATGGTGTTCGTTCTTGGCGGCGCCTACCTGCTGACGCTCGAGAACAACAGTTTCTTCAACGTGGCTGGTGGCGTCTCGATCATCTTCAGCTTCGCCATCCTGTTCCTGGAGCTGTTCATCGGCGCCCTGCAGGCATACATCTTCACCGTTCTGACCGCCCAGTACGTGTCCACCTCCATCTCCGAGGCGCACTAAGAGACCGACTTCTCACCCACCCGGGTGACAAGCCACCGAAAGGAAAAACATGCTGTCCCTCCTTGAGATCACGATCAATGGCAACATCAACATGATCGGATACGCCATCGCGACCATCGCCCCCGCGCTGGGTGTGGCATGGATCTTCGCATCCGTCATCAATGGCACGGCCCGTCAGCCCGAGGCCCGTGGCGCCATGATGAGCACCGCCTTCATCGGCTTCGCCGTGGTTGAGGCCCTGGCCATCATCGCCATCGCCCTCGCCTTCGTCCTCAACTAAAGCGCATGACTACCCCCGTAATCGGGGTGCTGCAAGAGATCGATCTTGGGCCTCTTGCCCCCGAGCACCTGTCGGAGGTCATCGTCGGCATCATCCTGATGCTGCTGATCTTCCTGGTGATGAAACTGGCGATTGTCCCCGCCTTCGAGAAGATGTACGAGGAACGTTCCTCACGCATCGAAGGTGGCATGCAGCGTGCCGCAGCCGCAGAGGCCAAAGCCGCAGCAGCACTGGCCGAGTACAACGACCAGCTCTCCAGCGCCCGCGAGGAAGCAGCACGCATCCGGGAGGACGCCAAGAACGCCGGCGCCCAGATCGTGGCCGAAGCGCGGGAGAAGGCCTCCAAGGAGTCCAGCCGCATCCTCGAAAGTGGTCGGACGCAACTGGACGCGGAGCGCACGCAGCTCCTCGTCGAACTTCGCGGCGAGGTGGGTGGCCTGGCCACCACACTGGCCGGCAAGATCATCGGTGAATCCCTGACCGACGATGAGCGGGCCAACCGCACGGTCGACCGCTTCCTGGCCGAACTCGAGTCGGCGCGATGAAGGCACGCGACGCAGCACTGCTTGCCCTCGACGCGAAGATCGACGCGATGTCGGTGGATGCCGGGGCCGCCGACGAGCTTTTCGCCGTCGTCGACCTGCTCGAGACCCAGGCACCGTTGCGCCGCTCACTGTCCGACCCCTCCGCCAGCCCCGAGGATCGGGCTGGACTTGCCGCGCGACTGTTCGGCAACCGTGTCAGCCCCGCCGCACTGGCGGTGCTCTCAGAGGTGGCCCGCTCCACGTTTCCCAATGGTCGACGCCTCGTGACCGCTCTGGAAACCCAGGGTGTCCGTGCGCTGCTGCGCGTGGCCAAGAACTCGGGTGACCTCGGGCGGGTTCAGCAGGACCTGTACAGCTTCGCCACGGTCGTGGATTCCGATCCGCGACTGGCGGACACGCTGCGCAACAGGACCTACCCCCTCGAGGCACGCAGGGATCTCGTGGCACGGCTCAGCGCTGACCGCGTACATCCCATCTCCTCGCGGTTGCTCGCCAGGGCGGCTGCGGGGCGCGTGCGCACCCTGCCGCTGACAGTGGCGTCGTACCTGTCGATGGCGGCCAGGCTGACCAGCGAGCAGATCGCCAAGGTCACCGTGGCCCGTCCCCTGGACGAGGCACGCACCGATCGTCTGCGTCAGGCCCTGGAGGCCCAGGTGGGTGGACCGGTGTCGTTGCAGATCGAGGTCGACCCCACAGTGCTGGGTGGCATGGACGTGTCCATGGGCGACGACATCATCGAATCAACCGTGGCCGGGCGGCTTGATGATGCCCGCCGGCTCCTCAACACCCATTAAGCGAAAGTAGGACCCAATGGCTGAACTCACCATCAGTCCCGATGAGATCCGGGACGCGCTGGACGATTTCGTCCAGTCCTACCAGCCCACGGCGGCCACCCGGACCGAGGTGGGCACCGTCGTCACCTCCGGTGACGGCATCGCCCGTGTCGAGGGGCTGCCGTCATGCATGGCCAACGAACTGCTCCGCTTCGAGAACGGGACGATGGGCATCGCCCTGAACCTCGATGAGCGTGAGATCGGTGTCGTGGTGCTCGGCAACTCCGAGGGCATCAACGAGGGCTCCGTCGTGCACGGCACGGGCGAGGTCCTCTCCGTGCCCGTGGGAGACGGCTACCTCGGACGCGTCGTGGATGCCATCGGCAACCCCATCGACGGCCTCGGCGAGATCGCAGACCTCCAGGGCCGTCGCGCCCTGGAACTGCAGGCCGCCGGCGTGATGGATCGCCAGGAAGTTCGCGAGCCCCTGCAGACGGGTCTCAAGGCCATCGACGCCATGACCCCGATCGGCCGCGGACAGCGCCAGCTGATCATCGGTGACCGCAAGACCGGCAAGACCGCCATTGCGATCGACACGATCATCAACCAGAAGGCCAACTGGGAGTCCGGCGACGAGAAGCTGCAGGTGCGTTGCATCTACGTGGCGATCGGCCAGAAGGGTTCCACCATCGCCGAGGTGCGCAGCACCCTGGAGGCGGCTGGTGCGCTTGAGTACACCACCATCGTGCACTCCCCGGCCTCCGACCCGGCCGGCTACAAATACATTGCCCCGTACTCCGGCTCGGCCATTGGCCAGCACTGGATGTACCAGGGCAAGCACGTCCTCATCGTGTTCGATGACCTGACCAAGCAGGCTGAGGCCTACCGCGCCATGTCGCTGCTGCTGCGTCGCCCCCCGGGTCGCGAGGC
>JAUNVL010000110.1 GCA_030537675.1 Propionibacteriaceae bacterium | reverse complement strand
CGCGGTGGCCGTCGGCGTCACGGAGGGCTCGACTGTGGGACCGAGGTCCCAGCCCTGCGCTTCGTAGCCCTGGAACCGGTCCAGCATCGCCTTCCCACCAATGAGCGGGGCCGCACCCGTACCCCAGGTCTTGACCTTGATGGGCTTCGCAGCGGTGCCGTAGCCCCAGAACTTCAGGTCAGCATCTGCACAGTCCGTGCCCGCCCTGAAGTGCAGCGTGGCACCGGTGGCGAGTTCGGTCTTGCGGAACTGCTCCAACGAGTTGAAGGGGCTGGCCTCGGAACCCACCCCTGCTGTGGATGCCGAGCAGTCGACGTACACGTCCTGCAGCTTGCCGGGGTCAGCATTCAGCTGTCCCCAGAGCTTGATGTCGGAGACCGTGTAGGCATCACGGGCATCGATGACGGTGATGCGCCACTTCTGCGCAGTGACGGGCGCGTTGAACTTCACGATGCGCTGGGCACCGATCACGCCGGATGTTGCCACGTTCGTCCAGGCGCCGTTGACTTCGGCCTCGACCTTGAAAGTCTTGACCGTCATACCCGCGTCGATGATGTCCTCGCTGATACCGAGACGGGCGACCGACTTGGCCGACCCGAGATCAAGCTCCATCGGGGTGAAATTGCCCTTGGCAAAGGCTTCACCGTCGCGGGTGTTGCCGTTGGTGAGGGACGTCACCGTCTTGCCACCGACCGTGGCCTCAACGCCAACCGCATGATCCAGTGTGAACGCCTTGCGACGCTCCGCCGCGAAGCCGTCGATCGCGGTGACGGAACCCGTGGCGAACCGGCCGGTGGTTGTCGGCGGCACGTTGAGCAGCATGACGGAGTTGCGTCCGACGGTGGTCTCGTAGTGATTCATCAGCGTAGCCGGTGACTTGGGCGCATCGTTGGGATGGGCGAACCAGCCCTGCGTCAGCTTCATGTCAGCCTCGGCGGGCCACCAGTGCAGCTTGTTTGCCGTACCGGCACGAACGGCCTGGATCAGCTGGTCGTCGGACCCGAGGTTCTGGTTGAACGGAGCACCCGGCTGCACAAGGCCAATGTTTCCCCTGCCGTCTGCATCCTTGATCGGGAGTGGGGACCACTCGTTGTTACGGGCCTCGCCGCGCTCGTTGCCGATCCAGCGAATGTCGCGGCCACCGACGGCGATGTTGGCCCCCGGCTGGAGGGTGTAGATGAGGTCGTAGAACGCGTCATAGTCGTAGAATTCCTGGGCCCCGGTGTTGCCCTGGGCGCCGTCGAACCACAGCTCGGTGAGGTCGCCATACTGCGTCAGCACCTCGTACAGCGAGTTGAGGAAGTACGCACCGTAGTCGGTCGCCTCGTAGGTGAACGTCGGCAGTTCCTGTCCGATGCGGTCATCACCCTCCACCAGCGTCGGGATGGTGCGCTCGGACTTGGGCGAACCGTTGCCGAAGATGCCCACGTTCTCCGCGTGGCTGTCAGCGGGAGACAGGTAGAAGCCCAGCTTCATGCCGTACTTGGTTGCAGCCTCGGAGATCTCCTTGGCGATGTCGCCCTTGCCACCCTTCCACGGGGAACTGGCGATGGAGTAGTCGGAGTAGCGGGTGGGCCACAGCATGAACCCGTCGTGGTGCTTCAGCGTGATGACGACGGTGCGGTAGCCGGAGTCGCGGAGCTGACGCACCCACTGGTCGGGATCAATCTCGTCGGTGGGGTTCACGCGCGACGGGAGTTCGGTGCCATTGCCCCACTCCTGGTTGTAGAACGTGTTCACGCCGAAGTGGATGAAGGCGGTGAGACCTTCCTCGTGCCAGTCCGCCTGCTTGCCGGTGGGGCGCAGCAGGGAGGCCTTCTTCAGGATGTTCTCATCACAGTCGCTGATGGAGACGCCCATGTAGTTGCCGGGCTCCAGCCCCGAGATGTCCTCACACCCCTGAATGGGATTGAGGGTCTGCAGAACGAATGCCTTCTCCTGGAACGGCGCATCCAGCAGCGCAAACCGGGAATCGGAGATCGATCCCTTGAAGCCACGATCCAGCGCGTCGGGGTTGACGTCGTTGCCGAAGGCCACCACGCCTTCAACCCCGGCACCCTGGCGCATGTACACGGCACCATCGAGGGACTCCAGCTTGACGCCGTCCAGCCACACGGTGACGGTGGCGCCGGCGGTACCGGTCTTGGGCTCATAAGCGAGCGAGATGACGTGCTGCTTCCCGGTCTCGGGCACGGCGACGCCACGCGTCACCTCAGTCCAACCGGTGCCGTTCTCGGGCGTGCCGGCGTAGCCGTAGCGGAGTTGGCCGCTCTGGTAGCGCACGAAAAGGTTGCCGCCGACGGCAAGCACGGTGCCCAGTTGGTCCTGGGCGGCAGCGTTGGGGGTGAAGGAGGTCTCCACCACGAAGCCCCTGGATTTCGCCCAGGTTCCCGTGACAGCGTTCACGGTGGGGGTGAAGCGCGCTCCGGACGTGGCGCCCGGGAGCACGAGCTTGCCGGCATCGAGCGCGGCTGCACCCGTGAGTGTCACCACGCCGTCGGACTTCTCCGCCGCAGCGGGAGTGTAGAGACCACCGGCGACGGTGCCGTCCCACCCGACGTGGAGCTGGTCGGTGGTGCCGTTGGAAGGCTGGTACTCGAACACGCCTGCCCCGCTCTGGCCGGTGGTCTCGTTCACGCGCACGGCATGCATGATTCCGCGGAAACCGCGGTCCAGCCCACCGGGGTGGACCTCGTTGCCGAAGCCGAACGCATTGTCCAGACCGCCGCTGATGTTGGCGGAGTTGGAGGACTCCACGGACTCAAGCTTCGCGCCATCGAGCATCGCGTCGACGATGACGCCGCCGTCATTCTGAACGCGATAGTGCGCGGAAAAGACGTGTTCCTCGTTGAGGGATGGGGCAGCCACCGTGCCCCGATGTTTGGTCCACGAGCCGGACTTGTTGCTGTCGAACCCGTAGTTGAGCATCCCGCCCTCGTAGCGGACCGTGAAGTTGCCGCCGGCCGCCATGATGGACGCCTGCGCACCCTGGCTCGCCGAAGTGGGGGTGAAGTCTGCCTCCATCACGAAGCTCTGGGCAATGTAGGTGCCATCACCGAGGCTGAGGTCGGCGGCGTCGAAGCGGAGCCCCTGCGTGCCGCCGGCCAGCGTCACGCCATTCGTGACCTGGACCTCATCGCCCTGCACGCGATGCAGGACCCCGCGCTGGGCTTCGTCCCCGGCGGTGGTGTAGGCGTTGGTGCCGACGAGGGAGCCGCCGAAGCGAACATCGAGATCGTCCGTGGTGGCAGCCGTCGCAGGCTGCATGGTCGTGAAGGATGTTGCGAGCACAGCCAGCGCGGCGGTTGCCGCCACTGCTCCACTCAGCGTGGGGGGAATTTTTCTTGCCATGAGTGAACTCCATCGTCGGCGGCAGCGGCTTCAGCGTAGTGAACGCGAGCAGCCGCGCGGCGGATCTTCTCAATGTGAACAGCCTCAGTGACCGCATTCACGGTGCTGCCCGACGCCGCTACTCTTGGCATTCGGAGGTGACATGACCAATCCCACAGCCCCAGTTGACGCGTCGACGGATCACACTGAGATCGCGACGCTCCCTCCACTGCCCATGCTCACCAATGCGCTCGCCACCAGCCCCCGCACTGGCGAGCCCGTCAGACCAGCAACGGCCCTCATCGCCCTGGTGGCGCTCCAGCTTGCGGCCGGCGCCGTCGCGGTCACATACGGCCTGCACTGGTGGGCCGCCGCACGCCCCGAGACCTATCCCATCTCGGCCAGACTGATCCAGTGGGTGGATCCCGAACCGGGAAAATGGCTGGCCCTGACCCTTGAAGGCGCACTCGCCGCGACCGCTGCCCTCGTGGCCGGCGCCTGCGGCGTCGCGGGGCTCCAGGCATGGAACGGATGGCGGTGGTCACGCTGGGCGGGCCTCGTCGCGCTTGCCCTCACCGGGGCTCTGACCACGCTCTTCGCCTGGTCCGGGCTGGTGGCCGTCGGCCTCGCCCTGCTGGGAACCGTGTGCCTCTTCCTGCCCCCCATGACGCGGTTCTTCCGGGAATTCTCGACCTTTCGCAGCATCGGCCACGCCCCCTATCGCCGTCCTGAACGCATCTTCTACGGGCGCTTGCCCCGCTTTCGCTGAGGAGTCCCCATGGCATCCAGGAATCCCATTGTCGACGCCGGCCTCCGGTTCCTACGCGAGGTACTGAAGGCGAGCCCCCAGTCCAGAGGACGCACGGCGACGCGCACCCGGCCGCGAGCCACCCTGCGCACCGACACCGGCTACCCGGGGGACTTCACCGGCACCCCGCAGATCGCCTACTCCCCCTTCAATGACGACAAGGCCGATCCGGGTGAGGTCGTGTGGACATGGGTGCCCTACGAGGAGGACCACCACCAGGGCAAGGACCGCCCCGTGCTGATCATCGGCCACGACGGCCGCTGGCTGCTCGCACTGCAGGTCACCTCGCAGGACCACGATCTGGACGCGGCGCAGGAGGCCCGCGCCGGACGCTACTGGGAGGACATCGGCACTGGCGCGTGGGATCCACAGGGACGGCCCAGCGAGGTGCGGGTCAACCGCATCATCCGCATCGATCCGAAGAAGGTCCGACGCATTGGCGCGATGTTGGACGAGGACACCTTCCTCCGCGTGGCCAAGGTGGTCCGCAAGCACAGCTGAGGCCCTCCGGTGAACCCTGACAGCGGGCCCACGGTACGTGGACGCCCGCCTGAACCACCGGCGCCCGCCCTGTTCAGGCACGCCCCCCGTATTTGGCGGGCGTCGCCGATCAAAGCGGGCGCGTGGGGCCAAGGCGGGCGTCGGCACCGTCGACGGCCGCAGTCTCTTCCCCTTTACGTGACAAACGTCTATTGTCAACGGCTAGGACCACGCTCGACGGCGAGCAACACCACTTCAGAGGGGCCACCCCATGCGTAGAATCCGCGTTGCTTTCGCGACGCTCCTCCTGGCCTTCGCGCTGGTGATGGGCGGGCTGAGCATGCCCGTCGCATCAGCCGACTTCGACGTCTACACCACACCCGGGGAGCACTCGTTCAACGGCCGCAAATGGCGGACGTGGTGTGAACCCTATTCCCAGACAGTGCGTTGCCGCACCGAGATCTGGGCCACCACCGTCACCGTCTCCGGCGGCCGGTACGTGTCCCAGAACTGGTGGACGTTCAACAACCTGACGTACGTGCGCTCCCCCGAGAGCATGTGGAAGGGTAATCCGCTGGCCACGCCGGGCGAGTACACGATCAGCGGTCGCAAGTGGAAGACCGAGTGCAAGACGCCCGTCACCGGCAACGGCTGCCGCTCCTATGTGCAGGCCGACGTCGTCGCCGCCACCAAGACGTCGTCCGGGTGGCGCTACAGCGTGCAGCGCAAACTCGTGTTCAACAACATCGTCCAGTACGGCCCGCTGCGCACCGACCTGGCCAGCCTCATCACGTGGCGCCCGCCGAAGGACACGCCGCCACCGCCGCCCCCGACGCAACAGCCCCCGCCGCCCGCGAACTACAGCATCAACAAGGGCCCGAACAGCACCAACCGGGTCACCCTGACCTTCGACGACTGCCCCAAGTCACTCAGCGCCTTCAAGACGACGGTGCTGGCCGCAAAGGAGGCAGGCATCGCGCTGGCTCTGCTGCCCACGGGTGACTGCATCAGCGCAGGCAAGTTCGACGCGTCCTACGCCCGCGCACATGGCCACTACGTGTTCAACCACAGCGTCACCCACGCGCAGCTGACCAATCTGAGCTACGCCGGTGTGGTCAAGGAACTCGGCGCACCCGGTGTGGTCACCACCTACGGCCGCCCGCCGTACGGCGCCTGGAACGCCTCTGTCAAGAAGGCTTACGACGCCGTCGGGATGAAGATCTGGATCTGGAACGTCGACACCAACGACTGGAAGGGCAAGTCCCAGCAGAGCGTCGTCGACTACGTCGTGTCAAACACCAAGGCCGGGAATTCCGTTCTGATGCACATGCAGTGGAACGGTTTCAATGGAACGGCGTTGAAGGCCATGAAGTCTGGCCTGTCCAACCGAGGCATCTCCGTGTGCCAGAACCGGGGTGCCACCACGCCGGTCAAGCCTGCAGCGATGGATTGCTGAAGCTTCGAGTCGTATGCCAACGGTCAGCCGCGGTTGGGAGTCACTCCCGACCGCGGCTTTCTTGTCACAGTGGTCAATGGGTTGCGGCAGGCAACCCAGCGGACCTATACCCCTAGGGGTATGGTGGCTCCAAGCCTCACAATCCGCAACGACCGAAGAAGAGCAGCAACGTGCCCCAGACAAGTACTTTTGATCCCCTCGCCATGACCGCGAACAAGCGTTTCACCATCGCCGCGACCTACCGGATCACCCACGATGCGGCTCGCTCGGTCAAGATCCTCTCCCGCTTCCAGGACGCGCATGGCAAACATTTCGCCGAACGCATCATGCTGGCCGTCACCGAGGTCAACGGCTGCGCGTTGTGCGCCCACGCCCACACCAGGTTCGCCCTCGAGGCCGGCATGGAAGCGGACGAAGTCCGGGACCTGCTGGGGGGAGTCACGGACGGCGCCCCGGACGAGGAACTGACAGCCATCGCGTTCGCCCAGCACTACGCCGATGCCGACGCCCATCCAGAACACTCGGCTTGGGAAAAGCTGGTGGACTTCTACGGCACACAGGACGCCCTGGGCATTCTCAGCGCCATCCGCGTCATGATGTGGGGAAACGCTGTTGGTCTCCCACTCAGTTCCATCCGCGCACGCAGAGCTGGCAATCCGCAGCCGAACACCCGCCTTCTCTCCGATCTTGGCGCCACCGTCGCCACCATCCTCGTCACCCCCTTCGCGCTCCTCCACGCGCTGGCGTCGACGATCCGCCGCAAGCCGTTGGGTCCTGAGACGGTGGTGACGCCCGGAGGCGCTTTGGGAAATCCGGTCACCCTCCTGTGACAGGCAGTCCAGTCCGGGACTGCCCCGACGTTCCACGACCCCTCTTCGCCCGTTTCTTCGCCCGCATGATCCCCCGGATGGACGACGGCGGGCTGGCCGCACTACGCACTGAACTGTTGGCTGATCTCACAGGCAGCGTCGTCGAGGTGGGCTGCGGGACCGGCTCAAACTTTCAGCATTACCCGGGGACGGTCACCTCAGTCCACGCCGTGGAGCCCGAACCGTACCTCCGCTCCATCGCCCACACTGAGGCTCTCGACGCCCCCGTCGACATCAAAGTCACAGGCGGGACGGGCTCGGCACTGCCGTTGGAGACCGCGAGCGTGGACGCAGCTGTGCTGTGCATGGTGCTGTGCTCCGTCCCCGATCCCCTCTCCACGGTCACCGAACTGCTGCGCGCGCTGCGCCCGGGTGGGACGCTGGTGTTCCTGGAGCACCACGCGTCCGACAAGCCCGGGATCCGCCTGATCCAGAAGGCAGCCGACGCCACACTCTGGCCGTTCTTCGCGGGCGGCTGCCACCTGCATCGCGACCCCTTGACGACGCTCCGCGCAGGCGGTTTCGTCGTCGAATCACTGCGATCACCGCAGTACCCCGGAGGCCTGTCCGGGGCATTCGCACCGCATGTGCTCGGCCGGGCATCCCGACCATGATCGACCGGGCCACTCGCCCATCGACTCAGGTCCGCTGCCGCACCGGCTGCTGCAGTTCAGTCACCCAGTCCTGCTGGTCCTCAGATTCTGCGCGGACGTACAACTCGCGGCAGGGACCGTCGTAGTCGTAGTTGTTCTCGACCAGCCATCGGTGCACCCCCTGCCACGACTCATTGATCCTGCTCATCGGTCCCAGATGCACGCCGCACACGGCTGTCGCGGCTGGCAGGTCGACGATCTCCAAACCCTCAGGCGCGTCGCCGTCGTGGGCGTAACCCACCACCACGTCCATGCCACCCTCCACCTCGGCGTAGGTTGCAATCGCAGTGGCCAGGCTGGCATGCACGGCTGTGAGCTTGGTCGCGACGCTGTCGAACATGGGGCCGATGTGAGTCTCAAGTACGGTCGGGTCCAAGTTGCCACTGAGTGCTGCCAACCGAACCGCTTCGACGGGTTTCACCACGTAATCGGTGGACATGGCGTCCTCCTTCTCGATCATTCGGAGCCTCGACTCGACCGCCGCCAGCCGGGTGCTGGCGACACGCATTTCCTCTTCCACCTTCGCGTGGCAGAGCCGCAACATCCCGCGCAACTCCTCGACGGTGAGCCGGTCTGCAAGGACATGCCCCACCTGATCCAGGCTCAAGCCGAGGTCTTTGAGGGCCACGATGCGGTTGAGGACGGACAGCTGCTCGGGCGAGTAGGAGCGGTAGCTGCTCCACGGATCGACGCTGTCGGGGCTGAGCAGCCCGATCTGGTCGTAGTGGCGCAGCATCCGCACCGACACCTGCCCGAGTCGCGCGAAGTCTCCGATCAACATGGTTCCACTCTGGGGCCTGACACCGTGTGAGGGTCAACAACACCTCAAAATCGCTCTTTCGACGCAGAACGCTCCGCTCCCCGCTGCTCCTGACGTGCGTGACTAAAACACCAGCGGCTCTGACCTCAGCGGCGTTTCCTGACGACGGTGGTGCTTCCGAAGCTGCGGTCCAGCAACTGAGCCGCCTCGACGATTGCTGGTCAAGGCCCGCACGGTGGTAGTCTCATCCAGACGGTCCGCCCAGTCTTACCTCGGGCCGCTTGGCGCAGCAACCTTGTTGCTTGGACGCCGTGGATGCTTCAGCAGAGCTTTTGCACCGGTGAGACTCACTCCCGATTGGTTACCTTTCTTGTCTTCAGATTTCGCACGCC
>JAUNVL010000109.1:5225-8766 GCA_030537675.1 Propionibacteriaceae bacterium | reverse complement strand
CGGCCCCGCATCCTGATGGTGGCCACCGACAACATCTCCGCCTTCGACCACGTGCTCGACACCCTCATTCCCGACAAGGGTGCCGTACTCACGCAGCTGTCGCTGTGGTGGTTCGGTCAGCTCGACGACATCGTCGACAACCATGTGGTCTCCACCGTCGTGCCCAGAGCGGTCGCGGGACGGGCCACCATCGTCGAGCTGCTGGACATGATCGACGTCGAATGCGTCGCGCGTGGCTACCTCACCGGGTCCGGATGGGCCGAATACCAGGAGTCGCGCACCGTGTGCGGGGTGCCACTGCCCGAAGGGCTGCGCGACGGTGACAAGCTTCCTGAGCCGATCTTCACGCCCGCCATCAAAGCGGCGATGGGTGAGCACGACGAGAACGTCGACTTCGCCACCATCGCGCGTATCCACGGGGAAGATGTGGCCATCGAACTGCGTGACCTGACCCTGGCGCTGTACGTCCGCGCCGCAGGCATTGCGGCCGAGCGTGGCATCATCCTCGCCGACACCAAATTTGAGTTCGGCCGTCGCCCTGACGACACCATCGTTCTGGCCGACGAAGTACTCACCCCCGACTCATCACGGTTCTGGGACGCCTCGTTGTGGGCGCCCGGAGAATCGCTCCCGAGCTTCGACAAGCAATACGTCCGCGATTGGCTCGCCCACGATTCCGGCTGGGACAAGTCCTCGGATGCCCCGCCACCCGCGTTGCCCGGCGACGTCGTCGAAGTCACACGGCAGCGCTACCTGGAGGCGTACGAGCGTCTGACCGGCAGCAAATTCCTCCCCGGCAGCCCCACCGGACAGGGAGTTTCCACCAACCCTGCGTGAGGCGGAGCACTGCCGCCTACGATGCGACCAGTCGAGCTTCAGGGGGGAAGTGCTTTGTCAGCGACGGTTTGCATCATTGGGGCGGGTGCCGCAGGCCTCGCCCTTGCTCGTGCCCTTCGGCGGCAGGGCGTGGAATACGACCACCTCGAACGCCACGCGGCGGTGGGTGGTCTGTGGGACATCGACTCGCCGGGTTCACCGATGTATGAGTCGGCCCACTTCATCTCCAGCCGGACGGTCTCAGGGTTCAGCGGCTTCGACATGCCAGCGGACTACCCCGACTATCCCGATCACCGCCAGGTGCTGGCCTATCTGCGGGATTTCGCATGCGCGCACGGCCTGACAGAGCGAATTCAGTTCAGCACCGAGGTCACTGCCCTGGAGCAGGACGGTCAGCGGTGGCGGGTCACCACCGACGCAGGGTCCAGCCACACCTACGACGCCGTTGCCGTGTGCACCGGATCACAATGGACCCCTCTGGCGCCAGGGATCGACGGATTCACCGGCGAGGTGCGGCACTCCGTCACCTACCGCGACGCGAACGAGTTCACCGGGAAGCGGGTGCTGATCGTCGGCGGCGGGAACTCCGCCTGCGACATCGCGTGCGACGCCGCCCGCACGGCCGCCTCGGCTTCGATCAGCATGCGGCGGGGCTATTGGTTCATCCCCAAGCACGTGTTCGGGCTGCCGTCGGACATCGTCGGCGGCAAGGGGTCCTTCCTTCCGAAACGGGTCGAGCGGGCGCTGTTGCAGCCGCTGCTCAGGCTCCTCGTCGGTGACCTCACTCGCATCGGACTGCAGAAACCGGACCACAAGTTGTTCGACACCCACCCGGTCCTCAACGACCAGTTGTTGCACCACATCCGCCACGGTGACGTGTCCCCGCGTCCCGGCATCAAGCATGCCGATGGGCAGACGGTGACGTTCACCGACGACAGCTCGGATGAGTTCGACCTGATCCTGCTCGCCACCGGCTACCAGCACGCCGTCCCGTTCGCGCAGGAACTCTTCGGAGATCCTCAGCATCCCGACGAGCTCTATCTGAACTCCTTCTCCCGCCGACACCCAGGGTTGTGCGCCGTCGGCTTCCTTGAAACCAATTCCGGCGCCTACCAGCTCTTCGACCGCCAGGCCCACATCGTCGCTGGTCACATTGCAGCCGTGGCCGCCGGGGATCCCAGGGCCGGGATCTTCAGCGCCCGAATCCGCGACGACCACCCGGACCTCACGAGTGGTCTCGAGTTCGACACATCACCGCGGCACAAGGGCTACGTGGACTCCGACGCATTCCTCGCGTACCTGATCAGGACGGGCAAGGAATTCGGGTGGAGCCCCGTGGCCACAGCGAGGAACACGCGATGAGATACGACTACCGGGACAAGGTCATTGCCATCACGGGTGGTGCGGGTGACATCGCCGGTGCCTTCATCCTCCCGGCGGCTCGGCGCGGTGCTCGCCTGGCCATCATCGACATCCGTGGGGAACGAGCCAACGCAGTCGCCGCGGGACTGCCCGGCAGCGGTCATCGTGGCTACGCCTGCGATCTCACTGACCTGTCGCAGGTCGAGTCCCTCGTGGCGGACCTGGAACGGGATTACGGCCGGGTGGACGTGTTGATCAACAACGCCGGCATGTCCGACCAGCAGCCCTTCGATGAGCGCGATGTCGCTTCCATCCGCCTCGAACTTGAGGTCAACCTCATCTCGCCCCTGGTGCTGAGCAGGCTCGCGATCCCGCTCCTGCGCAAATCCGACGACCCACGGATCATCAGCACGGTTTCCCTCGGCGGCATCTTTCCCCTGGGGGAGACCCCTATCTACACGGCCTCCAAGTTCGGGCTGCGGGGAGCGATGCTCAGCATCGGACTCGATCTCGCACGCAAGGGCATCAAGGTGTCCTCGGTCCTGCCGTCGGCCACCGACACCCGGATGCTGCGCCAGGAGGCGGTGGAGGGCGGCAACGCCATGCAGTTCCAGGACCAACCCCAGCCACCCGGCACCGTCGCCAGGGCGATGATGAGTCTGTTGGATCGGCCACGTCTGGAGGCGTACCCGCGCTTCTCGGAGTCGCTGCTGGTACGTGTCGGCACCCTGTTTCCCAACCGGCTGCCTGCACTGATGAAGCTGTTTCGCAAGAAGGGCGAGCGCGGGTTGGCCATCTACCTGCGGCGGTTGGAGGCTGAGGGACACGCGGTTCGCACCCCGGACGGCTGGGAACTTGCCGAATCCGAGTGAATTTCCCACCCTGTTCGTCATGCGGCAACCTGCAACAACGCAGGATCCATCGGCGACTGAATACCCCCGGGTTCACCCGAACAGACACGCTCTGCCACTCTTCTCCCCATGGCGCAACGTCTGCGTCACATCGACGCTGGCGGCTTGGGTCATCGGCGCATCTGTGAGAAGAGAAACAGCATGAGGGTTCGACGACTTCTGGTGGCACTGGCCGCGGTGGCAGTGGGTTTTGGGACCACCGTCACGGCCCAGGCCGATGCGCCCACCAGCGGCCAGCAGGTGTACTCCACACCGGGCAACCACCTGGTCAACGGAAGGCACTGGCGCACGACCTGCGAGACCTACTCATCCACGGTGGTGCGCTGCACAACCGACATCTACGCCACGAAGGTGTTTCTCAGCCAGGGACGCTGGTACACCAACAACGACTGGGTGTTCAACAACCTCACCTACCTGCCCTCGCCCCGTGG
>JAUNVL010000109.1:0-5125 GCA_030537675.1 Propionibacteriaceae bacterium | reverse complement strand
GTGACGACGTCGGGGACCCCCTCAGGGGTGTGCCCCGGCGTCGGAGGCCACCGCGAACGTTCCCTGTGCGCGGCGGACACCCTCCACGGCGTGTTTGGGAACGATGTCGTCCATGAAGCCGTACTGCCGCTGGAGTTCCACGGCCAACGCGTCTCCGCCGGATGCGCGCCTCTTGGCGCAACGCCACCAGTCGGACAGGTCACCCCAGCCCGGCGCAGCCAGCGAACCTCCGAACTCCCGCACGGCCAGGGACGAGCTCAGCGAGGCCAGACGCAAGCGCTGTTCCAGGGACCAGCCAGCCAACGTGCCCAGCAGGCACGAGGCTGCGAACACGTCACCGGCGCCCGTCGGGTCTATCGCCTCCACCGTGATGGCGGGACAGAAGACTTCTTCATTCGTGGTCTGGTCGATGGCGTAGCTGCCGGCTGCGCCGTCGGTGACAATGGCCAGCGGCACGAGGTCTGCCAGTTGGTGAAGCGCGTCGCGCGGGGAGCGTGTGCGCGTGTAGGCCATCGCCTCGACGGCGTTGGGCGTGAAAGCGTGACACCGGTCCAGACCGTCGAGATCGGCCTGGTCCCATCGCTCCGTCTCGTCGAAGCCGACGTCGGCGAAAACCAGCGTGCCGCGCCGGCTGAGTTCGTCGAGCCAGGAGCTGTCGCCCGTCAGGTCTATGACCGCTGCCCTGGAGTGCGGCAGGTCGGAGACATCGTGCAGAAGGGGTTCGGGCAGGGGGTGGCCGTGGCTGACCATGCCGCGATCCCCGTCGAACGCCAGGGAGACCGTGGTGGCGGAGTGGAAATTGGGGAAGGTGCGCGAAGCGGACAGGTCGATGTGCTCCTGACCGGCCAGAGTCGAGCGCATCCAGTCGCCGTAGGCGTCATCCCCGAATCCGGTCACGAGACCGGTGCGCATCCCCAGCCGGGCCGAGGCCGTCGCCAAATTGGCGATGCCGCCGGGGCAGGACCCCATGCCGGCGCTCCACAACTCCTCCCCGGGTCGGGGCAGGCGTGGGAGGCCAGTGAAGATGATGTCGAAGAACACCATGCCCGTGGTGATGACATCCAGTGCCGGGTCACCGGGGCGCCGCTTTGTCGCCAGCGGGTCCCACCGCCAGCACGAGGGGCAGACGTCATCGTCGTGGATGTGATCCATCATTGCCTTGCCTCACCTTCCGGCATTGGATCCTCCTGGCTGGATACGACATGACCGATGGTGCCAGATCATGTCCGGTCCTTCGTGAAGCCGCTGGAAGCTGCGCGGATGTGACACCACCGCTGTTACCGTTTCGACCATGTTGACCGAGGTTCGCCTGCAACACGCACGTGCGATGATCCGCCCACCGGCAGCTATTTCCGTGACGCTGGGCATGAGCGACACTACGATGCGGGGCCCCATCGTTCCGCGCGACGCGACACTGGAGGTACTGGTGCCATGAAACTCACGATCCTGGGTGGCGGCGGTTTTCGGGTGCCACTGATCCACGATGCCATCGTCACTGATGCGCTGGCCGCCACCGGACGGCCCAGCATCGTCATTGACGAGATCGCACTGCACGACGCCTCCCCGGAGCGGCTCGACACCATCGAGAAGATCCTCGCGGAACGCACGACGTTACTCCCCGATCCTTCGGCGGCTCCCCGCATCACCACCACCACGGACGTCAGGCAGGCGCTGCGCGGTGCAGATTTCGTGTTCTCGGCCATCCGTGTGGGTGGAGCCGGGGGGCGTGCACTGGATGAGCGGGTGGCGCTGGACCTGGGACTTCTCGGACAGGAGACCATCGGTCCCGGAGGACTGGCCTACGCCCTGCGCACCATTCCGGTGATGCACGACGTGGCGAGGACGATCCTGGAGGTCGCGCCGGATGCCTGGACCATCAACTTCACCAACCCTGCCGGCATCGTCACCCAGGCGATGCGTCGGGTTCTCGGTGACAGGGTGGTGGGAATCTGTGACACCCCCATCGGGTTGGTCCGACGCGTCTCGAGATTGCTGGGCGCCTCGCTCGAGGACCAGGACCGCGTCGAGTACGACTATGTGGGGCTCAATCACATGGGGTGGCTCCGCTCCGTCAGGATCGACGGCGTCGAGCGATTGCCCGGCGTGCTGGCCGATGATGCCGCTCTCGAGGAGATCGAGGAGGCGCGGCTCATCGGCAAGGACTGGGTCCGTGCCATCCGTGCACTGCCCAACGAGTACCTGTACTACTACTGGCACACCGATGAGGCCATCGCGAACATCCTTGCGGCCGGCCAGACCCGCGGGGAGTTCCTCGTGGCTGAGCAGCGCCGGTTCGAGGAGAAGCTCAGCTGCTGCACCTCCCCCCTGCAGGCGTGGCGTGACGCACTCCACGAACGCGAGTCCACCTACATGGCCGAGGCCCGCGACGATGAGCGGCGCGAGGAGGACATCGCCGGCGGTGGGTACCAGGAGGTGGCGCTGCGACTGATGAATGCGCTTGCCACGGGGGCGAAAGAGAGGATGATCCTCGACGTGGGAAACGACTCCGATGGCGCCCTCGTGGTTCCGGAGTTGCCGCGCGACCTCGTGCTGGAGGTGGGCTGCGTCGTCGACGAACAGGGCATCCACCCATTGCCCGTGGCGCCGCTCACGCTGGGCCAGCTGGGAATGATGGCTCGTCTCCGGGCATCGGAGGGCGCGATCTGCGAGGCCGCGCTGACGGGGTCGGCCGAGAAGGCGTGGGAAGGTTTCTCGATCCACCCGCTGGTGGACTCGCCACGGCTGGGCCGTGAACTGCTGCGCGGCTACCGGCAGGCGCATCCGGCGATAGATGCCCTGCTGGGCCGTCCCTGAGAACGCCGGGCGATTGCCGTTCTGGAAGTCTCTGCGTGTGACTGATCGGCGTCGCTTCAGCAGGTACGCGTCCTCTGTGCGACGGCCACGGTCTGCCAAGGGGGTGCTGGCCCGGTAGGCTGTCGGACATGCCTCGCGTCGTCGTGAACGTCATGCCCAAGCCCGAGATCCTGGACCCCCAGGGCAAGGCCGTCACTGGAGCTCTGGGCCGTCTCGGCTTCGAGGGCATGACGGTGCGCCAAGGGAAGCGCTTCGAGATCGAGGTGGACGGTGACGTCACACCCGAGAAGCTGGCCCAGATTGAGCAGGCCGCCGAGCAGTTGCTCGCCAACACCGTCATCGAGTCCTTCGAAGTGGTGACCGACTGATGGCACGCATCGGCGTCGTCACCTTCCCCGGATCCCTCGATGATCACGACGCTTTGCGCGCCGTCGAGTTGTCGGGTGCTCAGGCGGTTCCGCTGTGGCACGGATCCGACTCCATCGATGACGTCGACGCCATCATCCTGCCGGGCGGATTCTCCTACGGGGACTACCTCCGCTGCGGCGCCATCGCCCGGTTCAGCCCCATCATGGACACCGTCATCACTGCTGCGAACAGCGGCATGCCTGTCCTGGGGATCTGCAACGGCTTCCAGTTGCTGTGTGAGGCCCATCTCCTCGATGGCGCCATGATCCGCAACGCCGGCCAACACTTCATCTGCCGCGACGAAAGACTGCGGGTCGAGACCGTGGACACGGTGTGGACCTGCGATTTCCGCCAGGGCGACGAGATCACGATCGTGCTCAAGAACGGCGAGGGCAACTACCAGGCGGATGCCGAGACTCTGAAGAGGCTCGAGGGCAACGACCAGGTGGTGTTCCGCTACCTCGACAACCCCAACGGCTCAGCCGGGGACATCGCGGGCATCACCAATGCGCGCGGCAACGTGGTGGGGCTCATGCCTCACCCGGAACACAACGTTGAGGACCTGACATCGCCGTCGGTGGACGGCAGGCCGTTCTTCACCTCGGTGATGAACTTCCTTTCCTCACGGGTCTGACCACCGGTACACGCCGGCGGCCAGCCACGGGTCCGGGGGAGCGGGTGCGTCCGTCTGATTGGATGGATGCATGGGAGCAAACCTGACGCGTGAAGAGACAGCAGGCCGGGCACAGGCCATCCAGATCGAGCGACAGCGGGTCAGCGTCGACGTGCGGGATGCCACTGACCTGTCGCAGCCGACGTACCCAGTCGCCACCACCATCGTCCTCACGTCCAGCGAGCCGGACACCTGGCTCGACTACCAGGGGGACGCCGTCACGGCGCTTCTCGTGGACGGCGCTTCCCGCCCCGTCGAGTTCGACGGCGCACGCCTGACCCTGCGCGACCTCCCCGTCGGCCAGTCCTGCGTCATCGAGGTGCAGGGCGCCAGCCGCTACTCCCGCTCAGGGGAGGGTATGCACCGGTTCCGTGACCCCGTGGACGACCAGATCTACCTCTACACCCAGTACGAACCCGCCGATGCACGTCGTGTCTTCCCGTGCTTCGAGCAGCCGGACATCAAGCCCCACTTCACCTTCGAACTCACCGGACCCTCCGGTTGGCAACTGCTGTCCAACCAGCCGGAGATCTCCCGGCAGGCCGTCGGCAACGGCATCGACCACGTCACGTTCGCCCCCACACCGCCCCTGTCGACCTACCTGACCTGCCTCGTGGCCGGCCCGTACCACCGCGTCGACGACGCGTGGCAATCGGCGCAGGGGGAGGTGGAACTCGCGTGGCTGTGCCGCGCCTCACTCGCGCAGGACCTCGACGCCGACGAGCTGTTCCGGATCACCACGTCAGGACTCGACTACCTGCAGGGCGCCTTCGGCGAGTACGTCTGGGGCAAGTACCACCAGGTGATGGTGCCGGAGTACAACCTGGGCGCCATGGAGAATCCCGGCCTCGTCACCTACACGGAGGGCTTTGTCTTCCGCTCCCCGGCCACCCCGGCGGTCCACCAGCAGCGGTCCAACACGATCCTGCACGAGATGAGCCACATGTGGTTCGGCGATCTCGTCACCCCACGCTGGTGGAGCGATCTGTGGCTCAAGGAATCCTTCGCCGAGTTCATGGGTGCGCACCTTTCCAAGGAGGCCGCGGGCTTCGAGGATGCCTGGCTGAACTTCACGGGTGGCCGCAAGGCTCGCGCACACGTCGCGGACTCCATGCCGACGACGCACCCCATCGTCGCGGACATCACGGACCTGGAGGCCGCGAAGAACAACTTCGACGCCATCACGTACTCCAAGGGCGCCTCCGCCCTCACCCAACTGGTGCACTACGT
>JAUNVL010000007.1:41273-55017 GCA_030537675.1 Propionibacteriaceae bacterium | reverse complement strand
AACATCCGTTGAATGATGCGGGGCCGGTTCCTTTTCCAAGGGACCGGCCCCGTTCCATGTCTCGGCGTAGATGGGACATGGCGCCCAGGCTCCGGGTGCCCAGGGGATTGAATCAGCCAGCCACCTCCGGATCACGCACTGCAAGCGCTCAAAGGCCGCGGGTATCGGCGATCGGGCAGCGGACTCACTAGGCTGCGAAGTGACATGAGTTGTCCCGATTCGCAGACGAGTCGGACGAACTGGAAGGACCCCCCTTGTCCCAGCACAGAACCAGACGGGCAGCCTCGATTGCTGCCGCCTCAGCATTGATGATCGGAGGTGTATCGCTGACCACCCTCGACGCGCAGGCCGTGGACTACACCCCCATCCCGCAGTCGCAGATGAGCGTGGTGGAGGTCAACTCCGTTGCGGAGACCGGCGAAGGCGCCAACGGCCCCGGTGCGCTCGTGCTCGATGGCAACATCGACACCTACTGGCACACCCAGTGGCAGCCGACCGCAGTTGACCCGCCGCACCACATCACCATCAAGCTCGCAGACGCAGCGGTCAACCTCGGTCAGGTGCGGCTGACGCCGCGCCAATCCTCCAACGGATCCGGACGCGTCAAGGACTACGAGCTGTGGACGGCCTCCGGCGACTGCGCCGTCGCCGAGTACACCAAGTCGGCTGAAGGCACCTTCGGCGGTGAGGTGGTGGACCGTGCCAAGGAGCGGACGATTTCGTTGCCCGAACCGGTCAGCGCCACCTGTGCCAAGGTCGTCTACAAGTCGACGTGGGGTGGCCACAACGCTGGCGATGAGATTTCCAAGCCGGAGAAGGTTGGCTCGTTGGCTGAGTTCAATGCCGACACCGTCGCTGGCGACGGAACTGTTGATCCGACGGAGCCGCCGGCCACCGGCATCGTGATCCCTGAGGGTGCTGTCGAACTGATCGACGGCGAGCTCAAGGTTCGTGTTCACCCCGGTTTCCCGCAGGTGGTGGACTACCGCCTCGGTGACGCACAGATGGCTGGCCGCATCGGTGATGCACTCACCACAGTGCTGGTCAATGAGGTGGAGCAGGCCGTCACGGTCGCAACTCCCGTCAAAGCCGCCGACGCAAAGTCCGCCAGCTACGCGATGACGTTCCCAGGCCTCCCCGGTGTGTCAATGAAGGCGGTCGCCTCTGTGGCGGACGGCGCCTTCACGTTGACGTTCACCGATCTGGTGGACCCGAAGAATGATGTCAACCGCCTTCGGATTCCCAACCACGATCTGGTGACGGTGGACGCCGCCGACGATGCTTCGCAGCTCACGGCCGGCATCGTGACCGTCAACCGGGCCGCCAACGGCGACCGGTTCGAGAACGTGGCCGCCACCGCTGTGGGCAACGTCCAGGGCTCCTGGATGGTGATGGCCAACAACTCCACGCTGGCCGCAGCCTTCGACAACAACGCCAGCGAGGACAACCGCGGCCCGGGCTCCACCTCCAGCCGGGTCCAGCAGGACAACAACCGCTGGCAGCGCCAGGTGAAGACTGTCGGTGACGCCAAGGTCGGCACCGTCTGGTCCGGCACCTGGACGTGGCTCGGTGTGCCCGTCGAAGACTGGCAGACAGCCGGCAAGGAGACCATCGGCCGCGACGACAATCCCTTCGTCACCGTCAAGATCACGGCTGATGCGAATGGCGACGGGCAGGTGGACTGGCAGGACGCTGGCATCGCCACCCGCGACATTCGCCCCCTGCCCACCGGTGCCGACAAGGTCAAGGACCAGGTCGTCTCCCGCATCCCGTTCAACATCGTGTCGCAGGCAACGCACCCGTTCCTGCGCACGCTGGACGACACCAAGCGCGTCTCCCTGGCCACCGACAACCTGGGCCAGAAGGCACTGTTGAAGGGCTACCAGGCCGAGGGCCACGACGCTGCGCACCCCGACTACGCCGGTCACTACAACACGCGTGCCGGTGGTCTGGAAGACCTGAAGACGATGTCTGAGGAGAGCGTCGACTTCAACACCAGCTACGGCGTCCACGTGAACGTCACGGAGTCGTACTCCGAGGCCTACGCCTTCTCCGAGGACCTGCTGCGCATGCCGCCGCAGAAGGCATGGGGCTGGATGAACCAGTCGTACGCCATCGACGGTCCCAAGGATCTTGCCCTGGGCAACGTGCTGGATCGCTTCCAGGACTTCTACGACGAGCGCCCAGAGAACGTCGACTGGCTGTACGTCGACGTGTACTACCCCAACGGTTGGGAAGCGGAACGCCTCAGCGGCGAGCTTGCCAAGCAGGGCTGGGTCGTTGCCTCGGAGTGGTCCGACAAGATGACCAACCAGACCGTCTGGTCGCACTGGTCCCAGGACGAGAACTACGGCGGTGCCGGCAACAAGGGCCTCCAGTCCGACGTCATCCGCTTCGTGCTCAACTCGCAGCGCGACACGTGGAACCCCCACCCCATCCTGTCCAACTCCAACGTGGTGGACTTCGAGGGCTGGGCCGGCAACGTCAACTACAACAACTTCATCAAGAACGTGTGGGCGCGCAACCTGCCGGTGAAGTTCCTGCAGCAGTCTGACATCGTCAAGTGGTCGCCGAACGAGATCAAGTTCGAGAACGGCACCGTGGCCAAGTCCACCGTTGCCAGCGTCCCCGGCAACGTCGTGCCCACTGACCGCACCTACACCTACGACGGCGCGACGGTCTACGCCGACGGCGCATACCTTCTTCCCTGGAAGCAGGGCGGTGAAGATCGCCTCTACCACTACAACATTGGTGGCGGCTCCACCACGTGGACGCTCACCGATGCATGGAAGGCACAGGGAACGCTGGAACTCTTCAAGCTGACCGACACCGGCCGCGTCAAGATCTCCGACGTCGTCCCCGTGGACGGCAAGATCACCATCAACGGCGCAGAGGACGGCGTGGCCTATGTGCTGTACCCCACCTCCGACGTCCCGGCACCCGTGGCACCCAACTGGGGCCAGGGCAGCCACATCGTTGACCCCGGTTTCTTCTCGGGCAACCTTGACGCCTATGAGACGACGGGCAGCGCCACCATCGAGAAGACGGAGCGTGCCAACTTCCAGGCAGTCCTGGGCGAAGGCGCATCCTCCATCAGCCAGAAGCTGACCCTGCCTGCGGGCACGTACAGCGCCTGGGCCTGGGTCGAGGTCGAGCCGGGCAAGCAGCGACTCGTCAGCGTCGATGCCTCGGGAACCGGCGTGACAGCTGCGGCGGACGCAGACGTGGTTGCGGGCAAGGTGGTCAACTCCATCAAGACCTCCAACGTCCTCAACGCGACGGCTTCGGACGAGAAGTTGAGGACGAACTTCCAGCGTTTGCGCGTGACGTTCACGTCCACGGGATCTCCCGTGACGTTCACGGTGCGTGCTGGCGGTGGGACTGCCAAGGTGGCCGTCGACGACTTGCGCGTCGTGGACTGGAAGGCTCCCGTTGACTCGGCAGCCAGCGCCGAAACGGTGTATTTCCAGAACTTCGAGGACGTTGACACGGGCTATTACCCGTTCGTCACAGGAAGCACCAATGCAGGCGGCGACGCCCGTACCCAACTGGCCGAGAAGCACGCCCCGTACTCCCAGAAGGGTTGGTGGGGCGTCAATGACGTTGGCAATGGAGCGCCTCAAGAGGGTTTCAAGCTCAACGACAACGTGCTCGATGGCACCTGGTCGCTGATGGCCAACAACGAGAACAGGGGCGAGATCCTCAAGACCTCACCCGGTGCCCTGCCGTTCAAGGCCGGACACAAGTACCGGGTCAGCTTCGATTACCAGACCACGTACGCGGACCAGTACCGGATTCGCATCGGCAAGGACGTCGCCACTGGCGGAAGCTTCACGACCACCAACGTTGTGACGGACCTCCTGGGCGAACAGCGCTCGACGGCGCAGTGGAGCGAGGAGTTCACGGCTGACAGCTGTGACACCTTCTTCGTGGCCGTGGACAAGATGCCTGGCAACAACACACAGCACAACATGACGATGGACAACTTCCGGGTCGAGGACCTTGGCATGGAGTCTGACGTCACGTGCGTGGGCGGGGCGATCTCCGTCGAGGGCGGCACGACCGTCAACGGTGGAGAGGTCCGCACGGTCTCCACGACCATCACCTCGTTCGACGAGGTGCAGGTCACAGGTGTCACCCACGACCTCGTGGTGCCTGCTGGTTGGGACGCCGAACTGGTGACGCCCGGCGCCACCACGCTCAACAAGGGCGACGCCTCGGTAGCCACGTGGATCCTGCGCGTTCCTCGTGATGCCAGCAGCGCCACGATCACACTCGATGGTGTGGCTGTGGTCGGCGGGGACAGCATGGATGTGGCTGCGAGCACCTCTCTCATGGTGATCGGCGCCAACGAAACGTACCTGTCCGACATGCAGGACGCTGTCTCCGGCACGCCCGTCAATGGATGGGGTCCGGTTGAGTGGGACTCATCCAACGGCGAGAGCGCAGCCGGTGACGGTGGACCGCTGAAGCTCGGCGGTGTCACCTACGCCAAGGGCATCGGCACGCACGCCCCGTCCACGCTCAACTTCGATCTGACCGGCAAGGAGTGCACCACATTCCAGGCCGTCGTGGGAGTCGATGACTCCCGTGGGACGGGCGGTTCGGTCACGTTCGCGGTTTACGGGGACGACGTGCTGCTGGGAACACAGACCGCGGTCCTCAAGGGCGGCGGGGTCCCCGTCGCGCTGAACAAGGACATCACGGGCGTGAAGAAGCTGTCGCTGCAGGTCGGCAACGGTGGCGACGGGAACGGTTCTGATCACGGTAACTGGGCTCTGGCCCGCGTTGCTTGTGGTGAGTCCCAGGGCCCTGTCGTGAGCCCCAAGGCGACTGCCTCACCGTCCACGGTGGAGCCGGGCGACACGGTGACCCTGGCGCTGTCGGGCTTCGCCCCGACGGCGAGCAGCAGCATCGTCGAAGTCCACGTCGATGGCGTTCGCGTAGCGACCGCTGACATCGACGCCGACGGCAACGGCACGGCCACCGTCAAGGTGCCGGCTGACGCTGCTGACGGTCCGCTGGAGATGGTGGTGAGCCAGTGGGGCGCTGACGTCGAGGGTCTCAAGGTCTCGGTGACGGTCAAGAAGACTGTCGTCCCGACCCCGACTCCGACGCCGACCCCAACGGTCACACCGACGGTGACGCCCACGGTTGAGCCTTCGGCGACGCCGACGGTGAAGCCGACGTTCCGGCCGCAGGATGTGTACACCACGCCCGGTTATCACACGGTCAATGGTCGTCAGTGGTTCACCAAGTGTGAGCCGTACTCGGCCACGTTCCGTTGCTGGACGTCCATCTGGTCGACGCAGGTCTACCACAAGGGTGGCAACAAGTTCGAGGCGAAGACGGGGTGGTTCTTCAACAACTTGACCTACCTCCCGGCCAAGCGCGAGCTGTGGGCCGGTAACCGTTTGGGCTACACCAACAACTGGACGGCCGCTGATGGCCGCAAGTGGTACACCGAGTGCGACACCGCCACCACGGGTGGTAACGGGTGTCGCAGTTACATCCACGCGAAGAACGTGGTGGCAGCGACGCCGAAGGCTGGCGGTGGCTACACCTACGCGTTGGTTGACCAGTGGGTGTTCAACAACATCGTGATGTTCAGCTGAACATCCGTTGAATGATGCGGGGCCGGTTCCTTTTCCAAGGGACCGGCCCCGTTCTGTTGTTCCGCTACAGCTCGCCCTGAACGGTGGCCGCAGGGCGGAGCCACACCGTGAAGCACGTGAGGCCAGGGCGCGACTCCACCTGCGTGGCACCCCCGAAGCTGCGTACCACCGCGTGCACGATGGCCAGACCGAGCCCTGTGGATGGGGTGGCGGAGTGCGCGCGTGCGCTGTCGGCACGGGTGAACCTCTCGAACACACGCGGCAACACCTCAGCGCTGATACCCGGACCGTTGTCGAACACCTGGATGCACGCCCGGCCCTGCCTCATCCCGACCGTCGTGGTCACCGTCGTACCCTCCGGCGTGTGGTTGCGTGCATTGGACAGCAGGTTCACCACCACCTGGTGCAGCTGATCGGCGTTGGCCATCACCTCAAATCCTTCGTCGGGCAGGTCCAGCCGCCACACGTGCCCGGGGCCGGCCGCCCGTGCGTCGCTCACGGCGTTCAGCACAGTTTCCACCACATCGACGGCGCGCAGTTCCACAGCCGGTTCGGCGTCCAGGCGTGCCAACAGCAGGAGATCTCCGACGAGGGTGGACATGCGCGTGGACTCGGCGCGGATGCGCCCGAGGGCATAGGTGGTGTCGGCGACGTCGGCCTCGGGTCGCTCCGCGAGTTCTGCATAGCCCTGGATGGCGGCCAACGGATTGCGCAGCTCGTGCGAGGCGTCGGCCACGAAGCGTCGGAGTTTGCTCTCGGATGCCTGCCGCGCGGCGAGGGCACCCTGGACGTTGTCCAGCATGTGGTTGAACGCCGTCGCCAGTTGGGCCACCTCGTGCTCCGGGGGCAACCCCTCCACCGCGACGGATGCCGGCACGGTCACCTCTCCCTGGTCCAGCCGGAGGCTCGACAGCTCCTGCGCCGTTCGGCTCAGGGCGCGCAGGGGGCGGGTGGTCCGGTTCGCCAGCGCCGCGGTGCCCATGGCGGCCACCACCACGGCCAGCACTCCCATGGCTGCCGTCAGCACGGTCAGCCAGAACAACGTCCTGTTCTGCTCCGCCAGCGGCAGGGCCACGACCACCCGGTTGTTGCCCACTCTGGCTTCGGCACGGAACTCGCCCATTCCGGGGATGGTGACCGTGTGTTTGTCGCCATCCGCCGGGATGGTCATCAGGGCCTCCCACGCCATGGGCGTCAATTGTTCGACGCTCGCGTCGCCCACGCGTGAACCGAGCCGGTCACCACTGGGCATGAGTGCGGCGATGACAGTGCCCTCAGCCATGCCGGGAACGTTGATGCCGGGTGCCATGTTCTGGGGGGAACCCGGGCGGCCCTGACGGGTGAATGCCCTCTCCAGCTGCTGGTCCACCTGGTTGTAGGTCATGGTGCGCGCGGCGAGGAGGGTGCTGGCCGAGAGCACGATGGCGAGCACCGCGACGATGAGGATGACCCTGTCGCGCAGCTGCGCGGACAGTGTGTTCGAGCGGGTCATGCGGGGCGCAGCACGTAGCCGACGCCGCGCATGGTGTGGATCATGGGATCCCTGCCCACGTCGATCTTCTTGCGGAGGTAGGAAATGTAGAGCTCCACCACGTTGGCCTGGCCACCGAAGTCATAGTTCCACACCCTGTCCAGGATCTGGGCCTTGCTCAGCACCCGTCTGGGGTTGCGCATCAGGAATCTGAGCAGCTCGAACTCGGTGGCGGTGAGGTTGATGGGCTCTCCCGCCCGGGACACCTCGTGCGAGTCCTCGTCAAGGACCAGATCGCCGACGACGAGCTGGGTACCGGGTGTGGGGGTGGTGGCGCCGGAGCGTCGCAGCAGCCCGCGCAGCCGGGCGATGAGCTCCTCCAGGCTGAAGGGCTTGGTCACGTAGTCGTCCCCACCCGCTGTCAGCCCACTGATGCGGTCCTCCACACCGTCCCTGGCAGTGAGGAAGATGACGGGCACATCGGGCTGGAAGGCGCGGATGCGACGCATCACTTCGAGGCCGTCGAAGTCGGGGAGCATCATGTCCAAAACGATGGCGTCGGGCTGGCTGGCTCTGGCGACGCGAACGGCCTCGCTGCCTGATTGAGCGGTGTGGATCTCCCAGCCCTCGTAGCGCATGGCCATCGACAGGAGTTCGATCAGGCTCGGTTCATCATCGACCGTGAGCACCCGGATCGGGGTTCCATCCAGTCGTCGCAGCGGTGTTGGGGTGGCAGCCATGGTTCCACTGTCCCAGCAATCGTTGGCGGCAAGCCATGAATTGGCTGTGTGTCTGCTGTGAGGGAGCTCAGAATGCCTGCGGCTGGATCCGGTGGGCTTCAGCTTCGTCGACGATGAGCTCGGTGTCGTCGCCCTTGGGATTGAGGAACAGATTGTCCAGCCCGGCGCGGCCGGAACCATGGGCGAGCAGGAGCAGACCGACGGCGGCCTGGACGGCGTTGTACTCCCACCCGTGCAGGTGGGCGTAGAACTCCTGGGAGCGCAGCAGGACGATGGTGCCCGTGTTGAGCACCACGATCCCCAGCCCGATCAGCGGAGTGGCGAGACCGAAGACGAGCAGGATGCCGCCCACGATCTCGAAGCCGATCACCAGCCAGACGATCGTGCCGGGGTTGCCGATGTCTGACGCCTCCAGGAGTGCCACCTCCCGGCCCACGCCCATGACCTGCCACCGATGCCAACCGTGTGCAAGAAGGACAACGCCCATCAGGATGCGTGCCAGCAGCAGGGAGATGTCACGGACCACTCGCAGGAACGACTGCATGGATTACTCCTTGAGGGAATTCGGGTTGTCGGTTTCCGGGGTATTGGGTGAGCCGGGGACGGTTCCGCTGATCAGGCGGCCCGAGCTGTGGGCACCCAACTCCTCGATGGCGAGCCGTCCGACAAGTTGCTGGTTGGTGACCACGCGCTGGGAGCGTCCATTGGTGACGAAGCTGAGCGTCCAGCTCAGCAGAGTGGTCACCCTCTGCTTGAACCCGGCGATGTAGAGGAGGTGCAGGAACAGCCAGCTCAGCCAGGCAATGAACCCGGTCAGCTGGATGGGGCCCATCTTCACCACTCCCGAGTACTTCGCGATGGTGGCCATGGAACCCTTGTCGAAGTACTTGAACGGCCCCGGGTCCTCGTCGCCGTTCACCCGCGCAGCGATGATCTTCGCGGCGTGCCTTCCCGACTGGATGGCGCCCTGTGCCATGCCGGGTACGTCGGGGAACGTCATCAGGTCGCCGATGATGAAGACCTCGGGGTGGCCGGGCAGGGTCAGATCGGGGGCCACCTTCACACGCCCCGCCTTGTCCAGTTCGGCGCCCGACTGCTCGGCGAGAGTCTGGCCCAGGTCACTGCCCTTGACCCCGGCCGCCCACACCTTGCAGAAGCACTGGATGCGGTCGATGCTGCCGTCCTCGCGCTTGATCTCGATGCCGTCCTCGTCGATGTCCGTGACGATGGATTTCAGTTGGACCTCGACGCCCAACTGCTCCAGCTTCTTCTTCGTGGCCCTGCCGAGCTTGGGTCCGAACGGGGGCAGCACCTGGTCCGCCCCATCCACGAGGATCACGCGTGCGGAGGAGGGGTCGATGGAGCGGAAGTCCCTGCGCAGCGTCGCAGCGGCCAGTTCGCGGATCTGACCTGCCACCTCCACGCCGGTCGGGCCGGCGCCCACGACCACGAATGTCATGAGCTTGCGTCGCTCCGCCTCGTCCTCGGTGAACTCCGCCACCTCGAAGGCATTGAAGATGCGGGCGCGAAGTTCCAGCGCGTCGTCGATGGTCTTCATGCCGGGCGCGAACCTGGCGAAGTGGTCGTTGCCGAAGTAGGACTGACCTGCTCCGGTGGCGACGATCAGCGAGTCGTAGGCGGTTTCCTGGTACTCCTCGTGGAATCGCCACTTCACCACCTGTGACGCCAGGTCGACGTCATCCACCAACCCCAGGAGCACCTGCACGTTCTTCTGGTGGCGCAGGATCTCGCGGGTGGCGGGAGCGATCTCGCCCTCGGACAGGACCCCGGTGGCCACCTGGTACAGCAATGGCTGGAACAGGTGGTGCGTGGTGCGCGCGATCAGCGTGATGTCCACGTCCGCATGCTTGAGCGCTTTTGCGCTGAACAGGCCGCCGAAACCCGAGCCGATGATGACGACATGGTGCCTCTTGCTCATAGCGCTCCCTGGTGCAACTGGATGAGATTCCCGACGGAATCGCTGAAATTGATGGCTTCCCCGGAGGCATCGCGGAACACGTCGCCGACAAAGTGGACGCCTTCGCCCCGCAGCCGCTCGATGTCCGAGAACAGCGTGTCAGTGCTCAGGACGAGCACGGGGATTCCCGCCGCGCGCAGTTCGCTGCGGTACTGCTCCGCGATGGGGGTGGTGCTCGGCTCCAGCAGCAGACCGGTGTCCTGGCCGGGGGCGGACACGACGTACACGTCGGATTCGGGCAGGGCCAGTGCAGTTTCGAAGCCCAGCACCTCTGTGTAGAAGCGGTGGGCGTGGGCAGGTTCCGTGACGTGGATGCTGACCATGGAGATTCGCATGATCACCAGCCTAGTGCCGCCCTGTGAGCACCGGCCCCGCTCGCGCCCCCGATCGCCGTCTGCGAAGTATGCTGGCCGCGCCCATTCACGTCTTCCCGAGGTGCCCCGTTGTCCACTTCACCGCCCCCTCCACGGCGCCCCGGTGCCGGTGGGGCTGGCGTGCGCTCGCAGTGGGTGTGGCCGGGGCTGGGCGTGGCGGGACTGTTCCTGGTGATCGCGGCCAGCACGCTGGACCGCACAGGCCTCCTGGAGATCGGTGCCGAGCCGTGGCGGTCGTTGGTGACGCTGCCCGGGCACGTCCTTCTGCTCTACGCATGGTGGCGCATCGGCCCTGCGTTCCCGCGTCCGCGGGTGGTGCTGGCGTTGTGGTCGTTGGTGCTGCTGTTCAGCCCGCCGCTGCACAGCCGCGACTCCTACTCCTACGCTGCGCAGGGCTGGCTCATGGCGCACGGACTCAGCCCGTACGACGTGGTCTCCGGCGACGCCGGTCAGCCCGGTCTGTTGGTGGGTATCCACTGGTTCGACACGACGTCGGTGTACCCGCCCCTATCGCTGGAGATCTTTGGCGTCATCTCGCGGATGTTCGACGGCGACCTGTACTGGAGCGCTGTCGGCATGAGGTTGCCGAACCTGCTGGCCATCGTCGTGCTGGTCTGGTGCCTCCCGAAGCTGGCTGATCTCGCTGGCGTCCGCCGCGACGTCGTGCTCTGGGCCGGTCTGCTGAATCCCGTGGTGCTGGTGCAGTGGGTGGGGGGAATCCACAACGACGCCATCATGGTGGCGCTGCTGGCAGTGGCATTCCTCGCAGCCCACCACCTGGGGGCGAGGGGGTGGCCCGCCATGGTGGCCGGAGGCGCACTCATTGGGCTCGCAATGTCCATCAAGCAGTCGGCCGCGGTGGCAGGGGTGGGGATGGTGGCGCTCGCGTGGGCAGCGTCCCAGCCGGTTCTCCCGGCACGGTCGAAGAGCTGGTGGGGGCTCGCGGCGCGGGCCGCCGCGGGCGGGCTGAGCGCCATTGGTGTCTTTGCGTTCGTCTCCGTGGCCACCGGCTTGGGACTGGGCTGGCGCAACCCCACTGCAGGGAGCCCACTGCAGGCCACCAGCAATGCACCCATCTCCTGGGTGGCGTCCTTCGGTCGCTTTCACGAGTTGCTGCCGGACGAGACGATCATCTCGATCCTCACCCTCTTCACGAGCCTGCTGGTGGTCGCGGGCATCATCTGGTTGGTGTGGAAGTTGGGACCGCGCCCGCCCTCATCGGTGGGGGAGCCCTGGCTCCTGGTGTGCGGGGTGCTCATGGCATTCGCGGTGCTCGGACCCGCTCTTCAACCCTGGTACCTGACCTGGGTGCTGCCCTTCGTCGCGCTGGCCCGTCCGTCACGACGGATCCAGCACCTGTTCCTGCTCGTCACCGTGGTCTGTGTGATGCTCGCCCCGTTGCAGGACGTCATGGCCCCCTACATGGCGCTGGGAGTGATGGCTCTTCCCACATGGCTGCTGTGGCGACGGATGCAACTGGATGACGTCGCGGTGCTGGAGACCCGCGAGACCCTGGTCTGAGCCTGCGATGGGCCGTGGTGCGACGCGCCCCCGACACCCGACGCCGTAGCGTGGAGCGCATGAGCACAGCACACTGGAGCGAACCGCCGTCGGCGTGGGCCATCCGCACGTCCGGACTGGTGAAACGTTTCGGAGGGACAGTTGCCGTGGCGGGGCTGGATCTCAACGTCCCCATCGGGGGCGTGCATGCGCTGCTGGGGCCCAACGGCTCGGGCAAGACCACCACGCTGCGGATGCTGCTGGGGCTGATCCGCTCCGACGGCGGTGCCATGGAACTCTGCGGCGTCAACGTACCCGAGCGCCTCGGCGAGGTGATCCAGCACGTGGGCGCCATCGTCGAGTCCCCCAAGTTCCATCCGAACATGACGCTGCGCCGCAACCTGGAGATCCTTGCACTGTCCATCGGCGTTCACCGCAGCCGCGTGACGGAGGTGTTGCTGGAAGTGGGTCTTGGCGGGCGGACCGACACCCGGTTTCGGCAGTGTTCGCTCGGAATGAAACAGCGGCTCGCCATAGCAGCCACCCTGTTGAAGGAACCGCAGGTGCTGATCTTCGACGAACCCACCAATGGTCTCGACCCCGCCGGCATCCAGGAGATCCGCACCACGATCCGTGCCCTGGCTGATGCCGGGAGGACGGTGCTCATCTCCAGCCACCTCCTCGGCGAAGTGGAACAGGTGGCGGACTCGGTGTCGATCATCGGACGTGGCCGGGTGCTGGTGGAGGGAGACCTTGCCAGCCTCCTCTCGGGTGACCGCTCGCTGGTGGCCGTGGAGGTCCGCGACCACAGCCGGGCGCACGAGGCCCTGCGCCAGGCCGGCTACAGTGTCCAGATCTCCGGCGGCAGGCTGCACGTCAGCGGGGCACATGGCGCCGTCGCAGAGCCGGAGGACGTGGCACGGGTGCTGGGCGACGTTGATCTCTGGCCCCAACACCTCAGTGTGGAGCGATCCACCCTGGAATCCGTCTTCCTTGAAGTCACTGCCCTGGAACACCTGAGCGCCACCCAGGGGAACCAGAAGCCGGTGGCGTCATGAGTTCGTTGTTGAGAGCCGAATTGTTGCGCCTTGCAAGCCGTCGCCTGCTGGTCATGATGTTGGTGGCCATGGCTGCCCTCGCGGCGCTCGGGGTCATGGTGAGCGCCGATCTCGTCAAGCCAGTGGGCCCCGAGGAACTCATCAGCGCTCGGGAGAACATCCGCATCGCGTTGATCGACTGGGAGAGCACCTGCGGAGGAAATGAATCCTCCGTGGAGTGTGCGGACTGGCCGAAGCCGCAGATCGAGGAGTTCATGCACACCCCGCTCGGGTTCGGGGAGTACGCGGAGAACGCCCTGGATCTCGGTTTTCCGCTGGTGCTGGTCGCAGTCGCGGCGCTCGTGGCCTCCCTGATCGGGGCAGAGTTCGCTTCCGGCAACCTCAGCACACAGTTGCTCTTCACCCCGCGCCGCATCCCCCTGTTGCTGGCCAAACTGGCGGTGGGGTGCGTGGCTGGCATCGTCGTGGCGGCCACGTATGTTCTGACGTCGTTGGCGCTCTCAGCAATCACTTTCCTCTCGCTGAGGGGTGCCCATGACATGTCGGCGGGCGTGGGACTGCCGCTCATGATCGGTCGGATCATGGTGCTCGTGCTGATTCTCGCCCTGATGAGTGGCGCCCTGACGATGGGGCTGGGGTCCTCGCTCATCACCATGGGCGTCTACTTGGTGGTGCTGGTGGGGTCGTGGACGCTCGAAACCGTCGTCCGGGGCTCGTCATGGGTGCAGTTCGCCCTTCCATCCAGAGTCCTGATGACGATGATGGCCGGTCAGACAGAGCTCTACGACTGGTGGAGCGGGAGCGACGACATCGCGGTCTTCCGCTACATGAACTACGACTGGGCACTCGCGTACTCAGTGATCGGCGTCGTCATCATCGCGGTGACTGCTGCATGGTGGTTCCGTCGCCGGGACCTCCTGGGCTGACCACACGAAAGGCGTGCTTCGTGTGATCGCGGGGGTTTCGGGGGTTCACGGGGGCGTGTGGTTGTGGGGGGTTCACGGGGGG